>DATNIJ010000001.1:0-3721 GCA_035604475.1 Alphaproteobacteria bacterium
CGGCGTCTCGTCCCCGGGAAACTGGTACTTCGTGAGCAGCTCCCTCACCTCGAGCTCGACAAGCTCGATCAGCTCGGGGTCGTCCACCATGTCGACCTTGTTGAGATAAACCACGATCGCCGGCACGCCCACCTGCCGTGCGAGGAGAATGTGCTCGCGCGTCTGCGGCATCGGCCCGTCCGCCGCATAGACCACCAGGATCGCACCATCCATCTGTGCCGCCCCCGTGATCATGTTCTTCACATAGTCGGCGTGCCCCGGGCAGTCCACGTGCGCGTAGTGCCGCTTCGCCGTCGAATACTCCACGTGCGCCGTCGCGATCGTGATCCCCCGTGCGCGCTCCTCGGGCGCCTTGTCGATCTGGTCGTAGGCCACGAACTCCGCCCCGCCCCGCGCCGCCAGCACCTTGGTGATCGCCGCCGTCAACGTCGTCTTGCCATGGTCGACGTGCCCGATCGTCCCCACATTGCAATGCGGCTTCGTGCGCTCGAATTTCGCCTTAGACATGTGGTCTTCTCCGTCTCGCGGGATTTGCCCGTGTTGTCATGGAGCCTTACGCCATCTTGGCCCGGACCTCGTCGGCCACGGCCTGAGGCACCTGGGCGTAATGGTCGAAATGCATGGTGTAGGTCGCGCGCCCCTGGCTCATGGAGCGCAGGTTGTTGACGTAGCCAAACATGTTCGCGAGCGGCACCATCGCGTTGATGACGTGGGCATTGCCGCGCGCATCCATGCCCTGGATGTGGCCGCGCCGGCTGTTGAGGTCGCCGATCACGTCGCCCATGTACTCTTCCGGCGTCACCACCTCGACCCGCATGATCGGCTCGAGCAGCACCGGCCGCGCCCGCTCGATGCCCTCGCGGTAGCAGGCGCGCGCCGCGATTTCGAAGGCAAGTGCCGAGGAGTCGACATCGTGGTAGGCGCCGTCGACGAGGGTCGCCTTGAAGTCGATCATCGGGAAGCCGGCGAGCACGCCCGACTCGCGCGCCGCCTTGAGGCCCTTCTCCACGCCCGGCACGTATTCCCTCGGCACGGCACCGCCGACGACGTCGTTCTCGAACTGGAAGCCCGAGCCCGGCGGCAGCGGCTCGAAGCGGATCTTGATGCGGGCGAACTGGCCCGACCCGCCGGTCTGCTTCTTGTGGGTGTAGTCGTGCTCGATCGTCTTGGTGATCGTCTCGCGGTAGGCGACCTGGGGGGCGCCCACGTTGGCCTCGACCTTGAACTCGCGGCGCATGCGATCGACGATGATCTCGAGGTGGAGCTCGCCCATGCCCTTGATGACCGTCTGGCCGCTTTCCTGGTCGGTCGTGACGCGGAAGGACGGGTCCTCGTCCGCGAGGCGGGCAAGTGCCACGCCCATCTTCTCCTGGTCGCCCTTGCTCTTGGGCTCGACGGCCACCTCGATGACCGGCTCCGGGAACTCCATGCGCTCGAGCACGATCGGCTTCGCCATGTCGCAGAGCGTATCGCCGGTCGTCGTCGCCTTGAGGCCCGCCAGCGCCACGATGTCGCCGGCGTAGGCTTCCTTGATGTCCTCACGGTGGTTCGCGTGCATCTGCAGCATGCGGCCGATGCGCTCGCGGTTGTCCTTCGTCGAGTTGAGCACCGCGGTGCCGCCCTGCAGCTTGCCCGAGTAAATGCGCACGAACGTGAGCGAGCCCACGAAGGGGTCGGTCATGATCTTGAAGGCGAGCGCCGAGAAGGGCTCGTCGTCGGCCGCCCTGCGCGTGAGCGCCGCGTGGCTCTTCACGTCCTCGCCCTTGACCGGCGGAATGTCGAGCGGCGAGGGCAGGAAGTCGACGACGGCATCGAGGAGCGGCTGCACGCCCTTATTCTTGAAGGCCGAGCCGCACAGCACCGGCACGATGGCGCCGCTCACGGTGCCCTTGCGCACGCAGCGGACGAGCGTTTCGACGTCCGGGGCCTTGCCCTCGAGATAGGCCTCCATCGCCGTGTCGTCATGCTCGACCGCGAGCTCGACGAGCTGCTCGTGATACTGCCGCGCCTTGTCCTTGAGTGCTGCCGGAATTTCCTCGAACTCGAACTCGGCACCCAGCGTCTCGTCCTTCCAAATCACCGCGCGCATGCGCAGGAGATCGACGACGCCCGCAAAATTGCTCTCCTCGCCGACCGGCAGCTGCATGACGACCGGCTTGGCGCCGAGACGCTCCTTCATCATCTCGATGCAGCGGTAGTAGTCGGCGCCGACGCGGTCCATCTTGTTGACGAAGCAGATGCGGGGCACGCCGTACTTGTCCGCCTGGCGCCACACCGTCTCCGATTGGGGCTCGACCCCGCCCACGCTGTCGAAGACCGCAACGGCGCCGTCGAGCACGCGCAAGCTGCGCTCCACCTCGATGGTGAAGTCCACGTGGCCCGGCGTGTCGATGATATTGACGCGGTGGTCGCGCCAGAAGCAGGTGGTCGCCGCCGAGGTGATGGTGATGCCGCGCTCCTGCTCCTGCTCCATCCAGTCCATGGTGGCCGTGCCGTCGTGGACCTCACCGAGCTTATAGGAGCGGCCGGTATAATAGAGGACGCGCTCCGTGGTCGTCGTCTTGCCGGCATCGATGTGGGCCATGATGCCGATGTTGCGGTAGCGCTCGAGAGGGGTGGTGCGGGGCATGGCTCGGCCGGCGTCCTTCCCGGTTACCAGCGATAATGGGAGAAGGCGCGATTGGCTTCCGCCATGCGGTGCGTATCCTCGCGCTTCTTGACGGCGGAGCCCCGGTTGTTCGCCGCATCGAGGAGCTCGTTCGAGAGACGCTCGATCATGGTGTACTCGCTGCGCGCCCGCGCGGCGCCGATCAGCCACCGGATGGCGAGCGCCTGACTGCGCTCCTGGCGCACCTCGACCGGCACCTGATAGGTGGCGCCGCCCACGCGGCGCGAGCGCACTTCGATCGCCGGGCGCACGTTGTCGAGCGCTTCGCGGAAGACCTTGATCGGGTCCTGCCCGGTCTTCTTCTCGATCGTCTCGAGCGCGGAGTAGACCACGCCCTCCGCGACGGACTTCTTGCCCTCGTACATCAGGCTGTTCATGAACTTGCTGAGCACGCGGTCCCCGAACTTCGGGTCCGGCAGCACCTCGCGTTTCTCGGCGCGGCGGCGGCGCGACATCGCTTTACGGCTCCGTTCCTACTTCGGCCGCTTGGCGCCGTACTTCGAACGGCGCTGGCGGCGGTCGTTGACGCCCTGAGTATCGAGGGTGCCCCGAATGATATGGTAGCGCACCCCCGGCAGGTCCTTGACGCGGCCGCCGCGGATGAGGACGACCGAGTGCTCCTGCAGGTTATGGCCCTCGCCCGGGATGTAGCTCACCACCTCGTAGCCGTTGGTGAGCCGCACCTTGGCGACCTTGCGCAACGCCGAATTCGGCTTCTTCGGCGTCGTCGTGTAGACGCGCGTGCACACGCCGCGCTTCTGGGGGCAGCGCTGGAGGGCCGGCACCTTGTTCTTCGCCCGCTGCGGCCGGCGCGCGTTGCGAATCAGCTGGTTTATCGTCGGCATCCGCTTCGTACCTTTCGCCCAAGTCCTCTTGCTTCGAACGGCAACACAACATGAGCGAAGGCGAAAGCCTCGCTCCGCGCGGATTCTTTTCGCCAACCCGCGAGAGGCGTAGATTGGATTGTGTTCGGGCTTATGCAACCCGGGAGTTGCGTCTAGGCAGAAACGCCTACCGCCAACCCCCAGCCAAAGGCGCCGCATACTATGAAAG
>DATNIJ010000002.1:0-4258 GCA_035604475.1 Alphaproteobacteria bacterium
CGGCGTCTCGATCGGGCCGGTGACGCCGGCGACATTGACCAGGATGTCGATGCGGCCGCCGAAGAAGCGCGCGGCGTGCGCCGCCATCGCCTCGACCTCCTTCGCATTGGTCACGTCGGCCTTGACGATCTCCGCCTTGCGCCCCATCGCGCGGATGTTGGCCGCGACCGGCTCGATCGCCGCCACGTCGCGCCCGGCGAGCACCAGGTCCGCACCCTCCCGCGCGAGCGTTTCGCTGATCGCCTGACCCATCCCCTTCGCCGGGCCCGTGACGATGCCGGTCTTGTTCGCCAGTCTCATGTCACCCTCTCTTTTTTCGAGAAGCCTTCGGTCGGCCGAAGCCGCCGCCGCCGCAGCTTTCCAGGACGACCCGGTCGCCCTCGGCCAAGCGAAGGTTGGCCTTGCCTTTGACCTCTCTGCGCTTGCCGTCAGCACTCACGAGCGTGACCTGGAAAGGGGCACCGGGCGCACCGCCCTGGAGCCCGTAAGGAGGAATGACGCGCCGCTCGAACATGCTGGTCAGCGACACCTCTCCGCTCAGCATGCGATACTCGCGCACAAGTCCGTCGCCGCCGCGATGGGCACCTGCCCCACCCGAGCCGCGCCTGAGCGTCTGCCGCACGACCTCGATGGGATATTCCGCCTCGATCACCTCGGCGGGCGTATTCATCACGTTCGACATGTGCACGCGGACGACAGGCGCACCGTCGCGGTCGACGCGCGCACCCTCGCCGCCGCCGTGGGTCTCGTAAAGCGTCGCCCAGGTGCCGTCGGCGCGCCGCATGCCGAAGAGCAAGAGCCCGGAGGTGGTCGGCCCGCCCGCGCTGAGCCGCTCCGCCATCGCCGGCTCGAGCGCGCGGAAGATGGCATCGACGACGCGCTGGGAAGTCTCGTGATTGCCGCCCACGACGGGCCGCGTCGGCGGCGGCTCGAGCACCGAGCCCGGGCGGGTCTTGACCGTGAGCGGCCTGAGCGCGCCGCCGTTCGGCTGGATCTCCTCGCCGGCCAGGCATTTCATGACATAGAAGGCCCCGGCGGCGGCGATGAAAGGCGTGGTGTTGACCGGGCCCGCGGCCGCATCGTCGGAGGCCGAGAAGTCGAAGCTCGCCTCGCCGTCGCCTAAGGTGAGGCGAACGCGCACGGCGATCGGTTGATCGCGGATGCCGTCGTCGTCGAGGAAATCCTCGCCCTCGAAGACGCCCTGCGGCATGGCACGGATCGCCTCGCGCATCTGCTGCTCCGAGCGGTCCTGCAGCTCCGCCATCGCGGCCTTGACCACGCCGAGGCCATGCTCGGCAACGAGCTCGCCAAGGCGGCGCTCGGCAACGAGGGTCGCCGCCATCTGGGCGTGGATGTCGCCCTCGCGCTCCGCAGCCCCGCGCACGTTGGAGAGGACGAGGCCGAGCTTCTCGCGATCGGGGCCGTCCGCGGTGAAGAGGCGCGTCGGACTGATCCGCAGCCCCTCCTGCCAGATGTCCGTAGCACTCGCGAAATAGCTGCCGGGCACGGCACCGCCGATATCGGCCCAATGGGCCAGGCTGACCGCAAAGGCGAAGAGCTCTCCCGCGGCGAAGATCGGGCGGATCGCCTTCACGTCCGGCAGGTGGTTGCCGCCGATCTCCGGCAGGTTGAGGAACCACACGTCGCCGGGGGCGAGGGTCGAGGCCGGCACCCGCTTGAGGAACTCCTTGACCGTGAAGCACATCACGCCGAGGTGCATGGGGATGTCGCGGCCCTGGGCGATCATCTCGCCCTTGGCGTCGGTCAGCGCCGAGGAGAGATCGCCCGCCTCGCGCAAGAGCGGCGAGCGCGCCGAGCGCATGACCACGAGCGACATTTCTTCGGCCGTGGCGGTGAGCGCGCTGCGGATGACCTCGAGCGTCACCGGGTCGATGATACGGCTCATGGCGCTGTCTCGAAGCTCAAGACGAGATGGCCGCCCGCGGTCGCCTCGAGTGCGGTGCCGGGCGGCAGCGTGATGGTCGACCACTCGTCCTCGACAATGGCCGGCCCGGAGAGGTGCCAGGGGTGCGTGATCGCGTCCCGGCGATAGCGCGGCGTCTCGATCGCGGCCGCGGCCGAGAACCAGCACGGGGTCGTCGAGCTCGGTGCCAGGTTGGCGCGCGCGGACGGCGGCGGCGGCGCGGCCTCGAGCGGCGGGGTGTTGACCGAGGCGGTGACGCGGATCGCCTCGAGCTCCCAGTCCTCCTCGGTCGAGAAGCCGTAGAGCTGCTCGTGGATCGCGCGGAAGTCCCGAGTGAGCGTGGCGAGGGCGGGAGGGAAGCGATAGGGGACCTCGACCGAGTAGCTCTGCCCGACATAGCGTACAAGCGCCGTGTCCTCGACCGCCACGCCGCTCGTGCCGTCGCCGTCGTCGAATTTCATTTCGGCGAGCAGCTCCTCGCGCAACTGGGCGAGGTGGTCGTGCGACCAGGCACCGCTCGCCATGCGCACGGTGCGCTGCTGGGTATAGCTCAGGTTGGCAACGGCGCAACCGAGCGCCGAATAGGCGCTCGAGAAGGCCGGCACGACGACGGAACGGATGCCGAAATCCCGCGCCAGCGTCGCCGCGTGGAGCGGCCCGGCACCACCGAAGGCGACGAGCGTGCAGCGACGGCCGTCGATGCCGCGGTCGACCGTCACGTTGCGCAGCGCCCGCACCATGTTGGCGTTGGCCACGCGCAGGATGCCGAGTGCGGTCTCGATCGGACTGAGACCGAGGTGCCGGGCGAGGCGCCCGATCGCCGCCTCCGCCAGGCCGAGGTCCATGCGCACGCCGTCGGCGAGCGGCTTCTTGGCATCGAGATAGCCCAGCATCAGGTTGGCATCGGTCACGGTCGGCTCGGTGCCACCCAGGCCGTAGCAGACCGGGCCGGGACTGGCGCCCGCACTTTGCGGCCCGACCCGCAGCATGCCCGCCTCGACATAGGCGATCGAGCCGCCGCCGGCACCGATCGACTGCACCGCGACCATGGTCTGGCGCACCGGCCGGTCGGCCAGGCTCGCCTCCCGGCGGCGCTCCGGCTTGCCGTGCCGGATGAGGCAGACGTCGGTGGTGGTGCCGCCCATGTCGAGGGTGAGCACGTTGTCGAGCTTGAGCTCGCGCGCCACCTGACGGGCGGCCGAGACGCCGGCCGCGGGACCGGAGAGTGCGAGCACGAGCGGCCGCTCGCGCACCATCGCGGTCGAGGCCATGCCGCCCGCAGAATGGAAGAGATGGAAATGCGCGGCCTCGGGTACCTCGCGGTCGAGCTCGTCGAGATAAGAGCCGACGAGCGGCATCGCCGCCGCGTTCAACACCGTGGCACTGGTGCGCTCGTACTCGCGCTCCTCCGGATTGACCTGGTGCGAGAGGGAGACGTGAGGGATCACGGCGGCGAGACGGTCGCCGACTATCCGCTCATGGGCGGGGTTCGCGTAGGCGTGGAGAAGCGAGACCGCGACCGAGGAGACGCCCGAGCGCCGGACGGCCTCGACCAGCGGCTCGAGTGCTGCTGCCTCGAGCAGAGTCTTGACCTTGCCGTCCGGCCCCATGCGCTCCTTGAGCTCGAAACGGAGCCCCTCCGGCACCATGGGCGGCAGCTTCGGCGGCTGGCTCAAGGAATAGAGCGAGCGGCGGTTCTGCCGGCCGATCGCCAGTACGTCGGCAAAGCCCGCGGTGGCGACGAGGGCCACCGCCGGGAGCCGGTCCTCGACGATGGCGTTGGTGACGAGCGTGGTGCCGTGGACGAGGATGGCCACGTCCTCCCAGCCGAGGCCAAGGGCGGCAAGGGCCGCCCGCAGGCTGGCAAGCGGGTCGCCGATGCGCGAGCGGACCTTGGCCGTCACGGTCGCACGGCTCGTCGGATCGAGCGCGATAACGTCCGTGAAGGTGCCGCCGATGTCGACGCCGACGCGCCAGCGACGAGCAGTCATCCGCCCCTCGGCGTTCGACAATGTTCGGTGCGCCTCATCCCGGAATTTCCGTTTTACGGAACAACATTTCGAATTTCGAACATTAAACGCAAACCGGCTCACCGTCAAGGCACGCAAAGGCGGCGGCTAGAGCGGATTCCATTCACGCGGAATCCCCCTCACCCAGCTCCGGGTAAGGCTCGGCTTCGCCTCGCTAAGCCTACGCAACCCTGTACCCTTCAAAGCGGTCCAAGAGCCGGTGCACGATGTAGACTGGCTGGACCGGGCCGACCTGCCGGGAGCAACCGAGCAACCCAGTGCCTTGAGCACCTGGAGAGGACATGTGCCCCGGCAGGACGGCCGC
>DATNIJ010000003.1:0-7558 GCA_035604475.1 Alphaproteobacteria bacterium
CGCCCTCCTCACCTTCCCATCGCTTCGCGATGGGCCCCTCCTCTCCTCCTGAAGGAGGAGAGGAGAAGGGAGCCTCAGCTCCGCTTGCCGAGTTTCAAACCGAGATTTTACGCGGCGGCTCGATCAATGGCGCTAGAAACCCGAGCCCTTGCCCGGCTAAGGATAGACCAGCTTGAAGTGGATGACGCCGCCCACGGGGAGGAGCGTGAAGGCCGCCTTGTAGAAGCTCGGCGCCGAGAGGAGGTTGGGCCGCACATCGTTGGAGAAGCCGTAGCCCTCGAGCGGCATGCCGAGAAAGTTGGTGGCGAATTTGCCGGTGCCGTTCTCGTCGTGAAAGGCGTTGACCGCATAGACGCCTGGCGGCAGATCGTACTTGAAGACGACGGAGCCGACCTGGGCCGGCTTGGCCTGGCCGTGATCCTTCGTCGGTTTGTCCGGCCATTGGGCCTCTGAGCTATAGACGGAGATGCGGATTTGGCCCTTGTCGCTGCGTATGTTCTCGACCGTGATGGTGAGCTCCGCCGCCACGGCACCCCCCGGCCCGGCTACGAGGAGAAGGAGCGCCAGAGCGAGGAGTCCCCGCGCCAGTCCGCCCCTTAGGTCGGGGGAGCGCAAACGCGTCGCCGCAGCATTCATGTCGGGGCACACCGGTAGCGGAGGTCACGAGCGGCGGCGATTGTGACAAATCCGGCCCGCGCGGCCAAGGGGATAAGTAGGCGATTGTCGCTAGCACCCGGTCTGACCGGCTTATGCAGCAGGCCGCTCGACCGACATTGGAGCCATTCCAAGGAAGGGGGGCGGCGATAACTTCGCTGCAGCTGCGAACAAGGCTTCACAAACCGCGCGCGAGCAGGCATTGTGTCGCCCGCAAACGAGCGTGAGCGGCAAGACGGCCAGCGGACGGTCCCCCCATGAAAATCGCTATCGTTAAGGAGCGGCGCGAAGGCGAGAAGCGCGTCGCCGCGACGCCGGAGACGGCCAAGAGATTCGCCGGCCTTGGTCTAGAGGTCGTGGTCGAGCAGGCGGCGGGGTCCGCCGCGTCGTTCCCCGACGAGGCCTATCGCCAGGCGGGTGCCGCCATCGCCGAGAGCGCCGCGGCGGCGCTCAAGGATGCGGATATCGTGCTCAAGGTGCAGCGCCCGCAGAGCGCAGCCGAGGGCAACGACGAGCTCGCGCTCATGAAGCGCGGCGCGCTCTTGATCGCCATGCTCTCGCCCTACGGCGAGCGCGAGCGCATCGAGGCCTATGCGGCGGCGGGGATCTCGGCCTTCGCGATGGAGCTCATGCCGCGCATCTCGCGCGCGCAGTCGATGGACGTGCTTTCCTCGCAGGCGAACCTCGCGGGCTACAAGGCGGTGCTCGACGCCGGCGTGCAATTCGGCAAGGCCTTCCCGATGATGATGACCGCGGCGGGCACGGTGGCGCCCGCGAAGGTGATCGTGATGGGCGTGGGCGTCGCGGGCCTGCAGGCGATCGCGACGGCGCGGCGCTTGGGTGCGGTGGTCTCGGGCTACGACGTGCGCCCGGCGGTCAAGGAGCAGGTGCAGTCGCTCGGGGCGAGCTTCGTCGAGGTCGACGCCGCGGCGACCAAGGGGGCCGAGACCGCGGGGGGCTACGCCAAGGAGATGAGCGAGGAGTACAAGCAGAAGCAGGCGGCCGTGCTGCGCGAGACGCTCAAGAAGCAGGACATCGCCATCACCACGGCGCTCATCCCGGGCCGGCCGGCGCCGGTCCTGATCAGCGAGGAGATGGTCAAGGAGATGAAGCCGGGCTCGGTGATCGTCGATTTGGCCGTCGAGGCGGGCGGCAATTGCCCGCTCTCGGAGCCGGGCCAGGTCGTGGTCAAGCACGGCGTCACCATCGTCGGCTATACCAACTATCCCAGCCGCATCGCGGTCGACGCCTCCGCACTCTATGCCCGCAACCTCTACAATTTCCTGGCGCCGTTCGCGAAGAAGGAGGGCGGCGGTCTCGAGATCAAATGGGACGACGAGCTGGTCAAGGGCACGCTTTTGACCCACGACGGCAAGGTCGTCCACCCGAGCTTCGCCGCCGCCGCCGCCTGAAAATCACGAGGGGTACCCCATGGATCCGACGACACTCGCCGATCACGCCTCGCGCCTTGCGACGGGGGCTGCCAAGCTCGCGGACGACGCGGCCCGGCTTGCCTACGAGGCGACGCAGCTCGGCTCGCAGCAGGCCCACGGCGCCGGCCTCGATCCCGCGGTGATCGGACTGACCGTGTTCGCGCTCGCCTGCTTCGTCGGCTATTACGTGGTGTGGAAGGTGACGCCCGCACTCCACTCCCCGCTCATGTCGGTGACCAACGCGATCTCGAGCGTGATCATCGTGGGGGCCATCCTTGCGGCCGGCCCCGCCGATCTGAATTTCTCGAAGATCATGGGCTTCGCCGCGGTGACGCTCGCCTCCGTCAATATCTTCGGCGGCTTCATCGTGACCCAGCGCATGCTGCAGATGTTCCAAAGGCGCAAGTAGGCGGGAAACGGAACCATGAGCGCAAATCTCGCGGCCATCGCCTATCTCATCGCCTCGATCTGCTTCATCATGGCGTTGCGGGGCCTCTCCTCGCCCGACAGTGCCAGGATGGGCAACATCGTCGGCGTCATCGGCATGGTCATCGCGGTGGCGACCACGCTCGCGGCACCCGGCGTGGTGAGCTACGGCCTGATCATCGTCGGCGTGCTCATCGGCGGCTCGATCGGCACCGTCATCGCGCTGCGCATCCAGATGACGGCGCTGCCCCAGCTCGTGGCGGCGTTCCACAGCCTGGTCGGCTTAGCTGCCGTGTGCGTCGCCGCCGCCGCCTTCTATCACCCGGAAGCTTACGGCATCATGGGTGAGGGCGGCATCCACCTGTCGACCCTCATCGAGATGAGCCTCGGCACCGCGATCGGCGCCGTCACCTTCACCGGCTCGATCATCGCGTTTGCCAAGCTGCAGGCGATTCTCTCGGGCAAGCCCCTCGTCTTCCCGGGCCAGCACTTCCTGAACGCGGCGCAGGGTGTGGCACTCGTGCTGCTCATCGTCTGGTTCGCCGCCTCGGGCGCGCCGCTCGCCTTCTGGCTCATCGTGATCCTGTCGCTGACCCTCGGCTTCCTCCTCATCCTGCCGATCGGCGGGGCGGACATGCCGGTCGTGATCTCGATGCTCAACAGCTACTCGGGCTGGGCGGCGTGCGGGATCGGCTTCACGCTCGCGAACAGCCTCCTCATCGTCACGGGTGCCCTTGTCGGCTCCTCGGGCGCCATCCTGAGCTACATCATGTGCAAGGGGATGAACCGCTCGATCTTCAACGTCATCCTCGGCGGCTTCGGCGGCGAGACCGCGGCGGCGGCAGGTGCCGGCGCCGCCGACCGCACGGTCAAGCAGGGCTCGGCCGACGACGCGGCCTTCATCCTCAAGAACGCCGGCGCGGTCGTCATCGTGCCGGGCTACGGCATGGCGGTGGCGCAGGCGCAGCATGCGCTGCGCGAGATGGCCGACCTTCTCAAGAAGGAAGGGATCAAGGTGCGCTATGCCATCCACCCGGTGGCGGGACGCATGCCCGGACACATGAACGTGCTGCTCGCCGAGGCCAACGTGCCCTACGACGAGGTGCTCGAGCTCGAGGAGATCAACCGCGACTTCTCCACGACCGACGTCGCCTTCGTGATCGGCGCCAACGACGTGACCAACCCGGCCGCCAAGAACGATCCCAAGAGCCCGATCTACGGCATGCCGGTGCTCGACGTCGAGAACGCGAAGACCGTGCTCTTCGTCAAGCGCTCGCTCGCCACGGGTTACGCGGGCATCGACAACCCGCTCTTCTATCGCAACAACACCATGATGCTCTTCGGCGACGCGAAGAAGATGTGCGAGGGGATCGTCAAGGCATTGGCGCACTGAGACGAGGTTTTCCGGAAGCTCGCCAATTCGCAAGCTCCGCGAGGCGAAGCAGCAAGCTGCGCCTCTCCCTCCCGTTTTGGCCGAAAACGCGCCTTGAACTGAACTCGTCCTAGGGACGCGGCGGGCCCCTTCGGCCGGCGCAAGTCACACCCGCATTCGTGCCGATCGGCCGGCTGCCCCAATCTTTGGCGGCCGAGGCGCCGCTTTCCCTCCCGCGCGGCAAGGCTTCCCTCATCGCGCCATGGAACGCGGCGGCGGCGGGGCGCGTTTAACAGGGGAGTCGCAGAGGCCTCTTGTCTCGACGAAAGGAGCGATCAATGAAGCTCACGACACTGCCGATCCTTGCCGCATCGCTCGTGCTGGCCGCGCCGCCGGCGCTTGCGGCGCAGCCGGCGAACGCTGCCGCCCCGGGCGTCACCGTGATCGCGGCTGCGAGCGACGACTTTGCCGCCAAGAAGGACGCGTACGAGCGTAAGGCTGAGGCGCAATATGAGGAATGGCAGCAGAAGATGCACCGCCTCGCGGAGCAGGCCAAACGGGAGGGCAACAATATGAGCGACCAGGCCAAGGCGGAACTCGACAAGGCCTGGAACGAGGCCACGCTGCGCTGGGAACAGCTCAAGAAGGCGAGTGCGGAGGGCTGGGACAACGCGCGCAGCTCCTGGGAGACGGCCTCCGAGAAGATGAAGGAGACCTGGCAGAGGCTGGTCAAGCAATAATGCCCGGAGCGCCGGCTCCTAGGCGCGTTTGGCCGGCTTCGCCCGATAGACCAGCGGCACCGCCGCCTGAGGCGAGAGCGGCTGGAAGGTGAAGCTCTCCACGAAATAGAGCCGCACGGAGTCCGCCGTGTGGGCGAGATAGCCGATCGAGAAATCCTGTCCGACGGTGAGCTCGAAGTCGCCGCCGCGCGTGGAGAGCACCACGGCGCCATCGACCGCAGGCGCCCACACGATGGGGCCGTCCAAGAGGCGCCGCACGTGCTGGATGACCGGGTAGCCCCCCTTCGTCGTCTCGGTCAGCCCCGTGTAGCACTGTTGGCCGAGTGCGATCGCATAAGGTCCGTCGACCCCCGCCGCGCGCAGCCGCGCGCACGCCGCGGCCACGGCCAAGGGATAGTCCTCGTAATTGTCGGTCAGGGTCATGGGCTTGCCGGGGGCCGCCTCGCACATGCCGCTGATGCCGGCGGCCGCATAGCCGTGGAAGACCGCGTGGTCCTCGGCCTTGGCGATCTTCTGGGCCGCCTCGATGAGCGGATCGAGGTCGGGATCCTTGGCTCCGCGATCGATGGCGTCGAGCTCGGCGCGCGAGAGCTCGAAGGGCACGCGCAGCTCCACGAGCGGCAGCACCTGGCGCAGCCGCGCCTCGACGCCGCTTTGAGGTGGCGAGGCGATCGGCTTGGAGCGCCCGGTGCCGAGTGCCGAGGACGCCAATCCTTGCGGACCGGAGAAATCGACGAGCTTGCGCGCAGCGAGCGTCGTCTTGAGCGTGCGCGTCGCCTCCCGGTCGATTTCCGCCCAGGCGGCGGCGGTGACGGGCGCAAGCTCGCGAAAGAGGCTGTTCATGGCTCAACTCCCCGAAACGCTTAGGCTGCCGATGCCGTGCAGGCTGCCGATGCCGAGCGAGCCGTCGGAAGCGGCACCTGTCGCGGCAGTTGCGGCCCCCTTATCTCCCCCTTCGGCGGCCATGATCGAGCCTTCCTTGAACAGGTAGGTCTCGAGCTGGGCGCTCAGGTTGGCGTCGTGCCGGCGCAGCCACTCGAGCACCATGGCGGCGTGCTCCTCCTCCTCGTCGCGGTTATGCGCGAGGATGACGCGCAGCTCCTCGTCCTCGGTCGCGTCCGCGCGCTGGCTATACCAGTCGACGGCCTCGAGCTCTTCCTGCAACGAGACGAGCGCGCGATGCCGGTCGATCGTCCCCGCCTTGAGCTTCCCCACTTCTTCGTGAAGCGTCGTGCTTGCGCCAGCCATGTTCCGTCCTCCGCTTGATCGAAATATTTCCCCCAACGATCGCCTCGCCTTGCCATGGAAAATGAACGGTCCCCTTGCGAGGCGCAAGTGCGGGAAACCCGGCTTGGGCCAGTATTTCCCCCGCAAGCCGAACAGACGCGGAACGCATAGCCGCCTACGGGATTGCCGGCGCTTCGAGCGGAGGTGCGAAACGACGGCCTTATTCCGCGCTGCCGAGCCGCACGGTCTCGCTCACCCTTTCGCCGGTCGCGTCGATAACGGAAAGGGTCGAGAAGCCCGGCCCGTCGGGCGCGAAGAAGGCAACCTCGCCCGGCTCGCGCGTGGTGGCGACGGGCTTGCCGTTGACCACCCAGCTCAGCGGTTGCGCGCCGCCCACGGCCTTGAGTGCGATGGTGGCGAGGCGCCCGTCCTCCGTCGCGAGCTCGAGCTTCGCATCGGCAGGAGGAAAGAGAATGCGCAGCGGCGAAGCCGGTCGCCGCTCGCCGATGGTCGGATCCGCTCCGCTCGCGGTGAAGCGGCGAAGTGCCACGGGAAGCGTTCGCGGCAGGCCCTCCGCGGCCATCTCCGCGGGCGGCGATAGGGTCGCTTCGTCCGCGGGCAAGAGGGCGAAGACCTTGAAGAGGAGCGGTGCCGCCGAGAGGATGCCGTAATGGCCCGGACGCGGGGCCCCATCGGGCCGGCCGACCCAGATACCGACGGTGTAACGCTCCGAATATCCGACCGACCAGGCGTCGCGGAAGCCGTAGGAGGTGCCGGTCTTGAAGGCGATCTGGCGCATGGCATTGCCAAGCGGCAGCCGCACGAGCGGCTCGGGCGGGGCGACCCCGCGCAGGATGTCGGTCAGGTACCAGGCCGATGCCGGCGTCAGAAGCGCCGTCGCGCGCTGAGCCGCGCCCTCGGGCCGAAGTGCCAGCGGGCGGACCCATCCGCCGTCGGCGAGGGCTGCATAAAGCATCACGAGGTCGCGCAAGCTGATGCCCACGCCGCCGAGCGCCACCGCAAGCGTCGGCATGCTCGCCCCCTCGTCGAAGGCGAGCTCGGCGCCCGCGGCGCGCAAGGCCGCGACGAAGCGCTGCGGTTCGAGGCGGGAGAGCAGCGCCACCGCGGGAATATTGAGCGAGCGCTGGAGCGCCTCCCGCACCGTCACCTCGCCGTGATACTCCCGGTCGAAGTTTTGCGGCGCATAGTCGCCGAGGCGTAAGGGTGCATCCTCGACGATGGTATCCGGATGGACGAGGAGCGCATCGAAGCCCATGCCATAGATGAAGGGCTTGAGCGTCGAGCCGGGCGAGCGCTTGGCTCGCGTCATGTCGAGCTGGCCGAAGGGTGCAGCGAAGTCCGCGCTGCCGAGCGCGGCGCGCACGCGCCGGCCGCGGTTCTCGACCACCGTCACCGCGATCGAAGCCCCCTCCTCGATGGGCTCGCGGCGGACGAGGTCCTCGATGCGGCGCTGGAGCCGCCCGTCGAGCGTGGTGCGGAGCTGGCTGCCGGGTGCGGCACTCGCGGCGAGCTCGGCGGCGAGGTGCGGGGCGAGGAAGGGGAGTGCCGCGCGGCGCTCGGGGATCGGCTCGGCGAGCGCCTCTGCCACCCGGAGCTCGCTCAGCCCGCCGCGCGCGCCGAGCTGACGCACGACCTTGTCCCGCGCGCGCCGTGCCGCGTCCGCATGGAGATCGGGCCGCACCCGC
>DATNIJ010000004.1:0-8335 GCA_035604475.1 Alphaproteobacteria bacterium
CGCTCTGCACGAGCTCGTCGGCCACGTCGTAGGTCTTGCCCAGCTCGCATTTGACCATGATGAAGATGGTCTGCATCCTCGCCCGCCCCTTCCCGCCCCCTCTCATGGAGGAGAACGGGCATTTTGCGGGGCGAAACGGCCCCTGTCCAGCGCGCTCGGCGGCGTGCGGCTCGAATTAGAGAGATTGCCCGGCCTTTCGGGGGCCATTTATGCTGTGCCGGCTGAACCGCGCTGCCGTGGAGAGGTCTTGCGATGGAGGTAAGGAATTTTTTCGGCGCCGATTACGCGGACGCGCGCGGCAAGTTCCGCGCCGCGGCGGCGGCAGCCGGGCTCGCCCTCAGCGAGCACCGGCATCCAGCGCGCGGGCCCGCCGGCGAGGCGCTTGCCATGGATGCGGCGTGGATCGGCCCGCGCTCGGCAAGCCGGCTCCTCTTGGCGATCTCGGCGACGCATGGGGTCGAGGGCTTCTGCGGCTCCGGCTGTCAGACGGGCTGGCTCCAAACGCGCGAGCTCGAGCGGCTCCCGGCCGACACCGCGGCCCTTCTCATCCATGCCGTCAATCCATACGGCTTCGCCTGGCTGCGCCGGGTCAACGAGGACAATGTCGACCTCAACCGCAACTTCCTGCGCCACGGCGGCGCCTATCCCGAGAACCCGGGCTATCGCGAGCTGCGCGAGGCCATCTGCCCGCGGCAATGGACGGCGGAGAGCCGCGCCGCAGCCGATGCCGTGCTCGAAGCCTACGCGGCACGGCACGGCGCCATGGCGCTCCAGAGTGCGATCAGCGGGGGGCAATATTTCGATCCCGAGGGGCTCTTCTACGGCGGCACGGCGCCCGTGTGGTCGCACCGCACCCTCCTCGCCATCCTCGCCGCAGAGGGAGCGAGCGTGCGCCATGTCGGCGCGATCGATCTCCACACCGGGCTCGGGCCCTATGGCGTGGGCGAAATCATCAACCTCCATCACGAGGGCGAGCCCGGACGCGAGCGCATCGTCGACTGGTTCGGCGGCGAGGCGACGTCCCTCCAAGGCGGCACCTCCAGCTCGGCGAAAGTCAGCGGCGACACGAGCCGCGGCGTCGCACTCGGGCTCCCCAACGCGGTCGTGGCCGCAGTGGGTCTCGAGTACGGCACGCGCCCGCTCAAGGAGGTGCTCGACAGCCTGCGCGCGGACAATTGGCTTCACCTTTACGGAAAGCTCGACTCCCCGCAAGGCCGGGAGATCAAGGGCCAGATCCGCGCCGCCTTCTATGCGGACAAGGACGATTGGAAAGCCATGGTCTTCGCGCGTTCGCTCGACGTGATGCGCCGCATGCTGCGCGGCCTCGCCGCGGCGTGAGGCCGCACGCAAGCCCTCTTGCCAGGCGCTCCGCAGCTCGAGAAATAGCCGCTTTCGGCCCGCTCGGGTCGGTGTAGGATGGCCGCCAGAACGCTCAGGTACCGTGGCCAACGGGAGGAACAACGATGACCGAGAAACGACATGGGAACCCCTTGGGCCGGCGGCGCTTCCTTGCCGGCAGTGCCGCGGGCGGCCTAGCCCTCGCGAGCGGCATCGTGGGCCTGCCGCACATCGCGCACGCGGCGGCGCCGGTCAAGATCGGCATCCTCCATCCGGTGACGGGGGCGGTCTCCTATTCCGGCACCCAGTCGCGCGCGGGTGCGGTGATGGCGGTCGACGACATCAACGCCGCGGGCGGCATCAAGTCGCTGGGGGGGGCCAAGATCGAGCCGCTTCTGGCCGACGCCCAGTCGAAGCCGGACATCGGCGTCTCGGAGGTCGAGAAGTTCAACGAGGCGGGCGTCGCCGCGATTGCCGGCGGCTACGCCAGCTTCATCTGCCTCGCCACCACCCAGGCCGCCGCCAAGCACGGCATCCCTTACGTGGTCGATGTCGGCACCGACGACCGCATCGTCCAAGGCGGGCTCACCAACACCTTCCGCTTCAGTCCCGGCTACGGCGTTTTCGTCAAGACCGCGGTCGAGTCTCTCGATCAGCTCAACAGCGCCGCGGGCAAGCCCGCCAAGACCGCCATGGTCGTCCACGAGGACTCGGCCTTCGGCACGGGCACGGCGAACCTGCTCGCCAAGCAGCTCCCGGGCATCGGCATCGAGGTCATCGAGGTGATCAAGCACCCGACCCCCAATCTAGACTTCAACAACATCGTGCTGCGCATCAAGGCGCAGAAGCCGGACGTCGTCATCCCGGCCGACTATTACAATGAATATGTGCTGCTGGCGCGCACGCTGCAGCAACAGAAGGTGCGGCCCAAGGCGATCTATTCGGTGCTCGGCGGGGCCGCCTCCCAGTACCGCTTCGTCAAGGAATTCCCCGAGGCGGCCGCCTACATCATGGATACCAACCATTGGTACAACCCGAAGAAGACGGCGGCTCTCGAGCTCAAGAAGAAGATCGAGGCCAAGGGCCTCTACTACACCTACGAGGTCTTCCTCAACTACGAGGCCATGATGCTCTTGGCCGACGCGCTCGAGCGCGCGGCGAGCACGGAGCGCGGCAAGATCATCGACGCGCTCGCCGCGAGCAGCTGGAGCGGGCACTTCATGCCCTACGGCCCGACCAAGTTCGAGAGCGGCCAGAACACCGGCGCGCGCGCGGTCAACCTGCAGGTGCTGGACAACGACATCAAGGTCATCCTGCCGGCCGAGTTCGCCAACGCGAAGCCCGTGTTCCCGATGCCGGGCTGATGGAGCGAAGGGCGCGAGCCAAGACGACCCCCCACCCTACCCTCCCCCTCAAGGGGGGAGGGAATATGCAAGTGCCATCAACAGCTTCGCCCTCCCCCTTGAGGGGGGAGGGTTGGGGAGGGGGTGACGCTCGAATTTTCGAGAGTCGGTACCAACCGCCGCCATGATCGAGCTCGACATCCTGCTGCCGGCGATCTTGAACGGGATCATGACGGGTGCGGTCTACGCGCTCGTCGCACTCGGGCTGACGCTGATCTATGGCGTGCTGCACATCATCAACTTCGCCCATGGCAGCCTCCTAATGCTGGCGCTCTACGGCGTCTACTTCCTCTACACGCTCCTCGGCATCGATCCATATCTCGCCTTCCCGATCGCCGTACCCGCCATGTTCGCGCTCGGCTACGGGCTGCAGCGCTACGTCATCGGGCGCACCAGCCACGGCAAGGACGAGAACATCCTCCTGGTGACGCTCGGTCTCTCGCTCATCATCGAGAACCTGGCGCTCTACCTCTGGTCGGCGGACACGCGCACGATCAGCACCCCCTACGGCTTCGCGACCGTCGATCTCGGCGTTGCCGTCATCGCCGTGCCCAGGCTCGTCGCCTTCTTAGGTGCCCTCCTCGTCACCGCGCTCCTCTGGCTCGTCATCCATCGCACCGACCTCGGCAAGGCGATCCGCGCGCTCGCCCAGGAGCGCCAAGGGGCCCGGCTCGTCGGCATCAACGTCGAGCACGTCTTTGCCATGAGCTTCGGCATCGGCGTCGCCTCGCTCGGGGCCGCCGCCTGCCTCCTGCTGCCGAGCTATTATGCCAATCCGGGCATCGGGCGCAGCTTCGTGCTGATCGCCTTCACCATCGTCGTGCTCGGCGGCATGGGCAGCTTCGCCGGCGCCCTTTTGGGCGGGCTCATCATCGGGGTCACCGAATCCCTGGGCGGCCTCTTCCTCGGCGAGAGCCTGGGGCAGCTCGGCATTTTCCTGATCTTCATCGCCATCCTCCTCTTCCGCCCCACGGGGCTCTTCGGAGTGCCGCGCATGGGCCGGCCATGAGAAGCGCAGCCGCCATAGCCCTCGTGCTCGCGGCCCTTCTGCCGTTGCCGTGGCTCGTGCATTCCGACTTCTGGATCAACCTCGCGATCATGGCGCTCTACTACGGATTCCTCGGCCAGGCCTGGAACCTGCTCGGCGGCTACGGCGGCCAGTTCTCCTTCGGGCACGCCGCCTTCTTCGGCACCGGCGCCTATAGCTCGGCCGTGCTGCAAATTAGCCTCGGGGTCAACCCCTGGCTCTCTTTGGCGCTCGCCGGCGCTGCGGGCGCCCTCACGGGTGCGCTCATCGGCGCGCTCAGCTTCCGCTACGGCCTGCGCGGCTCCTATTTCGCGCTCGTCACCTTGGCCTTTGCCGAGGTCTTTCGCATTCTCGCCAATTCAGTCGGCTTCACCGGGGCGGGCGTGGGCTTGCTCATCCCGCTCAAAGAAAGTGCTGCCAACTTCCAGTTCCCGAGCAAGGCGGGCTTCTATCTCGTGATCCTGGCGCTCAACGGCCTGGGGCTGCTCTCTGCCTGGTGGATCGAGAACTCGCGTTTCGGCGCCCGCCTCCTCGCCGTGCGCGAAAACGAGGAGGCGGCGCAGGCGCTCGGCGTCGACGCCTTTCGCACCAAGCTCGCCGCGATCACCCTCTCGGGCGCGCTTACGGCACTCGGCGGCACCTTCTACGCGCAATACTTTCTCTATATCGATCCCGCGATCGCCTACGGGCCGGGGGTCTCGGTCGAAGCGCTTCTGGTGCCCATCATCGGCGGGCTGGGCACCCTCTTCGGCCCGCTTCTCGGCTCGGCGGCGCTCCAGCTCGTTAACCAGCTCGCGGAAATGGCGATGGGCGATGCTCCGGGCCTCAACCTCGTGCTCTACGGCGCGATCCTCGTTCTCATGATCATGTTCATGCCGAACGGCCTCTTCGGCCTGGCGCGCTTGAGCTCGCGCCGCCTGGTCGGGAGGACGGCATAATGCTGGCGCTCGAAGGGGTCTCGCGCAGCTTCGGCGGCTTGCTCGCCGTGGCCGAGGTGAGCTTCACGCTCGCCCAAGGCAGTATTGTCGCCCTCGTCGGCCCGAACGGCGCCGGCAAGACCACCCTCTTCAATCTCATCACCGGCTTCCTGGTGCCCGATAGAGGCCGCATCCTCTTCGAGGGACGCGACATCACCGGCATGCCGCCTGAGCGCATCGCGGCACTCGGCCTCGTGCGAACCTTCCAGATCGTGCAGCCCTTCGCCCGTCTTACCGTGCGCGAGAACATCGCGGTCGGCGCGCACCTCGGGCTCGCCAGCCGGCGCGAGGCCCTTGCCTTCGCCGATGAGATCGCGGAGCGCGTCGGCATTGCGCGTCAGCTCGACCAGCCGGCGGGTACCCTCACGGTCGCCGCGCGCAAGCGCCTCGAGCTCGCGCGCGCGCTGGCGACGGCTCCGCGGCTCCTCCTTCTCGACGAGGTGATGGCGGGGCTCAACCCGCGGGAGCTCGACGAGATCGCCGCAGTCATCCGCGGCATTCGCGCCGGCGGTATTACGCTCTTGCTCATCGAGCATGTCATGCGCGCGGTCATGAGCCTCTCCGAGCGCGTCCTCGTGCTCAACGATGGCGCCCTCATCGCGGAAGGACGTCCGGCCGAGATCGCCGCCGATCCGCGCGTCATCACAGCCTATCTGGGTGCGGGTGCCGCCGAGCGCATGCTCAAGGAGAGGGCGCGTGCTTGAGGTCCTGGCCTTGCGCGCGGGCTATGGGCCGGTCGAGGTGCTGCACGGCGTGGACCTCGCCATCGGGATGCGCGAGATCGTGGCGCTTCTGGGCAGCAACGGCGCCGGCAAGTCGACGCTCAACAACAACCTCTGCGGTCTCTATCGTCCGTTCGCCGGACGCATCCTGCTCGATGGCGAGGAGATCGCCGGCGAGGCGCCGGACCGCATCGTGGGCCGCGGCCTCGTCCAGGTGCCCGAGGGTCGACGTGTCTTCCCAAATTTGAGCGTGCGCGAGAACCTCGAGCTCGGCAGTTACCGCCGCGGCCGCACCCGGCGGCAACAAAACCTCGCACGCGTCTCGACCCTCTTTCCGCGCCTTGCCGAGCGCCTCCGCCAGCGTGCCGGCACGCTTTCGGGCGGCGAGCAGCAGATGCTCGCGATCGGCCGCGCGCTCATGGCCGAGCCGCGGTTCTTGATTCTCGACGAGCCCTCGCTCGGCCTCTCTCCGCTTCTCGTCGAGGAGATGTTCGCGCTCATCGGCCGGCTCAGGGAGGACGGCCTCTCGATCCTTCTCGTCGAGCAGAACGTCGTGCAATCCCTTGCGCTCGCCGACCGCGCCTACGTGCTGGAGAACGGTACGGTGGCGCTCTCGGGCTCGGGCGCGGAGCTTCTCGACAACGCCGAGCTCAAGCGCTCTTATCTCGGATTGTGAACAGGGCAGAACGCATGCACGAGCAACTTTCGCCAGAGGACAGGCCATGATCGATCCCGTGACGCTCGCCGTGCTCCAGGGCCGGCTCGAGCAGCTCGCGGACGAGATGGACGCGACCCTCTTCCGCAGCGCCTTCAATCCGATCATCGCCGAGGCGCACGATGCTTCCCACGGGCTCTATCACCGCGAGACGGGAGCAACCCTCGTCCAGGGCAAGTCGGGCCTGCCGATCTTCGTCGGGGTCATGTCGTTCGCCGTCAAGGCGGTCATCGACAAGGCCGCCCGCGAAGGCGCGCCTTCCGATGGCGACGTCTATATCTTCAACGATCCCTATGACGGCGGCACGCACCTCTCGGACTTCAAGCTGGTGCGGCCTCATTTCCGGCAGGGACGGCTCTTCTGCTATCTCGCCTCGGTCGGGCACTGGCACGACGTCGGCGGCAACGTGCCCGGCAATTATAATCCGGTCGCGACCGAGAGCTTCCAGGAGGGCATGCTGATCCCGCCGGTGAAGCTCTTCGTCAAAGGCGAGCTGCGTCACGACATCGTCGAGATCCTGAAGGCGAACTCGCGCCTGCCGGGCAGTCTCTACGGCGACTTGAACGGCCAGATCAACGCGCTCGAGCTCGGCACCAAGCGGCTCGCGGCACTCCTCGACGAGTACGGCGATGGGGTGATCGAGGAGGCGCTCGCCGAGCTCACCCTCCGCGCGGCGCGGCTCATGCGCGCCAACATCGCCGAGCTCCCCGACGGCATCTACAGCTCTGACGACTTCCTTGACAACGACGGCATCGTCGACCTGCCGCTCTGCATAGCCCTCGATATCCGCAAGCGGGGCGAGCGCATGACCTTCGACTTCTCGCGCACCGCACCTGCCTGCGCGGGGCCCGTCAACATCTCGCGCTCGACCGCGATCGCGTCCTGCTACGTGGCACTCAAGCACGTCTTCCAGGACGTGCCTGCGAACGCGGGCGTGCTCGAGCCGATCGAGTTCGTGATCCCGGAGGGCACGCTCCTCTCGGCCAGGTCGCCCAAGCCCGTCGGCGGTTACACCGAGACGATCCTCCGGGTCATCGATGTGATCTTCCGCGCCATCGCCCAGGCGGCGCCTGAGCGCTCGAATGGCTGCGCCTACGGCACGATCAACGCGCTCTCCCTCGCCGGCCATCGCAAGGGGGGCGAACGCTGGGTCATGTTCTCCTTCTTCGGCGGCGGCCACGGTGGCCATCCCGAGGGCGACGGGCTCAACCACGGCAACGCGCCGATCTCGACCGCGACCATCCCGCCGCTCGAGATCTTGGAGGCGGCCTATCCCGTGATGTTCACGAAGTGGGCCTTGCGCTGCGACAGCGGCGGTCCGGGACGCCACCGCGGCGGCTTGGGTGCCGTCTACGAGATCGAGCTGCTCGAGGAGTCGGCCGACGTCTTCCTTTTCGGCGAGCGCGCACGCTTTCCGCCGCAAGGTGTCCTCGGCGGGCGGCCGGCGGCGCTCAACAAGTTCCTTTATCAGGAGGACGACGGCATGCACGAGCCCCCGATGGCGTCCAAGATGGTCGGCATCCGTCTGAAGCGCGGCCAGCGCCTGCATCTCGAGAGCCCCGGCGGCGGCGGCTACGGCCCGCCCGAGGAGCGTGCACCCCAGGCGGTCGCGGACGACGTGCGCCTCGGCTACGTGAGCAGCACAGCTGCCGCGCGCGACTATGGCGTGGCCCTCGCCGAGGACGGCACCGTCGATCGCGCGGCAACCGCGCGGCTGCGGAAAAAGGCCGCGGAATGAGCGAGGCACTCCGCTATATCGTCGGCGTCGACGTGGGCGGCACTTTCACCGACGTGTTCTTTCTCGACGAGGCTTCCGGCCGCTCTGCTGTCGCCAAGGTACCCTCGACGCGGGCCGACCTTTCACGCGGCATCATCGACGGCATCAAGAAGTGCCCAGGCCATCTTGGCGAAGTGGCGACCGTGGTGCACGGCACGACCGTCGGCACCAACGCGCTCCTCGAGCGCAAAGGAGCCAAGACCGGCGTCATCACCACAGCCGGCTTCCGCGACGTGCTCGAGATGCGGCGGCGCGACCGGCCGCGCACCTGGGGCCTGTGGGGCCGCTTCGTGCCGATCGTCGGCCGCGAGCTGCGCCTCGAGGTCGCCGAGCGCACGCTCGCCGACGGCACCATCCGCACGCCCGTCGATCCCGC
>DATNIJ010000005.1:0-2255 GCA_035604475.1 Alphaproteobacteria bacterium
CTCTACCTCGTCGGCGACATCGTCGACGGCTGGCGCCTCAGGCGCTCCTGGTATTGGGCGCAGACGCACAACGACGTGATTCAGAAGATCCTGCGCAAGGCGCGCAAGGGCACCAAGGTGATCTACGTTCCCGGCAACCACGACGAGGCGCTGCGCGGCTATTTCGGGGTCGTGCTCGGCGGCATCCAGGTGCTGGAGCATCACTTCCACGAGACCGCCGACGGCAGGCGGCTTCTCGTCCTGCACGGCGACATGTTCGACGGCGTCGTCAAATACGCGAGGTGGCTGGCACTTCTCGGCGACTGGGCCTACAACCTCTGCCTCTCGCTCAACCGCTGGTTCAACTTCGCCCGCCGCCGCCTCGGCTATCCCTATTGGTCGCTCTCCGCCTACCTCAAGAACAAGGTCAAGAACGCCGTCGAGTACGTCTCGAACTACGAGGAGGCGGTGGCTGCCGAGGCGCGCAAGCGGGGTGCCGACGGCGTCATCTGCGGCCACATCCACAAGGCGGAGATGCGCATGATCGACGGCATTCTCTATTGCAACGACGGCGATTGGGTGGAGAGCTGCACCGCCCTCGTCGAGCATCCCTCGGGCAGGCTCGAGATCATCCACTGGGCCGAGAGGCAAAGATCGGCCCTCTTCGAGGCGGCGGAGTGATGCGGGTGCTCGTGGTGAGCGACGCCTGGTACCCGCAGGTGAACGGCGTCGTCCGCACGCTCGAGATGCTCGCCGCCCTCCTCCGCCGCCGGGGCCACCTTGTCGAGCTCATAACACCCGAGCGCTTCCGCACGCTCCCCTGCCCCAGCTATCCGGAGGTCCGCCTCGGCTTGTTCCCCAAGCGCCGGATCGCCGCCGCATTCGACGGCTTCGGCGCCGAGGCCATCCATATCGCGACCGAGGGGCCGCTTGGGATCGCCGCGCGGCGCGTCTGCCTCGAGCGCGACCGCGGCTTCACCACCTCGTTCCACACCCGATTCCCCGAATATGTGAATGCGCGCTTTCGCGTGCCGACCGCCTGGCTCTATGCCTGGCTGCGACGCTTCCACAATGCGGGGACCGGCATGATGGTGGCGAGCGAAATCGTGCGGCGCGAGCTCGCCGCGCGCGGCTTCCGCAACATCCTGCCGTGGACGCGCGGCGTGGACACGACGCTCTTCCGCCCGCGCGGGAAGGGCATGCTCGCTCATCTCGAGCGACCGATCTGGCTCTCCGTCGGGCGCGTCGCTGTCGAGAAGAACCTTGAGGCCTTCCTCGCCCTGCCGCTACCGGGCACCAAGCTCTTGGTGGGCGGGGGCCCGCTTTTGCCCGAGCTCAAGCGCAGATACCCAAGCGTTGTCTTCGCGGGCGCGCTCGGCGGCGAGGCGCTTGCGCGCCACTATGCCGCGAGCGACGTCTTCGTCTTCCCGAGCCGCACCGATACCTTCGGGCTCGTGCTGCTCGAGGCGCTGGCCTCCGGCCTTCCGGTCGCCGCTTTCCCGGTCGCGGGCCCTCTCGATGTGATCGGGAGCTCGGGCGCCGGCGCACTCGACGAGGATCTGGCGGCCGCCTGCCGGCGCGCCCTCGCCATCCCGGCAAGCGCTTGCGTCGCCTACGCCCAACGCTTCTCCTGGGACGCTTGCGCCGAGCAGTTCCTCGTCAACCTCCGCCCCCTCTCGCCGCCGGCCTTGGCGCTGGCCTCGGGCACCTGAGGCGGGGCCGGCCGAAGCGCCCCGGCAAAGCCAAAATTCGCCTGAACTCAAGCGGTTGGCCGCTTGGCCGGGCGCGTGCTATGGTGCCGCCGCCAAGGGCGCGCGGGGTGCTGCCGGCGCTGCGCCGGTCGCTTCTTCGCTACATTTTTGCCTTGTCGTGCGGGGACGAGGGCCCGTTTCGCGTATGTCTTGACGTAGGCCCGAGGACCGCTTCACCCGGGCCGGAGGGGTTTCACGAGCTTGAGCCAGAAGAGCAAGGCCAAAATCGCCTTCGACGCGACGACCCTCTCGCTCGTCCGCCGGCTGGCCCGCGACCAGATCAAGCCGCAAGTGCCGCGTCTCCTCTTCGCGCTCCTCTGCATGGCGATCGCCGCCGGCATGACGGGCACGCTTGCCAAACTGACGGAGCCGATCCTCGACGATGTCTTCCGCTCGGGACGGCCCGAGCGGTTGAGCGAGATCGCCCTCATCGTGCTTGCCACCTTCGTGATCAAGGGCCTCGCCACCTACGGGCAAGCCGTCACCATGAACCGCGTCGGCATGCGCATCATCGCCAACGTGCAG
>DATNIJ010000006.1:0-31893 GCA_035604475.1 Alphaproteobacteria bacterium
CCACCGAGGTGCGGCCCTACACGAGCAACCGGCATCACATCGTGCGGAAGGTGGTGTAAGGGTGGCGTACAGGATCGTGCTCACGCTTAGGAGCGGGGCGACGACAACCAATTTTTCTGTCCGGTCGACTCTCGCGTGCCGAGTGTCCGCTGCTGAAAGTGCTGCGGACACTCGGCGAGCGGGTCGGTGAGTCTCTTAGCGGACTCTGGCAAGCCGCCCGAGGGCGTGTTTACGAGTTCACGTCCAAGTTCGCGGCGTCTTGTGTCCCTGCCGGCGTGCTCGGGAACTCGTCGTGAATATCGCCTGCTAGGGACGGAATACTAGCGGTCGTGATCGTCCTTTCTATGCCCGCCGCCGAAACCGAAGCCGAAACCCGGCACCACCGCGCCGCCGCCATCAGGCGGCGCTTGCGTCTGCGAAGCCGTTGGCGGACAGGGGACGACCAGAAAATAGTTAGCGCAAGTGACGCGGACGAATGCTCTGTTGGGGTCGATGTCGTTCCCCGTAGCGCGTGAGGTCGAAACCTTGGTGACTGCTCTCGAGAAGCGCGGTCCTGGCGGCGAGGCACAAGAATTTATGCAGGGCCTCTTCCTTTAAATTCAAAATCTCCGCCTTCGGCAAAGGTGAGGGCATGCGCGGATTGGCGAAATCCTGCGCGACCACCTCGAGGACAGAACTGACGCGATTCGTCAATGCAATCGAGATACCAATACGGTATGCTTCGAGCATTAGAACCTCGGTTGTCGGGGTAGCCGCGATGCGCGACCGTTATGGTTACGATTTCGATGACGACAACGCGAGTTTCCGCGAGCAGCGCCTCCAGCATCTTGAGTGGGCGCACAGGCGGCGCTCTTTTTGGAGATCGCCATTCGGCCATGTGGTGATATGGGCCTTGGCCCTGGCTGCCGCCCTGCTGTGTATCACGATCATCTGGGATATCGCGATGATGATTCTTGGCAAATAGGCGGAAGAAAATGCTCCGGCAACGCTATGCGTATCTCAGGGCTGCGATGACTTTGATCGGCGAATTGCCCGACTGCGCAAGCGCGCGCCGGCTTCAGCAGTCTATTTCCTGCACGGAAACGCATCTTCCAGCGCTTCTGCGGCAAGTCCCGAAGCAAGAAGATGTCGTATCTCAGAATGACTGTTTAGTTTGGAAGCCTCGCTCGGAAATGACCGGGCGTGCGGCTAGTCGGTCGGGGTAGCCGTACCGCCACGCGCACCTAAGATGCCTGGACGTGCGCGGCGGTTTACTCGATCGTCGAGGTGCCTCCCGTAGCGGCACGGCGCGCTTTGGCCCAGCTCGCGACCTCGCCGTCGGCGCCGGTGGCCGAGCTCAAGTGCTTGACGCTGCCTTCGAAACGCGCACCGGCCTCGATTGCCAGGCCATCGTGCCAGATGTCGCCTTGCACGCGCGCGGTGCGCGCGAGCGACACGGTCTTGGCGCGGACCTGGCCGTGCACAGTCCCCGCGACCATGACGGTCTCCGCCGTAATCACCCCCTTGACCGTGCCGCCTTCCCCAATCGTCAGCACGTTCGTCTTGATGTCGCCTTCGACGGTGCCGTCGACCTGGATGTCGCCGTCGGCTGTAAGGTCGCCGCGCACGACTAGGTGATTGTCGATGATCGCCGCCATGCTCTTGCCGTGAGAGCGCGGCGAATCATAGGGTGCCGGCTTCTCGCTAGTTCTTGCTGAAGACATATTCACCTGACATTGCCCGGATAGCCGACCAAACCAGCGCTTCCTTGGGGAAAGTATACCCATCGCGGCTCCCGACAAAGCCGGAATTCGACCTTGCTGAGCTGAATTCCAGAATGCCCCCCCGCACGGGTTAGCCGACGGCAGACCCGTTGATCGTCTGGCGATCGTCTGCTTATGGCACTTCTCGGACGAGCCGGCCGGCCGCCAGCGGATCCGCTTTCTGGGGTACTGCGGCCGTTCCCTGGCGCCCCGCGTAGAGGGGACGTGCGTGGGAGCTCAAACGACAATGGCGCGCTATCGCCTTTGAAAAAATCCCTTACAAACCGCGGGCTTCGCGGACATCTTCACTTTACGCCGCGCAAAACCTGAATGTCCAACTCGCGGATTTTCTTGCGCAGCGTATTGCGGTTGAGCCCGAGCAGCCGTGCCGCCTTGATCTGATTGCCGCGCGTGGCGGCCAGGCTCAAGGAGAGCAGCGGCCGCTCGATCTCGCGCAAGACGCGGTCGTAGACCCCTGCCGCCGGCAGCCCGTCCTTGTGCGCCGCGAAATAGTCCTTGAGGTGCCGCTCGACGGAGGCGGCCAGACTGTCGTCGACGGCCGTCTTGGCGCCCGCCGCGGGCGGGCTCAAGTCCGCGAGCTCGGCCTCGATCACGTCGACCCCGATAACCTCCTGGGCGTAAAGTGCCGCCAGTCGCTGAATGAGATTCTCGAGCTCGCGCACGTTCCCCGGCCAGCGATGCTGCTTCAGGCGCTCCATCGCCGCCTGGTCGATCGTCTTCGCGGGCAGGCCCTGTTGCACCGCCCGGGTGAGGAAGTGGCGGGCCAGTGCGGGGATGTCCTCGCTGCGCTCGCGCAGCGGCGGCAAGCGCATCGGCACGACGTTCAGACGATAGAAGAGGTCCTCGCGAAAGAGGCCCTGGCGGATGTACTGGCGGAGGTCGCGGTGGGTGGCGGCGATGATGCGCACGTCGGCGCGGATCGGCGTGCGTCCGCCGACGGTCGTGTATTCGCCCTCCTGGAGCACGCGCAGAAGGCGCGTCTGGGCCTCGAGCGGCATGTCGCCGATCTCGTCGAGGAAGAGCGTGCCGCGATCGGCTTGCTCGAAGCGCCCGGCGTAGCGCGCGTTGGCGCCGGTGAAGGCCCCCTTCTCGTGACCGAAGAGCTCGCTCTCGATCAGCTCGCGCGGGATTGCCGCCATGTTGATGGCGATGAACGGTCCGGCGCGGCGCTTGCCGTAATCGTGAAGCGCGCGCGCGACGAGCTCCTTGCCGGTGCCCGACTCGCCCGTGATCGTGACGGTGAGGTCCGTGCCCATGAGGCGCGCGAGCACGCGGTAGATCTCCTGCATCGCGGGCGAGCGGCCGATCAGCGGCAGCTGCTCATCGGCGTCCGCCAGCACCTGGCTCTCCTCGTTCGCCGGCCGACTGGTGAGCGCGCGCTCGACCATGCCGACGAGCTCGCGCAGATCGAAGGGTTTGGGCAGATACTCGAAGGCGCCGCGCTCGGTCGCCCTCACGGCGGTCATGAGATTGTTCTGCGCGCTCATGACGATGATGCGCAGATCGGGGCGGATCTTCTTGATGCGCGGGATGAGGTCGAGGCCGTTCTCATCCGGCATCAGCACGTCGGTGATCACGAGGTCGCCCTCGCCGTCGGAGACCCAGCGCCACAGCGTGGCCGCGTTTCCCGTCGTGCGCACGGAATAACCCGCGCGGCCGAGCGCTTGGTTGAGCACGGTGCGGATGGCGCGATCGTCGTCGGCCACGAGAATGGTCGCAGCGCTCATAGCGGCTCTCCGCGGTCCGCATCGCTCGCCGCGCTTGCCAAACGATAGATCGGCAGCATGACCTTGAACACGGTGCGGCGCGGCTCGCTGTCGAACTCGATGATGCCGCCGTGATCACCGACGATCTTGGCGGCCAGCGCCAAGCCCAGGCCGCTGCCGTCCTTCTTCGTCGTGACGAAGGGATCGAAGAGATGGGATTTGAGATCGTCGGGAATGCCCTCGCCGTTGTCCTGCACGCTGACGAGGAGGGGGAGCTGCAAGCGGTTCTCGCTGGCCGCGACGGCCAGGCGGACGCCGTGCTGATAAGACGTCGCGAGCACGATTTCGCCGCCCTTCTCGGGTGCCGCCTCGGCCGCGTTCTTTACGAGGTTGAGGAAGAGCTGCACGAGCAGGTCGCGGCTCCCCGCCACCGGCGGCAGCGAGGGATCGTAGTTCTCGATGAAGCGCACCTGCTTGGCGAAGCCGTTCTGCGCCACCTTGCGCACGTGCTCCAGGACCGCGTGGATGTTCACCGGGCCCTTCTCGATCGGCCGTCCGTCGGAGAACACTTCCATGCGGTCGACGAGCGCGCAGATGCGGTCGGTCTCGTCGCAGATGAGGCGCGTTAGCTCGCGATCCTCAGCAGGTGCCGACTGCTCGAGAAGCTGGGCCGCCCCGCGAATGCCCGAAAGCGGATTCTTGACCTCGTGGGCGAGCAGCGCCGCCATGGCGGTGACCGAGCGCGCCGCATTGCGGTGCGTGAGCTGGTGGTCGATCTTGCGCGCGATCGACTGCTCGTGCAGCGAGACGATCACCGAGTCGGGCTCATCGGCCAGCTGCGCCACCTGGGCGGTCACGAAATGCTCGCCGATGCGCGGGGTCGAGAGCGTCACCCCGTATTCGGAGACGCTCGAGAGTCCGCCCCGCACCTGCCCGATGAGGCCGAAGAGGGGGCTGTCCTCAGGCAGGAGGTCGCAGAGCGCGCGTCCCGCGAGCCAGAGCGCGCTGCTGTCGAAGAAATTCTCCGCCGCCATGTTGGCGAAGCGGATCTGGCCACTTGGCCCGATCACGAGCACGGCGTCGGGAATCGCGTTGAGAATGGTAGCCGCATCAACCTCTGACGCCCGCTTGGTCTCTTTGCGCAAGGAACGCGCCACCGGGCCGGCGCTAAGCAGTCTGGCGGACTTGCGAAATTCGCTCAAGACGAAGCTCCTGGCTATGCCTAATTTATCATCAACTAGCCGTAATGGCGAATTATTAGGCATCATGCCGTGAAAGGTACCTCTTCGCAAGTGCGAAATGGTAGCGGCGGTGTTGCCGAAGGACGGGGATATGCATAGCTTTGACGACCCGTCATTCCCCCTCTGAGGACCTTACGCATCATGGCAAGACCCGGACAAGCTAAGGCCCGCGGCAGTAAGCACCGCGGTGTCGCCGCCCAAGCGCGCCTCGATCGGCCCTTCGTGGGCATCCCTTCTTTTCTGCGCTCGCCGATCTCGCTCGATCTCGACGAACTTGACGCCGCCATCGCCGTCATGGGCGTGCCCTTTGACGAGGGATCGCCCTTTCTCGCGGGCTCGCGGTTGGGCCCGCGCGCGCTCCGCGAGCACTCGTTGCGCTTCGTGGGCGGCGGCAAGAAGGGCTTCTACAATCCCGAGACGGAGAAGCAGTACCTCGAATATGAGATGGCCAACGGCCTGATCGTGGATGCGGGTGACGCCGACATCCTGCCGACGAACGTCGAGAAGACCTTCGAGAACGTCACCCAGATGATGCGCAAGCTGCTCGTTCGCGGCGCCTTGCCCGTGGTGCTCGGCGGCGACCACTCGATCACTTATCCCGTGGTGAGAGCCTTCGAGACCCCGCTCCACGTCGTGCATTTCGACGCCCACTCCGACTATGCGCCCTTCATCCACGACCTCCGTTTCACCAACCAGCACGCCTTCCGCCACATCAGCCCGATGGCGCACGTGCTGAGCCTCACCCAGGTCGGCATCCGCAGCCTGCGCGAGAGTAAGGACATGGTCGGAGACTCGATCCGCGACGGCAACCGCGTGGTGACCATGCCGGAGTTTCGCCGCTTGACGCCGGCGGGCTTGGCGCGGCTCGTCCCCAAGGGTGCCGCGTGCTACGTGAGCATCGATGTCGACGTGCTGGACCTCTCGCTCGTGCCCGGCTGCGTCTCGGCCGAGCCCAACGGCATGAGCTACGCCGAGCTCCGCGACACGCTCAAGGCGCTCGCCGAGCGCACTCAGGTGGTCGGCTTCGATTTCGTCGAGGTCAATCCCCAGCTCGACGTAGGCACCGGCGTCACCTCATACCTGGGTGCGCACACGGTGATCGAGTTTCTCGGCCATATTTGCGATCAGCCCGGCTGGGCCGCGCGCCGCGCGCGCGGGCGCAAGCGCGGGCGCAAATGAGGGCCTTGAGCGGAGGTGAGGCGGATGGCTCATGAGCATCGCTACCGGACTGCGGTCGAATGGACGGGCAATCGCGGCGCGGGTACCAAGGATTATCGCAGCTACGGCCGCGACCATGTGGTGAAGGGTGCGGGCAAGCCGTCGATCGCCGGCTCTTCCGATCCGGCATTTCGCGGCGACAAGGCGCGCTGGAACCCCGAGGAACTGCTGGTGGCGTCCCTCGCGCAATGCCACATGCTCTGGTATCTGCATCTGGCGTCTGCGGCCGGCATCATCGTGACCGCCTATCGCGACGAAGCGGAGGGCGTCATGCTCGAGTCGGACGATGGCGGCGGACGCTTCGCGCGCGTCGTGCTGAGGCCGCGCGTGGTACTTGCCCCCGGCTCCGATCTCGAGCAGGCGCTGCACCTGCACCACGCGGCCCATGAGAAATGCTTCATCGCCAACTCGGTGAATTTCCCGGTCGCGTGCGAGCCGCAGATCGAGGCGGGGTGAGGATGCTTGACGGCGGCCAGCGGCTTAGGCGAGGAGCACGTCGGTTACGAACTTGACGCCGGGATAGGCGAGCGTGAGGAGGAGATAGGCGAGCAGCACGAGGCGTGCCGCGCGGCGGCCGCCGATCCCGCTTTTCGCCTGCGCCACGAGGAGTGCTCCGATCACCGCGAAAGCGAGAAGCGAGAAGAGCGTCTTGTGGTCGAAGGCAACCACGGCGCCGGAGACGAAATATTGGGTCGCCATCCCGGTCAAGAGCCCGAGCCCGAGCACGACCTCGGAGACGGCGAGCAGCCCCACCTGAAGCCGCTCGCAGGAGGCGATCGCGGGGAGGATCTGGTTGAGCGCGCCGCGCCGCTTGCCCTTGAGCGCGCGCTCCTGCACGAGGACGGCAAAGCCGGCGACGGCCGCGATGGTGAGCAGACCGTAGGTCGCGACCGAGACCAGGATATGGAGATCGAGCCACATCGCGGGGGCTGCGATGAGCGGACGCTCCGGCGCCTGCTGCCAGATCGTCGCCAAGGCGCCGAGCACGATGAGATAGGGCAGCAAGAGCGGCGTGAGCCGCCAAGCGTCCCGCACCAGGGCCGCGACCAGCATGAAGAGCGCCAGGCTCGCGGCGATGGTGACCCAAAGGGCGCCGGAAAGGCTCGTGTGCCACTGTGGCGTCAAGGCGATCACGGCGCGCGCGAGCGCTCCGGCCAACGCCACCGCGAGCAGGAGCCACCAGAGGCCGTCGCGGCGCGCCGTGCTCCTGAGCGTCACGAGGACGGCCGGGACGAGAGCCGCAAGTGCCGAGAGGCTGAGCAATAGGGGCATCGCCATGGGGCCCTATATAGCATTGATCGCATGAGTCAGGAGCCTGTCTGCGCGGGCTTGGCAAGCGGCAATGCGCCGCGATAGGGTGGCCGGCTTTCAAGGGACGGCAGAGGACGAGCGACGCGCATGGGCGAATGCATCGCACTCGTGGTGGCGGGAGGACGCGGCGCGCGCTTCGGCGGCGCGGTGCCGAAGCAATATCGCCGGCTCGGCGGCCGCCCGCTCATCCGCCACTCGCTCGAGGCCTTTCGCCGCCACCCGGGCGTCCTTGCGGTGCGCGCGGTGATCCACCCGGACGACCGCCTCCTTTACGACGAGGCGGTCGAGGGGCTCGAGCTGCTCGACCCCTGCCATGGCGGCAAGGAGCGCCAGGATTCGGTCCGCCTCGGGCTCGAGAGCCTGAGCGCCATCGCCCCCGAGCGCGTGCTCATCCACGACGCGGCCCGCCCCTTCATCGACCAGGCCACCATCGGGCGCGTGATCGCGGCCCTCGACGAGGCGCCGGCGGCGATTGCCGCCGTCCCCGTCAGCGACACGCTCAAACGCGGGAGCGACGGCCGCGTTCTTGGCACGCTTGAGCGCAGCGGCCTGTGGCGCGCCCAGACCCCGCAAGGCTTCAGCTTCGCCGCGATCCTCGGCGCCCACCGCGCCGCCGCCGGCGAGGCCTTGACCGACGATGCGGCGGTGGCGGAGCGCGCCGGGCTTGCGGTCAAGCTCGTGCCGGCGAGCGAGGAGAACTTCAAGGTGACGACGGAGGAGGACTTCCGGCGCGCCGAGCGCCTTTTCGCAAGCGTGAGCGAGCAGCGCGTCGCCACGGGCTTCGACGTGCACCGCTTCGGACCCGGCGACAAGGTCATGCTGTGCGGGCTGGCAGTTCCCCACAGCCAAGGCCTGGTTGGTCATTCGGATGCGGATGTGGGGCTGCATGCGCTGACCGATGCGCTCCTCGGTACCATCAGCGCCGGCGACATCGGCAGCCATTTCCCGCCCTCCGATCCGCAATGGAAGGGAGCGCCGTCCGTGCATTTCCTGAGCCACGCGGCGGCACTCCTCGCCGCGCGCGGGGCCGCCATCGTCAACGTCGACGTGACCATCATCTGCGAGCGGCCCAAGGTCGGCCCCCACCGCGCCGCCATGGCCGCGCGCCTCGCCGAGATTCTCGGCATCGCGGTCGAGCGGGTGAGCGTTAAAGCCACCACCACCGACCGGCTCGGCTTCACCGGCCGCGGCGAAGGCATCTCGGCACAGGCGATCGCGACGGTCCGCCTGCCGCTAGAGTCGTGACCCGTGTCCGCGTTCCGCCTCGCTCGCCCTGCCCTTCCCTTCCGCCACCCGGCAACGCTTGTCGGCACTTGGTTCGGTGCGGGCCTTCTGCCAGTGGCACCCGGTAGCTGGGGCTCGCTCGCAGCCCTCCCCTTCGCTTGGCTGATGCTCGCTTGGGGCAGTCCGCGGCTTCTCTTCGTGGCGGCACTCCTCGCCTTCCTCCTCGGCTGGTGGGCGACCGCCCATTACATGCGCCATACGGATGCCAAGGACCCGCAGGAGATCGTCGTCGACGAGGTCTCGGCGCAATGGCTGACGCTCGTCTTCGCGGATCCGGCCGTGTGGTGGCACTGGCTGCTCGGCTTTGCCCTCTTCCGCCTGTTCGACATCGCGAAGCCGTGGCCTGCGAATCACATCGACCGCGAGCGCTCGGCCCTGGCCGTGATGGCCGACGACACCGTAGCGGCCCTTTATGCCCTCATCACCTTCGCCGTCATCGTCCCTCTCTTCCCCATGATCGCCGCCGTGTGGAGAGCGCTCCATGGCTCTTGAGCAAGTCATCGCGGCGGCGAGCTCGGTATTGGCGGCGTGCCGGGCGCAGGCCCTCCGCCTGGTGACGGCCGAGTCCTGCACCGGCGGTCTCGTCGCCGCGGCCTTGACCGAGATCGCCGGCAGCTCGGACGTCGTCGAAGGCGGCTTCGTCACCTATTCCAACGCGATGAAGGAGGCGATGCTCGGCGTGCCGCACGAGCTCCTTGAGGCGCATGGTGCCGTGAGCGAGCCCGTCGCCCGCGCCATGGCAGAGGCGGCACTTATGCGCGCCGTGCGAGCCGATTTGAGCGTGGCCGTCACGGGAGTGGCCGGTCCGGGCGGAGGAAGTGCCGAGAAGCCCGTGGGCCTCGTGTTCATTGCAGCGGGGAGGCGCGGCGGCCCCCTCCTCTCTGAGCGCCGCGTCTTCGCGGGCGACCGGCGCGCTATTCGGGAGGCCGCGGTGCTGCGCGCGCTCGAGCTGCTCCTGCAACAAGCCGCGGGGACCTGAGGATTGGGCGCCTGCCCCCGCGCTCGGGGTCTTACGGCGAATTGTCGGACGGCCTCAGTATGCCCCGCCGCAGCATCGGCAGGAAGGCGTCGGCCGGCACGGGCTCGTGGAAAATAAAACCCTGGAGCGCGTCGCACTGAAGGGCCTGCAAATAAGTGAGTTGCCGGTGCGTCTCCACACCTACGGCGACGGTGTCCTTGTTCATCGCGTGCGACATCGAGATCATGGCCTGGACCAATGCGCCGTGGGCCTGGTCGGCGGTCATGCGCGAAATGAACAGTCGTGCGATCTTGATCGTATCGAAGGGCAGGAGTGCGAGCTGGCCCAGCACCGAATGCTCAACCCCGAAGTCGTCAATGGCAAACTGCAGCCCGGCCTCGGCCAGCTCCTTCATCACGCGGCTGGCGATCGCGACATTGCGGGCGATGGTACTCTCCGTCAACTCGAGCCTGAGGCTGCCGGGGGCCAAGCCCGTCTCGCCGAGGATCGCGAGAACGGTGCGCGCGAGGTCCTCCTGCAGGAGCTGCCAGCCCGAGAGGTTCACCGAGATGCGGAAATCCGCGACTCCGGCATCATGCCATAGGCGCGTCTGGGCGCAGGCTTGCCTGAGCACGAAATCGCCCAGCGGGGCGATCAGACCGGTCTCCTCGGCGATCGCGATGAATTCTCCCGGCAGCACGAGGCCCCGCACGGGATGCCTCCAGCGGACGAGCGCCTCCGCCCCGATGATGCGCAAGCTCCGCGTATCGACTTGCGGCTGATAGAAGAGCGCGAACTCCTGCCTCTCGATGGCACCCCGCAGCTCCGCCTCGAGGCTTTGTCGCAGCACGGCACTTTCCGTCATGCGGATATCGTAGAAGCGGTACTGTTGACCGGGATTGGCCTTGGCCTCGTTCAAGGCGGTGGCGGCGTTGCGGATGAGCGTCTCGCTCCTGTCGCCGTCTTCCGGGCCGATGCTCACCCCCAGCGCCAACTTGAGCGGGACCTCGTTGCCATCGACCTCGAGCTTTCCCTCGAGGGCTTGAACGATCTTGCTGGCGGGATTTCTCGCATCTTCCCCTCGCGTGAGCCCGGTCAAGAGGACGAAGAAGCGGTCGCCTCCGACGTACGCGGCCGTGTCCTCCATGCGCAGCATATTGCGCAGGCGCCTGCCCGCTTCCTTGATGGCGCCGTCCGCCACCGTCATTCCCCGGCTGTCCCTCAAATCCTGGAGCGAGACCAGCTCCAGGCAAATGACCGCGACGGCACCCTTGGCGCGCTTGGCGAGCGGGAGCGCCTGCGCCAAGCGATCCTCGAACAGGGTTTGATTCGGCAGTCCCGTGAGCTGATCGTAATAGGCAAGGCGATCCCGGTGCGCTTCGGCGTCCTTGAGCTCCGTGATGTCGAGCGCGATGCCGTCCCACTGGACGTCGCCATTGTCGAGCTTGCGCGGCCGCGACAAGGTTCTCAGCCAGCGCGTCTGGCCGTCCGGGGTGAAGAGGCGCAACTCGACCACCATGGGCGACAGCTCCTTGGCCGAATGCGCGAGGGCATCCCTGAACCGCCCGCGGTCGTCGGGATGGATGGAGCGAACGAAATGCGCGCCGTCGCGAAGCATCTCCGCCGGATCGATGCCATAGAGATCCCACATGCGGGGGCTGACGTAGGTGTAGGTGAAGCTCCCATCGGGCCTGAGGACGCGCCGGTAAATCGCGCCGGGAACGTTTTCCGCGATGCTGAGAAGCTGCTCCTCTTTCTCGCGCCGCGCCGCCTCGGCGCGCTTGAGCGCGGTCACGTCGATGCGAACGCCGGCCGTGCCGCCGTTGCTCATGCGACGCTCGGAAATCACCAGGAACGTCCCATTACTCAGCGGTTGCTCGACGAAGTCCTTGGGATCGCGGTGCCGTGCCAGGCGCTGCGCGATCCATTCCTCCTCGCGGCCCGGCGCATCGGCATAGATGCCCTTTGCGACACCTGCGCGGAGGATGTCCTCGAAGCGGGCGCCGGGCACGAAGAGTTCGGCGAGCCCGGGATGCAGCCGCTTGTGCACCGCGTTGCACATGACGAAGCGGTCATCGCGGTCATAGATCGCGAAGCCGTCCGAGACGCTTTCGATGGCGTCGCGCAGCAGTGCCTCGGCCTCTTCCGCGCGGCGCAGCGCATCGACGACAGCGGTCTCGTCGCTCGCCGTTCCGCGATAGCCGCGGAAGGCCCCGTTAAGGTCGAAGACCGGCGTGCCGCTGACGGAAAAATGCATGCGGCGGCCGAGCACCGTCACGAAGGAATAACGGAAGCGGTGAAAAGGCCGATGGGCGTCCAAATCGGATTTGTGCCGGCGCCAAAGCTCGTCCGTTTGGGGATCGCCGCCGGCGAGCTGCCATCGCGTCTTGCCGAGAACGTCCGAGGGATGAATGCCGGCGGCCTCGTTCCTCTCCCCCGCGATAGAGGTAAAGCGATGCCGCGCATCGCTCTGCCACAGCCAGTCGGCGGCGGCGGCGGCAAAGTCCCGGAAGCGCTGCTCGCTCTCCGCGAGCGCGGCACTCCGCTCGGCGAGCAGGCGCTCGAGCGTATCGTCTTTTTGGCGGAAGCGCCCGAACATGACTGACCGCAGGTAGTGGGTCTGGACGCAGGGTGCCACAACACAAGCGAGGAATCCATCCGCCCGATCAATGACGTAGTCGGAAAGCGACGGTATTTGAGCTAATTACGCCATTAGCGGCTGCAGGCGCGCGCGACGCATCGGAGCTTGGCCCGTCAGCCCTTCTCCCGTGCCCCGCCATAGAGCGTCCGCGCGCGTTCCTCGAAGGCGCGGACCATCCGCCGTACCGCCTCGTTGAAGAGGAGCGTCATCGCCTTTTGCAGGACACGCGAGTGGAACTCGAAGTCGACGTAGAAATCGAGGACGCAGGTGCCGTCCGGCCGGCGCTCGAAGATCCAGTGATTGTTGAGATACTTGAACGGCCCCTCGTGATAGGTGACATCGATGCGATCGGGTTGCTTCAGCACCACGCGCGAGGTGAAGCGCTCGCGGATCATTTTCCAGCCGATCACGAGGTCGGCGACGATCACGTCGCCCTCGCGCCTGCGGATGCGCGCGGCACGGCACCAGGGCAGGAACTCCGGGTAGCGCTCGATGTCGGCGACGAGGGCGAAGAGCTGATCCTGCCGATAGGGCAGATGGCGCCGCTCGGCATGGGTCGGCATTGCCCGCCCGCCCGCGCTTAGCGAGAGGCGAGCAAGCGATCGCGCGCCTGGCGCAAGCGGATGAAGCCGTCGCCCGCGTGATAGGAGGAGCGCGTGAGCGGCGAACTCGCCACCATGAGGAAGCCCTTGCCGAGCGCCATCGCATTCAAGGCCGCGAACTCCTCCGGCGCGAGGAAGCGGGCGATCGGCGCGTGCTTGGGGGTCGGCTGCAGATATTGGCCGATGGTGAGAAAATCCACCTCGGCGCTACGCAGATCGTCCATCACCTGATGGACCTCCTCCCTGCTCTCGCCGAGGCCCACCATGAGGCCCGACTTGGTGAACATGGCGGGGGCGAGCTCCTTGACGTGCTGCAGGAGGCGCAAGGAGGCAAAGTAGCGCGCACCCGGCCGGATCGCGGGATAGAGCCGCGGCACGGTCTCGAGGTTGTGGTTGTAAACGTCGGGTTTGGCCGCGACCACGATCTCGGCGGCTCCCGCCTTCCTCAAGAAATCGGGGGTCAGGACCTCGATGGTGGTGCCGGGTGCGGCCTCGTGGATGGCATGGATCGTTGCGGCGAAGTGCCCGGCCCCGCCGTCGGGCAAGTCGTCGCGGTCGACCGAGGTGACCACGATGTGGGAGAGGCCGAGTGCGGCGACCGCCTCGCCGACATGGGCGGGCTCGTGCGGGTCGAGCCCGTCCGGAAGCCCGGTCGCCACGTTGCAGAAGGCGCAAGCGCGCGTGCACACGCTGCCGAGGATCATCACGGTGGCGTGGCGCTTGGCCCAGCATTCGCCGATGTTGGGGCAGGCAGCCTCCTCGCACACCGTGTTGAGACGGTGCTCGCGCATGAGCCTGCGCGTCTCGTGGTACTCGCGGGAGACCGGCGCCTTGACGCGGATCCACGCCGGCTTGCGCGGAATGGGATGGTCGGGCCGGTTGACCTTCTCGGGGTGGCGCGGGCGGGGGGCCTCGACCGTCATGAGCTATGCGCCTCGCAGCGTCACGCGGCCGAAGATCTTGCGCGCGCGCAGGTCCGCCTCGACGTCTTCCACGAGCTTATCGCAGGCAGCTTGGTTGTAGCCGGGCCGGGCCGCATCGAGGACCAGGCTGGTCTCGACCACGGTGACCACATCCCAGCTGCCGTCCGCATTGGGCTGGAGGGCCGTGAAAATGCGCTTGACGGAGGCGTTGCCCCTGAGGCCCGCCTCCTCCATCGCCACGCTCGGAACAATGATTTTCACGCTCTCACCCGCATCGCCGGACCGACCGTCTAGAAGTGGATCGCGCGGCCGTAGGCGTCAAGCACCGCCTCGTGCATCATTTCGCTCAAGGTGGGGTGCGGGAAGACGGCGCGAATGAGCTCGGCCTCGGTCGATTCGAGCGTCTTGGCGATGCCGTAGCCCTGGATGAGCTCGGTCACCTCGGCGCCGATCATGTGCGCGCCCAGGAGCTCGCCCGTCTTGGCGTCGAACACGGTCTTGACCATGCCCTCGGTCTCGCCGAGTGCGATCGCCTTGCCGTTGCCCACGAAGGGGAAATGGCCGACCTTGACTTGATGGCCCTTGGCCTTGGCCGCCGTTTCGGTCAGTCCCACGCTTGCCACTTGCGGCATGCAGTAGGTACAGCCCGGCACGTTCGTGACATCGAGCGGATGCACGTCATTGAGGCCGGCGATCTTCTCGACGCAAATAACGCCCTCGTGGCTCGCCTTGTGCGCGAGCCAAGGCGGTCCCACCAGATCGCCGATCGCGTAGACCCCTGGCTCGCCGGTCTCGAGCCACTCGTTCACCACCACATGCGTCTTCTCGACCTTCACCTTGGTGCCTTCGAGCCCGATGTTCTCCACGTTGCCCGCGATGCCGATGGCGAGGATGACGCGCTCGAAGGTGGCTTCGCTCGTCTTGCCGCCCGCCTCGATCGTGGCGGTGACGCTTCCCGCTCCCTTCTTGAGCGCCGTGACGGAAGCGCTCGTGTGGATCTTCATCCCTTGCTTCTCGAAAGCCTTCTGCGCAAAAGCGGAGATCTCCTCGTCCTCCACGGGCAGGATGCGCGGCAGCACCTCGACCACCGTGACCTCGGCACCGAGGGTGCGATAGAAGCTCGCGAACTCGATGCCGATGGCGCCCGAGCCGATGACGAGGAGCGATTTCGGCAGCGCCGGCGGCACCATCGCCTCCTTGTAGGTCCACACCAGCTTGCCGTCGGGCTCGAGGCCGGGCAGTGCCCTCGCCCGCGCCCCCGTCGCGAGAACGATATGCTTGGCCGCAAGCTCGGCCCCTACCTTGCCGTCCTTCGTTACCGCCAGCTTGCCCGCACCGGCGAGCTTGCCGTGGCCATCGAAGACGCGGACCTTGTTCTTGTTAAGCAGAAACTTGACCCCGTTCGAGAGGCGGGCCGCCACCTTGCGCGAGCGCTCGACGATCTTCTTGGCGTCATAGGCGACGTTTTGCGCACTCAGGCCGAACTCCTCGGCATGCTTCATGAGGTGATAGACCTCGGCCGAGCGCAAAAGGGCCTTGGTCGGGATGCAGCCCCAATTGAGGCAGATGCCGCCCAAATGCTCGCGCTCGACGACGGCCGCCTTCATGCCGAGCTGGGCCGCGCGGATGGCGGCGACATAGCCCCCCGGGCCGCCGCCCACGACGATGATGTCGAAGGAAGTAGAAGGGTCAGCCATGACTCGTCCTCAGAGCAGCATGGTGAGCGGGTCTTCGATGAGCTTCTTGTAGGCGGCGAGGAACTCGGCGGCGATGACGCCGTCCACCACCCGGTGGTCGACGGAGAGCGTCGAAGTCATCACCGTGGCGATGGCAAGCGCACCCTCCTTCACGACGGCGCGCTGCTCGCCGGCCCCCACCGCGAGGATCACCCCTTGCGGCGGATTGAGCACGGCGGCGAACTCGCGGATGCCGTACATGCCGAGGTTCGAGATCGAGAAGGTGCCGCCCTGAAACTCCTCGGGCTTGAGCTTGCCCTCGCGCGCGCGCGCGGCGAGCTCCTTCATCTCGTTCGAGATCTCGGCCAGGCCCTTCTGGTCGGCGCCCCGGATCACGGGCGTGATGAGGCCGTTCGGAATAGCGACGGCGACCGAGATATCGGCGCGGGCGTAGAGCCGCACCGCCTCTTCCGTCCAGGACGCATTCGCCGCCGGCACCTTGCGCAACGCCAACGCCGCCGCCCGGATCACGAAGTCGTTGACCGAGAGCTTGTAGCCGCCCTTTCCTTCCGGCGCCCTGGCATTGAGCTCCTGACGCGCCTTGAGAAGTGCGTCGATCTCGCAATCGATCGAGATATAGAAATGCGGCTGCTGCTGCTTCGCCTCCGTGAGCCGGCGCGCGATGATCTTGCGCATCGTGCTGTGCGGTACCTCTCGGTAGGGAGCTGCGCCCGGAAGCTCGACCATGGGTGCCGGCCGCGCAGCCGCTCCGGGTGCCGCTGCCGCGGCGCGAGGTAGCGCCGGAGCGCCCTTGGCGAGGGCCGCCTCGATGTCGGCGCGCACGATGCGCCCGTGCGGGCCGCTCCCGCGCAGGTTTGCCAGATCGAGGCCGGCCTGCTGCGCCATGCGGCGTGCGAGCGGGCTGGCAACGACCCGGTCCTGGCCATTGCCGCGCTCGGCGGCCAGTTGCGGCGCCGGTGCCGGTGCCGGTGCTGCCGCGGGACTTGGCGCCGGCTTGGCCGCGGGCGCTGCCGCAGCTGGAGCTGTCGCTTGCGGAGCGCTGGGGGCAGGTTTAGGCGGTGCTGTCGCTGCCGCCGCGAGTGTCTTGGCGTCCTCGCCCTCGGCGAGCAGAAGTGCGATCGGTGTGTTGACCTTGACCCCGTCCGTGCCCTCGGCGACGAGCAGCTTGCCGATGGTGCCCTCATCCACCGCCTCGACCTCCATGGTGGCCTTGTCCGTCTCGATCTCGGCCAGCGCGTCGCCGGCGCGCACCGCCTCGCCCTCCTTCTTGAGCCATTTCGCGAGCTTACCCTCGGTCATGGTGGGCGAGAGGGCTGGCATCAGGATTTGCGTCGGCATGACCTTTCCCTCGGATGGACAGCGGGCGCGCGGGCGCTCAGCTGCGGTAGCATACTTGCTTTGCGGCCTCGACGATGGTGGCGGCATGCGGGAGCGCCAGCTGCTCTAGGTTCGCCGCATAGGGCATGGGGACGTCGACGCCCGCGACGCGCGCCACCGGCGCGTCGAGCCAGTCGAAGGCCTCTTCCATCATCACCGCGGCGAGCTCGGCGCCGATGCCGGCGAAGGGCCAACCCTCCTCGATCGTGACAAGGCGGTTCGTCTTCTTGATGGAGGCGACGATGGCGCCCGCATCTAGCGGCCGGATCGTGCGCAGGTTGATCACCTCGGCGCTGATCCCCTCCTTGGCCAGGAGCTCCGCCGCCTCGAGCGCGCGATGGACCATGAGGGAGAAGGCGGCGATGGTGACGTCGTTGCCGGCGCGCTCGACCTTCGCCTTGCCGATGGGGACCACCCAATCGGCGTGCTCGGGGACCTCGAAGCTGTAGCCGTAGAGGATCTCGTTCTCCAGCACGATGACCGGGTTCGGGTCGCGGATCGCCGCCTTGAGCAGGCCCTTGGCGTCGGCCGCCGAGTAGGGTGCCACCACCTTGAGGCCCGGCACATGGGCGAACCAGCTCGCGTAGCATTGCGAGTGTTGCGCCGCCACGCGCGTGGCCGCACCATTGGGGCCGCGGAAGACGATCGGGCAACTCATCTGGCCGCCCGACATGTAGCGCGTCTTGGCCGCCGAATTGACGATCTGGTCGATCGCCTGCATGGCGAAGTTGAAGGTCATGAACTCGACGATCGGCCGCAAGCCGTTGAAGGCGGCACCCACGCCGAGGCCGGTGAAACCCTGCTCGGTGATGGGCGTGTCGATCACGCGGCGCTCGCCGAACTCCTCGAGCAGGCCCTGGCTCACCTTGTACGCGCCTTGGTACTGCGCCACCTCCTCCCCCATGAGGAAGACGCTCGCATCGCGGCGCATTTCCTCGGCCATCGCATCGCGCAACGCCTCGCGCACTGTTTGCGTCCTCGTGGGGCCGGCATATTCCGGCTCGGCGGCGGGGGCTGCCGGGCGCGGTGCGGCACTCGCCGCGGCTGCCGCAAGGGGCGCCTTGGCCGCAGGCTGAGCGGGTGCTGGTGCCGCAGCGGCGGGCGCAGGCGCAACAGGTGCTGCGGCCGGCCGTTGTGCGCCCGCGAGAGCGGATGCGCTCTCTCCATCGCCCAGGAGAAGGGCAATGGGCGTATTGACCGCGACGCCCTCGCTGCCTTCGGCCACGAGGATCTTGCCGAGCTTGCCCTCGTCGACCGCTTCGATCTCCATCGTCGCCTTGTCGGTCTCGATCTCGGCGAGCACGTCGCCCGCCTTCACCGCATCGCCTTCCTGCTTGAGCCATTTCGCGAGCTTGCCCTCGGTCATGGTCGGCGAGAGCGCCGGCATCAACACCTCGATCGGCATGTCGGTCCTCCCTCCGTCCGCTTAAGCCGGCGCCAGCACGTCGGTATAGAGCTCGCCGGGATCGGGCTCCGGGCTCTGCTGGGCGAAGTCTGCGGCGGCCTGGATGATGTCCTTGATCTCCCGATCGATCTTCTTGAGGCCCTCCTCGTCGGTCACCCCTTCCGCCTCGAGGCGCTGGCGCAGGCGATCGATCGGATCGCGCTCCTGGCGCATGCGCTGCACCTCCTCCTTTGAGCGGTACTTCGCGGGATCGGACATGGAGTGTCCGCGGTAGCGGTAGGTGATCATCTCGAGGATGTAAGGGCCCTTGCCGGCGCGGGCCTGCTCGACCGCCTTCTCAGCCGCGGCCTTGACCGCCACGACGTCCATGCCGTCGACCACCTCGCCCGGAATCCCGTAGGGCGCGCCGCGGTGGTAGAAATCCGTGCGGGCGGAGGCGCGCTCGATCGAGGTGCCCATGCCGTATTTGTTGTTCTCGATCACAAAGACGACCGGCAACTTCCACAGCGCCGCCATATTGAAGGCCTCCCCGACCTGGCCTTGATTGACGGCACCGTCGCCGAGATAGGTGAATGAGACCTTGGGCTCGTTGCGATATTTGAAGGCGAAGGCGAGCCCGGCACCGATGGGCACTTGCGCGCCGACGATGCCGTGTCCGCCGAAGAAGTTGGCCTCCCGGCTGAACATGTGCATCGAGCCGCCCTTGCCTTTGGAATAGCCCGTGCGCCGGCCGGTCAGCTCGGCCATCACCCCTTTCGGGTCCATGCCGCACGCCAGCATGTGGCCGTGATCGCGATAGCTCGTCACGACCGCGTCGCCTGGTCGGCTCGCGGCCTGCAAGCCCACCACCACGGCTTCCTGCCCGATATAGAGGTGGCAGAAGCCGCCGATGAGACCCATGCCATACATCTGACCCGCCTTCTCCTCGAAGCGGCGGATCAACAGCATCTCGCGATAGAGGGTGATGAGCTCCTCGGCCGCAGCGCTCTTCGCCCGCGGCTTGGCGCGCGTGGTCTTGGCGTTGGCCATCACGTCATCCTTCGGCTGATCCTCGGAAAAACGAGCCGCGGCCGCCTGTGCGGCCGCCTCCCTACCTCCTTAGACTAGTAGCCCGCAGAGATGCCGTTTTCAAGGAACCGAGTGGCGAAAAATGCTTCTATCGCAATGCACAATGCCGTTTTAACTGCATTTAGGTTAACAAGCGATGCTGCCAGCCCGGAAGGGGGCGCGCGAGGCTCAAAGCGCTGAGCGCACGCCTGTTCCGCCGCGACGCGGCTTTGCCCCGAGAAGGCGATGATGCGGTTTGGACAGCAGAGCCTAAGGCTTGGCCTCTGGCTTGGGCGAGAGGATGACGATCTCGTCGGGCCGGCCGAAATTGAGCAGCACGCGCGCACGCTCCTCGAGCATGTCAGGATCGAGGCTTTCGGGGCGCAGGTGCGCGACGCGCTCCTCGAGGCCGGTGCGCTGGCTGTTGAGTGCGGTGAGTGTCGCCTCGGCGAGCCCGATCTTCTGGCGCAGTCCCCACCAGGCATTGAGCCCGCGATCTCCCTCGACCGCGTGATAGGCGAAGTAGAACGCAAGGCAAGCCAACAAGAGCTGGGCCGAGATGCCAGGAAGCCGCTTGGTGATCTCGCGCGTGAGGCTCATGACAAGAAGCGAATCACAGGAGATTCACGCTGGTCAATAGGCAAATCAAGAGTCTGCCCGATTTTCCCGCATCAGCCGCCGATTTCCGTCAATCTACACTGCTGCCATGGCAAGTCCGCGGCGAAAAACTCAGGCAGATCGAGCTAGCGCGGTGGAACCACGCCCGAGTCGCTATTGCGACGGCGCGCCGCTTCTCAGCGCCGCACGCTTCTGCCGGCGTAGCGGGCCGCCGGGCCCAACTCCTCCTCGATGCGGATGAGTTGGTTGTATTTGGCGAGGCGTTCGGAGCGCGTGAGCGATCCCGTCTTGATCTGGCCGCAGTTGGTGGCGACCGCCAAGTCGGCGATGGTGGTGTCCTCGGTCTCGCCCGAGCGGTGCGAGATGACCACGCGATAGCCCGCGTGCTGCGCGATTTGCACGGTTTCCAGCGTCTCGGAAAGGGTGCCGATCTGGTTCAGCTTGACGAGTATGGCATTGGCCAGGCCCTTCTCGATGCCCGCGCGCAGGCGCGCCGGGTTGGTCACGAAGATATCGTCCCCCACGATTTGAATCTTCTTGCCGAGTGCCGCTGTGAGCTCGGCCCAGCCGGCGAAATCGCCTTCGGCCATGCCGTCCTCGAGCGAGATGATCGGATAGCGGCGCACGAGGGCCTCGTAGTACTTGACCATGCCGGCGGCGTCGAGCTTCTTGCCCTCGCCTTCCAGCACGTATTTGCCCTTGCGGTGGAACTCGTTCGCCGCCGCATCGAGGGCCAAGGCGATATCCTCGCCCGGGCGATAGCCGGCCGCCTCGATCGCCTTCACGATGAAGCCGAGCGCCTCGTCGGCGCTTCCGAGGTTGGGCGCCATGCCGCCCTCGTCGCCGACATTGGTATTGTGGCCCGCCTCCTTGAGCCGCTTCTTGAGCGCCTGGAAGACCTCGGAGCCCATGCGCACGGCCTCGGCCACGCTCGCGGCCGAGAGCGGCATGATCATGAACTCCTGGATGTCGATGGCATTGTCCGCATGCGCGCCGCCGTTGACGATGTTCATTTGCGGCACGGGAAGGGTGCGCGCCGAGACCCCGCCGATGTAGCGGTAGAGCGGCAAGCCGCGCTCCTCGGCGGCGGCGCGCGCGGCGGCGAGGCTCACGCCCAAGATGGCGTTGGCGCCGAGCCGGCTCTTGTTGGGCGTGCCGTCGAGCTTGATCAGGAGGTGGTCGAGATGCTCCTGCTCTTCGGCCTCGAGGCCCGAGAGTGCATCGAAGATCTCGCCCTCGACCGCGACGATCGCCTGGAGCACGCCCTTGCCGCCGTAGCGCGCCTTGTCGCCGTCGCGCAGCTCGACCGCCTCGTGCCGGCCGGTGGAGGCGCCGGACGGCACCGCGGCGCGGCCGATCGTCCCGGTCTCGAGCTCCACGTCGACCTCGACGGTCGGATTGCCGCGGCTGTCGAGAATCTCGCGGGCACGGATGTCGGTGATGGCGGTCATGACACGCTCCCGAAAGGGATGAGGTGCGATAAGAGGATTGGCGCGAGAGAGATAGCGACCGCGGCCCGTGGACGCAAGCAGGATGCCAGGCAGCCCTGCGGGGGTACCTCAAAACTCGATCGGCTTCGCCTTGGCGATGCGGTCGAGCTCGATCAAGGTCTCGAGCAGGGCCGGCAGGTCCTTGAGCTTGACCATGTTGGGACCGTCCGACGGCGCCTTGTCGGGGTCCTGATGCGTCTCCATGAAAAGGGCCGCGACGCCGACCGCCACGGCGGCGCGCGCCAGCACGGGCACGTGTTGCCGCTCGCCCCCACTCTTGCTCCCCTGCCCGCCCGGCTGCTGTACCGAGTGGGTGGCGTCGAAAACCACGGGAAAGCCCGTCTTCGCCATGATCGGCAGCGCGCGCATGTCGGAGACGAGCGTGTTGTAGCCGAAGGACACGCCGCGCTCGGTCAGGAGCACGTCGTGGTTGCCTTCATGGGTGATCTTGGCGACGACGTTCGCCATGTCCCAGGGGGCGAGAAACTGTCCCTTCTTGACGTTGATGGCGCGTCCCGTGCGCGCGGCGGCGACGAGGAGGTCGGTCTGCCGGCAGAGGTAGGCGGGGATCTGCAGCACGTCCGCCGCCTGCGCCACGATCGCGCATTGGTGCGGCTCGTGCACGTCGGTCAAGACCGGGATGCTGCGGCTCTCGCGCACCTCGGCGAGGATGGGCAGGCTCTCGGACAGCCCGAGGCCGCGCGGGCTCGTGAGCGAGGTGCGGTTCGCCTTGTCGAAAGAGGTCTTGTAGATGAGGCCGATGCCGAGCTTCGCGGTAATCTCCTTAAGTGCGAGCGACATCTCGAGCGCGTGCGCGCGCGACTCGAGCGCGCACGGCCCGGCAATGAGGGTGAGCGGCCGGTCGTTGCCGATCGTAAGCTCGCCAATGCGGACGTGGCGGGGCGTGGTCATCAGAGGCTCGTTCGCAATTACTGCGGCGTCCCTCACCCTCCCAGCGCTGCGCGCTGGGCCCCTCCCTCTCCCGTAAACGGGAGAGGGGATTTGTGCGCGACTTCCTCTCGCCCGCATGCGGGAGAGGGAGGGCCCAAGACCGCAAGGCCATGGGAGGGTGAGGGAGCTTGCAAGCCGTAGACTTATACGAAGTCCGGCCGCGCAACCAGCGTAAAGCGCGCTACACCAGCCGGCTCTGGTCGACCGCCGCCTTGATGAAGGAGGTGAAGAGCGGGTGCGGCTCGAGCGGTTTCGACTTGAGCTCAGGGTGGAACTGCACGCCGATGAACCAGCGGTGGCCGGGGATCTCGACGATCTCCGGGAGCTCGCCGTCGGGCGACATGCCGGAGAAGCGCAGGCCCGCGCCCTCGAGCTGGCCCTTGTAGTTGATGTTCACCTCGTAGCGGTGACGGTGGCGCTCGCTGATCTGGTCGAGACCATAGGCCTCGTGCACTTGGCTCCCTTTCGCGAGCACGCAATCATAGGCGCCGAGCCGCATGGTGCCGCCGAGGTTGTCGCCGATGGCGCGGTGCTCGAGCACGTTGCCGCGCATCCATTCGGTCAAGAGGCCGACGACCGGATGCTTGGCCGGGCCGAACTCGGTCGAGCCGGCTCCCTCTAGCCCGGCCACGTGCCGCGCCACCTCGATGACCGCCATCTGCATGCCGAAGCAGATGCCGAAGTAGGGCACCTGGCGCTCGCGCGCGAAGCGGGCCGCCTGGATCTTGCCCTCCGAGCCGCGCTCGCCGAAGCCGCCCGGGACCAAGATACCGTGCACGCCCTCGAGGTGGTGGATGGTGTCGTCCCGCTCGAAGATCTCCGAATCGATCCAGTTCATATTGACGCGCACGTGATTGGCGACGCCGCCATGCGCAAGCGCCTCGGAGAGCGACTTGTAGGCGTCGAGCAGATGCGTGTATTTGCCGACCACCGCGATCGTCACCTCGCCTTCGGGCTTGCGGATGCGCTCGACGATGCTTTGCCAGCGCGCGAGGTCGGGCTCGCCCTCCTGCCGGATGCCGAAATGCTTGATGACCTGGGTGTCGAAACCCTCGGCGTGGTAGCGCAGGGGCACCTCGTAGATGGTGGGGACGTCGAGGGCCTGGATGACGCGCTCCTCGCGCACGTTGCAGAAGAGGGCGATCTTGCGCCGCTCGCTCGTGGGGATCGGCCGCTCGCTGCGGCAGAGAATGACGTCGGGCTTGATGCCGACGCCCTGCAGCTCCTTGACCGAGTGCTGGGTCGGCTTGGTCTTGAGCTCGTGCGAGCTCGCGATATAGGGCACCAGCGTCAGGTGCACGAACATGCTTCGCTCGGGGCCGAGCTCGTTGCCGAGCTGGCGGATCGCCTCGAGGAAGGGCAGTCCCTCGATGTCGCCCACCGTGCCGCCGATCTCGCACAGCACGAAGTCCGCACCCCCGGCGTCCGCCAGGATGAAGTCCTTGATCGCGTCCGTGATGTGGGGGATGACCTGGACCGTGGCGCCGAGATAGTCGCCGCGGCGCTCGCGCGCGATGACGTCCGAATAGATGCGCCCCGTCGTGATGTTGTCGCTGCGCCGCGAGGCGACGCCGGTGAAGCGCTCATAATGGCCGAGGTCGAGGTCGGTCTCGGCCCCGTCGTCAGTGACGTAGACCTCGCCGTGCTGATACGGGCTCATCGTCCCCGGATCGACGTTGATGTAAGGATCGAGCTTGCGCAAGCGCACGGTGAAGCCGCGGGCCTGGAGGAGCGCTCCGAGTGCCGCCGACGCTATGCCCTTGCCGAGAGAGGAGACCACGCCGCCGGTAATGAAGATGTACCGCTGCATGGGCCATCATTATAGCATCCCCGCGCGGCAAGCCAACGCGAAAGAAGCAACCGCATAGCTGCCTCGCGAAAAATCCTGCTTGACAGCGCTGCTATTGCCCGATCGGCGGCGCCGGCGTCTTGGGTGCCGTGGGTACCGTAGGTGCCGTGGGTGCCGCGGGGGTGGCGGGGGCCGGCGTTGGCGCGGGAGCCACCGGAGCCTGCTCGATCGGTGCGGCATGCGTAGGCGGTTGGTCGAGAAGCGAGCGCTGCGCGGGCGTGCGGCCCGCGAGCCACGCGAGGCCGAGGCTCGTCAACATGAAGCAGAGGGCGAGCACGGCGGTCGCGCGCGTCAAGAGGTTGGCGGCACCGCGCCCGGTCATGAAGCCGCTCATGCCCCCGCCGCCGCCAATGCCGAGCGCTCCGCCTTCGCTCCGTTGCAGCAGCACGACGGCGATAAGTGCGACCGCCAAGATGACATGGATGACGACGAGGACTGCTTGCATTGCCGCGACTCGCGAGGATTTGCCGCCCAAAGGCCTAGTACCGACTTTCGCGAGTTCGTGAGTCGCCTTGCGGCGACTCACGAGCCGCGAAATCGGTACAAACTCAAAGTGTTGTACCTGCTTGCAGAGCTTCGCGCCATGGCGCGCAAAGCGCGCCTCTTCTTGCGTTTCGTAAGGAGGCGGCCCTACGGGCCGCCGGCGCGAAGCTCTGCAAGCAGGTACTAGTGGCCGAGTGGCTATGTAGTGCCTTCCAGCACTTTGCGCTAGGGAATTGATTGGGCAATCGCCCAGAACGCGTCGGCGTCCAAGCTGGCCCCCCCGACGAGGGCTCCGTCCACATCGGACGCGCGTAGAATCTCGCGCGCGTTTTGCGCCTTGACCGAGCCGCCGTAAAGGATGCGCATCTCCTCGCCGTTCGCCGCGCGGCCGGCAAGCGCGCGGCGGATGAGGCCGTGCATCGCGGCGATGTCGGAGCCGCTCGGCGTCCGCCCGCTGCCGATCGCCCACACGGGCTCGTAGGCCACGACCGTGTTGGCCGCACTTGCCGACTTAGGCAGCGATTGGGCGAGCTGCCGGCCGACCACGGCAGCCGCGGTGCCGGAGAGGCGCGCACCCTCGCGCTCGCCCACGCAGAGGATGGCGATGAGGCCGGCACGGTGCGCGGCGGCCGTCTTGGCGCGCACGATTGCGTTGCCCTCGCCGTGGTCGGCGCGCCGCTCGGAATGGCCGACGATGACGTAGCGGCAACCCGCTTCCTTCAGCATCTCGGCGCTGAGGTCGCCGGTATGCGCCCCGCTCGGCTCGGCGTGGCAGTCCTGGCCGCCGACCGCGATTGAGCTCCCTGCCAAGATCTGGGCCACACGCGCGATCAAGGTCGCGGGCGGCGCCACCACGAGATCGGCGCGCGGTGCCGGCCCTTGCCGTAGCCGTGCCAAGAGGTCGCGCGCCAGAGCCAGCCCATCGAGCCCGGCACCACCCGGCCCGAGCCCGTTCATCTTCCAGTTTCCCGCAATCAATGCGCGACGTGCCATGAAAGAGTGCCGCAGCCAGGAATGGATTGCCTCGCCCGCCGGAGCGTGGGTGGCGCCTCTCTAGCATGGCCCGCGCGCGCCGCGCCAGGGGCGAGGGTGTCGCGGCGAGCCGGTTTACACGGCCGCTCGCCGCATAATAGTCTCGCTCATCGCAAGCGGGTGGAGAAGCCGTCATGACAGCCGAGAGCGTGCCGGTACGTTGGCCCAACGGCGCCCAATGCGCGGTTTGCCTGACTTTCGATTTCGATGCCGAGTCGCTCTGGCTCGGCAAGGAGCCGGAGAACGCGGAGCTGCTTGCGACCCTCTCGCTCGGAGGCTACGGCGCCAAGGTCGGCGTCGTCAAAATCCTCGAGCTGCTCAAGGCGGAGGGTCTCAAGGGGACCTTTTTCACGCCCGGCTGGACGATCGACAACCACGCTGGCCGCGTCGAGACGATCCTCCGCGACGGCCACGAGCTCGCGCATCACGGCTACCTGCATTATCGCCCCGACCCCGCCCGGCCCGAGCAAATCATCGACGAGCTCGAGCGCGGGCTCGATGCCATGAAGCGCCACTTCGGCCTGCGCCCGAAAGGTTATCGGCCGCCCAGCAGCGAATCATGCCATTTCCTGCTGGAGGCTCTGGTCGAGCGCGGCTTCGTGTACAACAGCTGCTTCAAGGACGACGTCCACCCCTATCGGCATCGGCTGCGCGACGGACGCGCCGGCCCCATCGAGCTGCCGGAGCATCCCTCGCTCGACGACTGGAACTTCGGCGCCACGCATTTACGCGCGCCGCGACCGCTCTTCACGCGCGAGCACGTGCTGTCGATCTGGCAGGACGAGTTTCGCGCGATCTACGAGATGGGTGGGGTCTTCGTCCTGGTCATGCATCCGCAGGTGACCGGCCGGCCGATGCGCTTGGGCATTCTGCGGGATTTCCTGGCCTTCACGCGGCGCTTTCCCAAGCTTTGGTACGCCACGGGCAGCGAGGTGGCGGGCGCCTTCGCGCTCCAGGAGAAGGAGCGGAAGAGCCAGGCCGCGGAATGAGACGGCCGGTACCTCGGCGGAGCCGCCTCCGGCCCGCGGAGAGCGGCTTCCGCCGAGTGCGGTTTCATCGCCGTCAGGACGACACCATTTCCAGATACTGGTTGAGCGCCGTCACACTATTGGACGCGTACCACTCGGGATCGGCCAAGACCTGCTTGGCGTAATTTTGCGGCGAGCCGGGGTCGAGCGGCTTGAGCTCGGCTGGAACGAGGGCCGCCGCCGCCGGATTGACCGGCCCGTTCCCGATCATCTTGAAAAGCTCAACTTGCTCCGTGGGGTCCTGGGTGGAGGCGATGAACTTCATGGCGTCGCTGCCGCCTTTGCTGCCCTTCGGCACCAACCAGGCCCCGATCCAGACGCTCGCCTGGTTGAAGGTGAAGTCGATGCGCCCCTTGCTCTCGTCCTTGAGCACCGTGCAGCGCGTGTTCCACATATTGCCCATGACGACTTCGCCGTCGCGGAAGGCCTGTTGGCTCTCGGCACCGTTGGCCCAGAAGATGACCTGCTCCTTGATCGAGCGGATCTTGTCGAGGGCACGCTTGACGTCGAGGGGATAGAGCTTCTTGGGATCGACACCGTCGCCGATGAGCGCCGCCTCGAGCTGTCCGTCGATGTACTTGCGCAGCATGCGCTTGCCGGGAAAATCCTTGAGGTTGAAGAAATCCTTCCAGCCCGTCGGCACCCGTCCGCCCCATGCCTTGCTATCGTAGACCAGCGGGTAGGAATAGATGTAGCTGCCGACCGCCCATTTGCCGGCGTGCTCGGGGCGCACCTTTGCCTTGTCGACGATGCCGTAGTCGATCTCGTCGAGCAGGTTCTGCCGCCCCAGCTCGACGGCGGCCGCCAGGTTGCGGTCGACCACGTCCCAGCCGACCTTGCCGCTCTCGACCATGGCCTTGATCTTCCCGGACGTCGGGCCGGTGCCGTCGATCACGACCTTGATGCCGGGGTTCTTGGCCATAAACGGCTCGACCCAGGCCTTATTGAAGGCCGCGATGGCGTCGCCGCCGAAATTGCACAGCACCAGCTCCTTGCCCTCTGCCGAAGCCGGCGTGACCTTGAACAGCGCCGGCGAAAGCCCGAGCGCCGCGCAAGCCGCGAGGAAGCCACGCCGGCTGACGGGCCTGCCGGTTAGCCGCTCCCGCAAGAGCTCGATGCTGTCACGCGCGAATCCCGAATCCTCTTCCATCGTTCTCCCCTTTCGCGATTGCTCCCTGGCCGAATTGTCTTTGCGCTCGGAGTGTCCTTGCGCGGTTTTGGCGGCACTGGGCCGACCTTGCCACGGTGCTCTGGCGTATAGCAGAATTTTCGCTAGACTGAAATCGCCGGCCTGCCGCGCGACACGGGAACGGCAGCTGTGACGGGGGAGGGCTTGGGCAGGAATTTCGGCAGCGCCGCCTATTGGCCCCTCATCTTCGGGCCTTTTGCCCTGCTTGCGGTCTTCTATCTCTATCCCCTGAGCCAAGTGCTGTGGATCAGCGTGTCGGAGCCGAGGCCTGGGCTCGAAAACTACGCGCTGCTTTTCACCAACGGCGCCGTACAGCACATCCTGTGGATCACCGCGCGGGTCTGCCTGATCACCACGGCGATCACCATGGTCCTCGGCTACGTCGTTGCCTACGCGGTGCTCCACGTGTCGCGCACGCACGAGGCCTGGATGCTCTTCTTCGTGCTGCTGTCCTTCTGGATCTCGGTCCTGGTGCGGGCGTTCGCCTGGGTCGCCATCCTGCATCCCGGCGGGTTGCTCAACTCCATGCTGCTCGCGGCCGGGATCATCGACCGGCCGCTTCCGCTCGTGCGCAACGAGTTCGGCGTCATCGTCGGCATGACCCATTACATGATTCCCTACGCCGTGCTGCCGCTTTACGTGAACATGAAGGGCATCGACAGGCGCCTCGTGCCGGCGGCGCGCGGGCTCGGCGCGTCGCCACTGCAGGCCTTCGCGAGGGTCCATCTGCCCTTGAGCCTGCCCGGGATCGTCGGTGCCGGCATCCTCGTCTTCATCTTCTCGCTGGGCTTCTTCGTGACGCCCGCGATCCTGGGCGGCGGCCGCGTCGTGATGATCGCCGAGTACATAGCGCTGCAAGTCGTCGAGACGCTGCAATGGGGCCTGGGCACGATGCTCGCCACGAGCCTGCTCATCACGGTCTTCCTCATGCTGGCGCTGATGAGCCGGTTCGTCAGTCCGCGTAAGCTGTTCGGTGCGGCATGAGGGGACGGCGCGTCAGTCTCGAGCTCGCGCTAGTGATCTGCCTCGCCTGGATCGTGCTGCTCTTTCTCGTGCTTCCGATGATCGTGGTCTTTCCCATCTCACTTACGCCCGAGCGCTATTTGTCGCTGCCGGACGGGACGGTCTCGCTGCGGCATTATGAAGCGCTCCTCAGCGATCCGAGCTGGATCAACAGCATCCTCCATAGCATCATCGTCGCGAGCTCGGCCTCCGCCCTGGCCATCCTCTTCGGAACGCTCGCCGCGATCGGCTGCTGGCGCGTCGCCAGCCGCTGGTCGGAGCTGCTGCGCTTCATCATGCTCGCCCCCATGATCGTGCCCGCGATCGTGCACGCGCTCGGCTTCTACCGCGTCTGGGCGAGCTGGGGACTGCTCGATACCTTCCCCGGACTGATCATCGCCCACGGGGTCAAGGGCCTGCCTTACGTGCTGATCACGGTGTCGGCGTCGCTCGCCAACTTCGATCTCCGCCTCGAGCAGGCGGCGCGCAATCTGGGGGCCTCGATCGCGCAAGCGATCCGTTACGTGATCGTCCCGAGCATTCTCCCCGGCATGCTGGCGGGCGGCTTCTTCGCCTTCATCCTGTCGTGGGACGAGATCGTGGTGACCCTCTTCATCACCAGTCGCCATGTCTACACCTTGCCGCGCCGCATTTGGGACGGCATCCAGGACAACATCGACCCGGCGGTCGGCGCGGTCGCCACGATCCTCGTTCTTCTGACGTTCGCAGCGCTCATGGGGCACTTTGTGCTGCGCCGCCGCCGGGCGGCCCGGCTTGCGGCAGCCGCGGATATGCAATCCGAGCACCTCGGCACGCTCTAAGTGCCATCCTCGCGTGCCGGAGGGGCGCCCGGCCCTCGCCGCAAGCGGCCAATTCCCGAGTTGCCGCTGCCATTCCGCACTTCTATGATGCCGCCCCTCGACCCTCGGGCGAGGCCCTGGGACCAAGCCCAAGGATGCGTTCTTGGTCAATCTCTTAGTGGAGAAACCTTCAAGCGATGCCGGAGAAGACGAAATTCACCCTCAAGGCCATCGTGGCGCGCATCATCGTGAGCGTGATGTTCGGCATGCTGATCCTCAGCTTCGCCATCTGGGGCATCGGCGACATCTTCCGTCGCGGCATCCGCACGCAATACGTCGCCGAGGTGGGCTCTCAGCGCATCATGCCGCAGGAGTTCCAGGATCAGTACCGCCGCGAGCTGCGCCGGCTGCAGACGATGCTGCAGACCGAGGTGACCGCCGAGCGCGCCCGCGAGCTCGGCCTGCCTCAGCGGGTGCTGCGGGAGATGATCAGCCGCGTGCTTTTCGATCTCGCGGCGCGCGACGCCGGGGTCGCGGTGAGCGACGCGGTGGTGCGGCAGACGATCTTCGACAATGTCTCCTTCCGCAACGCCGAGGGCAAGTTCGACCGCGGCATCTTCCAGACGCTGCTCAACAACGCCGGCTATAGCGAGGAGCGCTTCGTGGCGCTGACGCGGCAGGACCTCGTGCGCAGCCAGGTGACGGAGGCGATCACGGCAGGCGGTGCCGTGCCCCAAGTGATGCTCGACGACCTCTACCGCTACCGCAACGAGCGGCGCACGGCCGAGACCGTGCTCGTGAGCGCCGGCGCGATGACGGACATCCCCACCCCGAGCGAAGCGGACCTCGAGGCCTATCACAAGGACCATGCCGAAGCCTTCACGGCACCCGAGTATCGCGCGGTCACGGCGGTGATGATGACGCCCGACGACCTCGCTCCACGGATGGCGGTCTCGGAGGACAAGTTGAAGGACGAATACGAGGCGCACTTGGCCGATTTCACGATTCCCGAGCAGCGCATGCTGCGCCAGATCATCCTCAAAGACGAGGCCGGCGCCAAGGACGCCGCCGCGCGCATCGCCAAGGGCGAAAGCTTCGACAAGGTCGCAGACGAGCTCACCGGCAAGCCGCCGCTTGATCTCGGCACGGTGAAGCAGGCCGACGTGCCGATGCCCGAGCTCGCGGCGGCCGCCTTCCAGACCCCGGAGGGTGGCGTCACCGAGCCGGTCCAGACCCCGCTCGGCTGGCACATCGCGCAGGTCTTGAAGATCATCGCCGGCCACACGGAGAGCTTCGAGGAAGCCAAGGGCAAGCTCACCCACGAGCTGCAGCTGCGCGAGGCGAGCAATGCCATTTACGATCTCGGCAACAAGCTCCAGGACGCGCTCGGCGGCGGGGCGAGCCTCGAGGAGGCGGCCAAAAAGCTCGACCTCAAGGTCGTCAAGATCACGGCCGTCGACGGCAAGGGCCTCTCGCCCGAGGGCAAGCCCGTGGCGGGATTGCCGCAAGGCCCCAAGTTCCTCGCGACCGCCTTCTCGACTGAACCCGGCCGGGACAGCGATCTCCGCGAAGACGACCAGGGCGGTTTTTTCCTTCTCCACGTCGACAACGTGGTGCCGAGCCAACTGCGGCCGCTTGCAGACGTGCGCGACAAGGTGCTCGCCGGCTGGCAGGCCGACGCGCGCCGCAAGGCGGCCGCCAAGGCGGCGCAGGCCATGGTCGAGAAAGCGCAGACGGGTGCCGACCTCGCAGCGCTTGCCAAGGAGAGCGGTACCAGCGTCTCGACCACAGCGGCCTTCACCCGCACCGGGCAAGGTGCCAGCCCGGCGCTGCCGCCCGAGCTCGTCGCCTCCCTCTTCGCCGCCAAGATAGGCGACGTGGTGAGCTCGCCCTCGCCTCAGGGTGCCGTCGTCGCCAAGCTCGCAAGCGTCCTCCCGGCCGATGCGAAGGCCGATGCGGCAGGAGTCCACCAGTTCGAGGATCAGCTGCGCGGCACGCTCGATGCGGACCTGCTCAACGCCTTTACCGACGCGTTGCGCGAGCGCTACGGCGTGGAGATCGACGAGCGCGTGGTCTCGAGCCTCGTCGGCTCATGAGCATAGCTCCCGCCTTCGACGCCTTCGCCGAGACCTACCGAAGTGGTGCCGCCCAGGTCGTGTGGACGACGCTCACCGCCGATCTCGACACGCCCGTCAGCGCCATGCTCAAGCTCGCCGACGGGCGCGCCGACGCGTTCCTCTTCGAATCCGTCGAGCGCGGCGTGCGCAACCGCTACTCC
>DATNIJ010000007.1:0-4522 GCA_035604475.1 Alphaproteobacteria bacterium
GGTGGTGGCCCTTCTCGGCGGCAACGGCTCGGGCAAGACCACGGTCTTGAATGCGCTCGCCGGCCTCATCCGGCCGCGGGCGGGGAGCATCGCGGTCAAGGGCGAGGAGACCGCGGGGCTGCCGCCCGACCGCATCGTCAAGCTCGGCATCGCACAGGTGCCGCAGGGCCGCGAGGTCTTCGCCACCATGACGGTCGAGGAGAACCTCGAGCTCGGCGCCGTGACGCGGCGCGACCGCGCCGGAATTGCCGCCGACAAAGCGGAGATGCTCGCGCTCTTCCCCGCGCTCGCCGAGCACCGCAAGAAGCGCGCGAGCTCGCTCTCGGGTGGGGAGCAGCAGCAGGTGGCGATCGGCCGCGCGCTCATGTCGCACCCGCGCCTTCTCCTCATGGACGAGCCCTCCGCCGGCCTCGCCCCCGTCATTGTCGATAGGATGGTCGAGACGATCAGGGCCCTGCACGCGCGCGGGCTCACCATCCTCCTGGTCGAGCAGAACGTCGGCGTCGCCGCGGCGGTGGCCGAGAGTGCGCATGTGCTGCAGAACGGCGCCATCGTCCATTCCGGCCCGGCGGCAGCACTCATCAACAGCCGAGAGGTGCTGGCTTCCTACCTCGGGCGGTAACGAGACAAAGGGCCATCGCCGAACAATTCGCGCCCAGTGATAGAGGAACTCGCAAGTTTTCTGAATCTAGGTACCATATCATTGCTCGGTTGCTCCAAATGGGCGTATTCATGAGTGTATTTCAATCGTTGTCTTGCCCCGATGTCCCACTCGTTGGCAGGGGTGATGCGCCGATTTCGCAAGGAGATGGTTATGAGCTTTCTGACGAAGCTCCCCACGAACTTATACGACAGCACAGCGTTCGTTTCGTTTTCGCTCGATCAAGGCTTTCGCATCGGGACTGCGAAGGCTATGGCGTGGCTGTCGCAGCTTGCTTACGAAACAGACGAGCCTGAAAAAATAAAAAGCATCTTGGGCACTTGGAATCTTCGCCTCGTCGATGAGGTGGTCGCTGACGAAGTCGCCACGGTACTCCCGATCGCCAGCACTCGTGCTTTCGTGGCGGCCGGCCGTGGCGCCACGTTCATTGCATTCGCCGGCACCGACCCTCTCGTCTTGGCGAACTGGGTCAGCGACTTCGACACACATCTGACCTCCACGGGAGCTGCGGAAGGCTACGTCCAAGCAGCCTCGATCGTGGGGGATCAGTTGAATAGAATTGTGACAAGCAGACCGGACGCTGAGAAGAAACTCTTTATCACGGGCCACAGCTTGGGTGGCGCGCTTGCAGTAGTTACGGCAGCTAGGCTGGCGTTAGACCCCGTCGCCGGTGTGAACGCGGTTTATACTTTCGGCATGCCACGACCGGGGAGCGGCAAGTTCGGGCAGAGCTACAACGCATCTATCGGGATGACTACCTATCGCCTCGTTCACGGAGACGACATTGTCCCGACCGTGGCGCCCACTGAGATGGGATTTCGACACGTCGGTCGCTATCTGCATTGCGAGCGACGCGGCAAGTTCAACGAACGGAATCTTGCGGCCGACACCCGGGAAGATGCTCCGTTTTTCATTAAGGGCGAGGCAAACGAGATCAGGGCCTTCTTTCATTCGCCGCTCAGTGCCGTAAGTTCCGTCGCAGGGCAACTGGGGTTGGCCGCCGAAATGGCACTGGGAAGGGCACCTCCCGGGACTCGTACGGATGTCGGCGGCGTGCTGATCGAACTCTTGCCGCCACGAATTCGCGACCATATGCCCGACCGTTACTGCAGCGCTCTGCAATGAGGTTGCTAAGGCGCGACAGGCGCGGAACGGCGAGTCCCCTCTCCCTGCGTTCCCCCTTCGGGGCAGGGCATTCGCATATGAAGGAAACGTTACTCGTTTCCGTCATGGCCGGGCCGGCCGAAGGCCGAGTCACGGCCATCCACGCTTTGGACGCAGCAAAGCCAGACGTGGATGGCCGTGACAAACACGGCCATGACGAGAAAAGAGGATGTCCGAAGTCAAATGCGATTGCGGTCCCCCCTTGAGGGAGATCGGCCTCCCCTTGAGGGGGAGCGGCCGGTGGGAGGGGGGTGTCTCAGGCGCCGATGATGCCGAGTACTCGCGCCGACTCAACAACCGTCGGCTGCTGGCCTTCGCCGCAAATTCCCGGAATAATGCGGGTGCCATGACGCTAGGATCGGAGCAGAGGATGCAGTGGCTCGGAGTCGACGTGGGCGGCACTTTCACCGATCTCGTGCTCTACGATCAGGCGAGCGGCTCACTCGCGGTCGACAAGGTGCCGTCCACGCCCGAGGACCCGTCCGTGGCGATTCTCGCCGGTATCACGCGCATGGGCATCGAGCTCGAGCGCGTGGCCAAGCTCGCCCACGGCACCACGGTCGCGACCAACACGATCCTCGAGCGCAAGGGTGCGCGCACCGCGGTCATCACCACGCGCGGCTTCCGCGACGTGCTCGAGGTCGGCCGCGGCAACCGCACCATCCTCTACAACATCAAGGCGACGCGGCCGCCGCCGTTGGTGCCGCGCAGTGCGGTCTTCGAGGTGACCGAGCGCACGCTCTACGACGGCACGGTGAGCCGGGCGGTCGAGCCCGCGGAAGTGGCCGCGATTGCCGCCGAGCTCAAGCGGCGCGGTATCGAGGCGGTCGCCATCTGCTACCTCCACGCCTACGCGAACGACGCCAACGAGCGGGCGAGCGCCGAGATCGTGCGCGCGGCACTGCCGGAGGCCATGATCTCGCTCTCCTCGGAGGTGCTGCCCGAGTACCGCGAGTACGAGCGTTTCGCCTCAACGACGCTCAACGCCTATGTCGGCCCGCGCATGGGCGGCTATCTGGGGGCACTTCAAGGCGGGCTCGGCGCGCGCGGCTACGCCCGACCCGTCGACATCATGACCTCGAACGGCGGCACCTGGCCGATCCCGCGCATGGTCGAGCGGCCGATCAGCTCGGTGCTCTCGGGCCCGGCCGCCGGCGTCATCGGCGCGCATTTCGTCGGCCGGGCCGCGGGCTACCGCAACCTCATCACCTACGACATGGGCGGGACCTCGACGGATGCCTGCCTCGTGCGCGACGGCGCCTTCGCCATGTCGACCGAGGGGCGCATCGGCGCCTTCCCGCTGAAGCTGCAGCAGATCGAGATCAACAGCATCGGCGCGGGTGCGGGCTCGATCGCCTGGCTCGACGCCGGGCGGGTGATCACGGTCGGCCCGCAGTCGGCGGGGGCAGCACCCGGGCCCGCCTGCTACGGTCGCGGCGGAAGCGAGCCCACGGTGACGGACGCCAATGTCGTCCTCGGCCGGCTCGGCACCGAGCGTTTGCTCGGCGGCGAGATCGAGCTCGATGCGAGGCTCGCAGAAGCTGCCGTGGAGCGGCTCGGCCGCCGCGTCGGCATCGAGACGCAGCCTATGGCGGAGGGGATCATCGCGCTCGTCGTCGCCAAGATGACGGCGAGCATCAAGGAGATCTCGATCATGCGCGGCCACGACCCGCGCGACTTCGCGCTCTTCGCCTACGGCGGCGCCGGGCCGCTGCATGCGGCACTCGTCGCCGCCGAGCTCGGCTGCCACCGCGTGTTAGTACCTCCCATGCCGGGCAACTTCTCGGCCTTCGGTCTCCTCGTCGCCGACGTGCGTCACGACTATGCGCGCACCCGCGTGGCGGCGACGGTGGAGCTGCCTTTTGCGGAGCTCCGCGACATCCTCGACGAGATGCGCGAGGAGGGCCGGCTCAGGCTCGCCGATGAGGGCTTCGCGGCCGCGGACATGCGCTTCGAGGCGAGGCTCGACATGCGCTACGTCGGCCAGGCCTTCGAGCTTTCGGTCCCGGTACCCGAGGCGGCCGCCGCGATGGCCGACATCGACGCCGCTTTCCTCGCTACTTACGAGAAGCGCTACGCCTATGCCGTGCCGGGCCCGGCCGAGATCGTCACCTTCCGCCTCTCGGCCTACGGCCTCGTCGCCAAGCCGACGCTGCCCGCGGACTCGAAGGGCGGCAGCCTCGCCGCGGCACTCTGCGGCGAGCGGCCGGTCGCGTTTGCCGGGCGTTTTCATACCACACCGGTCTACGAGCGCGCGCGGCTCAGCGCCACGACCAGGATCGAGGGGCCGGCCATCGTCGAGGATGCGGGTGCCAGCACGCTGGTGCCGCCCGATTTCAGCACCTCGCTCGACGCCTTCGGCAACCTCGTGCTCGAGCGGAGGCTGGCGTGAACGAAATCGGCGTCAAGAGTGCCCTCGATCCCATCACGCTCGAGGTGCTGACCGAGGGCCTGATCTCGGTCGTGCGCGAGATGCGCGCGACCGTGTTCCGCACCGCCCGCTCGGTCGCGATCTACGAGGCCAAGGACTTCTCCTGCGGCCTCTTCGATCCCGCAACGCAGGTGATCGCCCAGTCCGAGGACATCGGCGCGCACGTGGTGCCGCTTCCCTGGTCGGTCAAGTACGCCATGGAGGACTTCGGCAACGACCTCGAGCCGGGCGACGTGATCGTGCTCAACGATCCCTACCGCGGCGGC
>DATNIJ010000008.1:0-2442 GCA_035604475.1 Alphaproteobacteria bacterium
CATCGGGAAGTGATGGCCCTTGGCGATGATCTGGGTGCCGATCAGCACATCGATCTCGCGCGCCTCGACCTGGCGGACGAGCTCGGCGATCTCCTCGGGGCCGCCGAGCGTGTCGCTCGCCACGATCGCGAGGCGGGCCGCGGGCAAAAGCCCCGCGACCTCCTCGGCAAGGCGCTCGATGCCCGGACCGCAGGCGACGAAGCTGGCGTGAGCCCCGCATTCCGGGCACGTTCTCGGCACACTCGCGGCGTGGCCGCAGTGATGGCACTGCAGGCGCCCGAGCAGGCGATGCTCGACGAGCCAAGCGGAGCAGTGCGGGCACTTCAGGCGGTGGCCGCAACCGCGGCAGAGCGTCAAGGGCGCGTAGCCGCGGCGATTGAGGAAGAGCATGGCCTGCTCGCCGGCCTTGAGCGTCTCGGCGAGCGCCTGGCGCAAGGCCGGGGAGAGCCAGGATTGGCGCGCCGGCGCGTCGGAACGCATGTCGATGATGCTGATCTCGGGCAGGGTGGCGCCGCCGTGACGGTCGGGCAGGTGCTGCACCTGGTAGCGGCCCTGGCGCACATTCTCGATGGTCTCGAGCGAGGGGGTGGCGGAGGCGAGAACGACGGCATGGCCGCCGAGGCGGGCGCGCACCACCGCCATGTCGCGCGCATGGTAGATGACGCCGTCCTCCTGCTTGAAGGAGGCGTCGTGCTCCTCGTCGACCACGATGAGGCCCAAGTCGGGGAAGGGCAGGAAGAGGGCCGAGCGGGCCCCCACCAGCGCCTTCACCCGCCCTTCCGCGACCGCGCGCCAGGCCACGCGCCGTGCTGTGGAGGAGAGATTGGAGTGCCACACCGCGGGGGCGACCCCGAAGCGACGCTCGAAGCGCGCGAGCCATTGCTGGGTAAGGGCGATCTCGGGCACGAGCACGAGGGCCTGCCGCCCCGCGCGCAACGCCGCGGCAATGGCCTCGAAATAGACCTCCGTCTTGCCTGAGCCAGTGACGCCGTCAAGCAGCGTGACGCTGAAGCCGCCTGCGGCGACGCGCTCGCGCAAAGCAGTCGCCGCCGCCGCTTGCGCAGGCGAGAGCTCGACACCGGTGCGGGCGAGGTCGGGCAGTGCAAAGGGCGAAGGAGGCGGGAGCGCCATCGCCTCGAGCGCACCCGCCGCCAAGAGGCCCTTGATGACGCCAGGCGTCACACCCGCCTCGCGTGCGAGCTCGAGCGGGCTCCGCGGCGGGCCATCCTCAAGGAGTGCGAGCACGCGCCGGCGCGCGGGCGTGAGCCTGAGCGCGAGCTCCTCAAACGGGGTCGTGCTGCGCGCATAGGCCAGGCTCGGCCGCGGCGGCTCGAGCGCGCGGGAGGCCGACATCGCCATGCGCAGCACCACCCCCGGCGGGGAGAGGGTGTAATGGGCCACCCAGTCGATGAAGCGGCGCTCGGCCTCCGGCAGAGGTGGGGTGTCGAGGCGCCCGCCGACCGCCTTGAGCTTGTGCGCGGCGACCTCGCCCGTGGCCTCGCCCCAGACCACGCCGATCGCCTCGCGGCTGCCGAGCGGTACCTGCACGAAATCGCCCGGCGCCAGCGCCAGGCCCTCGGGCACGCCGTAATCATAGGCGCCGGCCAAGGGCAGGGGTAGGAGCACCGCAAGCCTTTGCGTGAAGCCCGCGGCCTTCGCCGAGATGGTGTTTTCCATGGTCATTGGCTACAGTAGTAGCCGGAAACGGGGGACGACGGAACGCCCCCGGGTAGGCTGAGCGAGCGGACGTCTTCCGAAACGAGTGGGGCCGCCATGAAGTTCTTCGTCGATACCGCCGACTTGGGGGAAATCCGCGAGCTCGCCACCACCGGCCTTCTCGACGGTGTCACCACCAATCCCTCGCTCGTCGCCAAGACCGGGAAGAAGTTCTTCGACGTCATCCAGGAAATCTGCGCGGTGGTCCCCGGGCCCGTGAGTGCGGAGGTGACGGCCGTCGACCATGCCACCATGCTGGCCGAGGGCCGCCGCTTGGCGCGGCTCGCCAAGAACGTGGCGGTCAAGGTGCCGCTCACGATGGACGGCCTCAAGACCTGCAAGGCGCTCTCGGACGAGGGCAGCATGGTCAACGTGACGCTCTGCTTCTCGCCCGCCCAGGCGATCCTCGCGGCCAAGGCGGGGGCCTCCTTCATCTCCCCCTTCATCGGCCGCCTCGACGACATCTCGCAGCCGGGCATCGAGCTCATCCGCGACATCGTCGCGATCTATCGCCAATATCCGAGCTTCAAGACCGAGGTGCTGGTCGCCTCCGTGCGCCATCCGCTGCACGTCGTCGAGGCCGCACGGCTTGGCGCCCATGTCGCGACCTTGCCGCCGCAGGTCTTGCGCCAGCTCTTCGTCCATCCGCTCACCGACAAGGGCCTCGCCCAATTCCTCGCCGACTGGGCCAAGACGGGCCAGTCGATCCTCGGACACGAACAGGGA
>DATNIJ010000009.1:0-6737 GCA_035604475.1 Alphaproteobacteria bacterium
TGCTCAAGTCCTATCTCGGCGAGGAGGCGGTATGATCCTCGCCGTGCGCGACCTCGTGCTGAGCTACGGCGACATGTCGGCACTCGACGGCGTCTCGCTCGAGGTGCCGGAGCGCTCCATCACCGCGATCGTCGGCGGCAACGGTGCCGGCAAGACCTCGCTCATCCGCGCCGTCTCCGGCATGCTTCCCCCGCGCTGCGGCTCGATCCGCTTCAAGGGCAACGAGATCGCCGGCTGGCCGAGCCACAAGGTGGTGGCCCTCGGCATCGGCCAGGTGGCGGAGGGCCGCCAGCTTTTTCCCTCGCTCACCGTCGGCGAGAATCTCGAGATGGGGGCGCTCGTGCCGCGCGCGCGGGCCGGTGCCAAGGCGGCACTCGAGCGCGTGCTCGCCCTCTTCCCGCAGCTCGCCGAGCGGCGCCAGCAGGCGGCGGGGACGCTCTCGGGCGGCGAGCAGCAGATGCTCGCGATCGGGCGCTGCCTCATGGGCAATCCCGAGCTCATCATGCTCGACGAGCCCTCGCTCGGCTTGGCCCCCGTGGTGGTCGCCGAGGTCTTCCGCGTCATTCGCCGCCTTGCCGCCGAGCACACCATCATCCTCGTCGAGCAGAACGTCGCCGCCTCGTTGAAGCTCGCCGAGCGCGCCTATGTGCTGGAGCAGGGCCGCATCGTGCTCGCCGGCAGCGGCGCCGAGCTCTTGGCCGACGCGCGCGTGCGCCAGGCGTATTTGGGGCTTTAGTCTCCGTGCTCCGTCATTGCGAGCCGAAGGCGAAGCAATCCAGGTGCTGCGGCAGCCCTGGATTGCTTCGTCGGCTTCGCCTCCTCGCAATGACGCTGTTTATGAAATCGCTGCCGGTTGCCGTTGACCCGCGCTTGCGCGATAGTTGCCGCACAACAGATCGAGGGGAGCCAAGCCATGACCCACGCCGCGCGATTTTCCCTTAAGGACAAGGTGGCCCTCGTGATCGGCGGCTCGAGCGGCATCGGGCGCGAGATTGCACTCGGCTATCAGGAAGCCGGCGCCCGCGTCGCTGTGCTGGGCAAGACCCCGCGCAAGGTGGACGAGGTGGAGGACCTTCTGCGCAAGGCCGATCCGCGGGCGATGGGCTATGCCGAGGACGTGACCGATCTCGCGCGGCTCAAGTCCGTCATCGACGAGGTGGCGGAGACGAGCGGCAGGCTCGACGTGCTGGTCAACTCGCAAGGTGTCACGCTCATCCAGCCGAGCGAGGATTTCACGCCCGAGCAATACGACTTCGTCGTCAACACCAACCTAAAAAGCGTCTTCTTCGCCTGCCTCGAGGCCGGGCGGCACATGCTCGCGCAGGGCGAGGGGGCCATCATCAACATCGGCTCGGTCGCCTCGCTCATCGGGCTCCAGAAATCGACCCCCTACACCATGAGCAAGCACGGCGTGCTCGGACTCACGCGAACGCTCGGCGCCGAGTGGGCGACGCGCGGCGTGCGCGTGAACGCGATCGCACCCGGCTTTTTCCTGACCGAGCTCAACCGCGAGAAGATGAGCCCCGAGCGCAAGGCGAACGCCGTCCGCCGCACGCCGATGGGCCGCTTCGGCGAGCTCAAGGAGCTGGTGGGAGCAGCCGTCTTCCTCGCCTCGCCCGCCGCGAGCTACGTCACCGGCGAGATCATCTGCGTCGATGGCGGCTATCTCGCCGCCGGACTGTGAGGTAGACGGAGCGGGATCCAGCACTTCGCCGTCCGTCTAAAGCAATAAGCCCCTCTCCCGCTTGCGAGAGAGAGGGGGTTATCGCGATCGGCGCCGGCGCACGTCACTCGCCGAAGAGCATCCCCGCCGCAATCCCCGCCTCGTTCGCCGCGATTTTCTTGCCGTCCTCGAAGCGGCAGCGCAAGACCTCGACGAAACCGCCCTGGCCCAAGACGGTGAAGCTCTTCTCCGACACGGCCACCACTTGGCCGATCTTCTTGCCGCGCACGTCGCCGAAGGTGCGCGTGATACGCATCCCCGCGTCGTAGAGGAAGAGCTTCCTGCCTTGAAGCGTCGTCCACGCACCCGGCTGCGGATTGCAGCCGCGGATGAGGTTGTAGCTTTGCGCGATCGGATGCGCCCAATGGATGCGCGATTCCGCCTCGCGCACCCAGCCCTCGTAGGTCGCCCGGCTCCCGTCCTGCGCCGTCTCCTTGGCCTTGCCGGCGAGCACGAGGTCGGCCGCCTCGAGCAGTGCTGCCACGCCCATCGGAAAGAGCTTGTCGAAATAGAGCGAGCCGAGCGTGTCGTCCGGCCCGATCGCGACCTCCTTCTGCAGCACAACCGGCCCCTCGTCGAGCCCGTCCGAGGGACGGAAGATGCTGAGCCCGGTCTTGGTAAAGCCCTTGATGATCGGCCAATTGATCGAGGAGGGACCGCGATGGAGCGGCAGAAGCGAGGGGTGGTACTGGATGGTGCCGTGCTTCGGGAGGACGCAGAAGCTCTGCGGCACGAAGGCGAGCACATAGGCCATGATGCCGATGTCGACGCTAAGCCCGCGGAGGGCTGCCTGGGCCTGGGGCTCGCCGTACTTCGCGATCTGGAAGAGCTTGATCCCCTTGGCCTCGGCGGCTTGGCGCAAGGGATCGGGCCTGGCACCCGGCTTCTCGGGCGAGACGAAGACGCCCGCCACCTCGTCGCCGCGACCCAGGAACGCCTCCAACACCGCCTTGCCGAAATCCTGCTGGCCGATGATCGCGATGCGCATTGTCCCCTCCTCGCTCCCCTGCTTCCGTGTCGCCGCCTGCGGAAGCGGAGCTTAGGACTCGTTGGGTATTAAATGAATTGTTTTTCTTCCGTCATGCCCGCCGAAGCGGGCGCGCCGATCACGTTAAGCCCCTCTCCCGCAAGCGGGAGAGGGAGGGACCCATTGCGCAGCAATGGGAGGGTGAGGGACGGCTCCGACATCCGGCAGTCCCTCACCCTTCCCATCCCCGGGCACTTCGTCCCGGGGATGGGCCCCTTCCCTCTCCCGCAAGCAGGAGAGGGATTTCTTGCCTTCTCCCGTGACACCAGCCGCGATCCGGTTGCGCGCTTGCGTCAATCGGAACATGCTTCGTGGTCGGGACGCATCCTCGCGGAGGCGGACATGACGACGGTCGAGCTCGAGGTCAACGGCAGTGCGCGCAAGGTGGAGAGCTGGGACCCCGATGCCCCGCTCCTCTACGTGCTGCGCAACCAGCTCGGCTTCCACGGGCCCAAGTTCGGCTGCGGCCTCGGCCAATGCGGTGCCTGCGCGGTGCTCGTCGACGGCAAGCTCGCGCGCGCCTGCACGGTCCCCTTGAGTGCGGCTGCCGGGCGCGCGGTCACCACGATCGAAGGCCTGGGCACGCCCGAGAAGCCGCACCCAGTCCAGGCCGCCTTCATCGCCGAGCAGGCCGCCCAGTGCGGCTACTGCATCAACGGCATGGTGATGGCGACCAAGGCGCTCCTAGACAGCAACCCCAAGCCGACGCTCGAGGAGGCCAAGGGGGCCCTCGCCGGCACGCTCTGCCGCTGCGGCACCCATGTGCGCATCCTGCGCGCCGTCCTGCGCGCGGCGGGAGCGTGAGCGCCATGACGGCGCTCCCCCATCCCGGCCTCACGCGCCGCGAGCTCCTCAAGGCGGGCGGTGCGCTCATCGTGAGCTTCGCCATCGGCGCCGGCCGGCCGGCGCAGGCATTCGACGCCCCGCTCCTCGGCAACGCCGCCGACATCGGCAAGCCCTTGGCCCTCGACGAGGTCGCAAGCTTCCTCGCCGTCCATGAGGACGGCTCGGTCACCGTCTTCACCGGCAAGGTCGACCTCGGCACCGGCTTGAGGATCGCCATCCGCCAGATGGTGGCGGAGGAGCTCGACCTCCCGGTCGTGCGCATCGCCCTTGTCGAGGGCGACACGGCGCTGACCCCCGACCAGGGCCCGACCGGCGGCAGCTCGGGCATCACCCGCGGCGGCGTGCCCATCCGTCAGGCGGCGGCGACCGCGCGGGCGGCACTCCTCAAGCTCGCCGCCGCGAAGTTCGGCGTGCCCGTGAACGAGCTCATCATCGCCGACGGCGAGGCGCGCATGGTGTCGGGTGGTGGGCGCTTCAACTTCGGCCAGATTCTCGAGGGCAGGCGCCTGGCGCTCAAGGTCGACGCCAAGGCCCCGCTCAAGGCGCCCCCCACCTACCGGGTGGTCGGCCAAGCGCTGCCGCGCCCGGACCTGCCGGCGAAATGCACGGGACGGCACGTCTATGTCCACGACTTCAGCGTGCCCGGCATGCTGCACGGCCGCCCCATCCGCCCGCCCGCGGTGGGGGCACGTCTCGTGTCGCTCGACGAGGCCTCGCTCGCCGGTATTCCCGGTGCGCGCGCCGTGCGCATCAAGGATTTCCTCGGCGTCGTCGCGGAGGACGAGTGGGCCGCCATCCGTGCCGCCAAGGCGCTCAAGGCGAGCTGGAGCCAAGGGCAAGGGCTGCCGGGGAGCGAGGGCCTCGAGCAGCACGTGCGCGCGAGTGCTGTCGACCACGACGAGACCGTCGCCAAGCGCGGCGATCCCGCGGCGGCCCTCCCGCGCGCCGAGCGCCGCCTCGCCGCGCGCTATTTCTGGCCGGTGCAGAGCCACGCCTCGATGGGGCCGTCCTGTGCCGTTGCCGACGTGGCCGCCGACCGCGCGACGATCTGGACCGCCTCGCAGGCGACCCACAAGTACCGTAGCGCCTTCGCGCGCATCCTCGCCCTGCCCGAGGACAAGGTCCGCCTCATCTATCTCGACGGTGCGGGCTGCTACGGCATGAACGGCCACGACGACGCGGCGGCGGACGCGGCCCTCCTCTCGCGCGCCGTAGGCAAGCCTGTGCGCGTGCAATGGATGCGCGAGGACGAGCACGGCTGGGACCCCAAGGGTCCGCCCCAGCTCATCGAGCTCGAGGCGAGCCTCGATGCGAAGGGCGCGATCGCCGCCTGGCGCACCGAGATGTGGCTGCCGGCCGCGACCAAGGGCATGCCGAACGTGCCGCTTCTCGCCCCCGAGGCCGCCGGTATCAAGCAGGAGCTCGGCCTCTTCGCGGGCCTGATCGGCCAGAACGGCGATCCGCCCTATGCGGTCGCCGACATGGAGGCCGTGGTCCATTGGCTCAAGGAGACGCCGCTCAGGCCGTCGAACATCCGCGCCCCGGGCAAGATCGCCAACAGCTTCGCGGTCGAGGGCTTCACCGACGAGCTCGCCGCCGAAGCCAGGCGCGATCCCCTCGAGTTCCGCCTGAGCGCGCTTTCCGACCCGCGCGGAATCGTGGTCTTGAAGCGCGCGGCCGAGCTCTTCGGCTGGACGCCGCGGCCCTCGCCCAACCCGGAGCGCGCGGCGGGCAAGCCCGCGATCGGCCGCGGCCTCGCCTACGTGCATTACAAGCACAACGAGAATTACGTCGCGATCGCGATGGAGGTGGCGGTCGAGCCCGGCATGGGCGAGGTGCGCGTGCGCCGCGTCGCCTGCGCGCATGATTGCGGGCTCGTCATCAATCCCGATGCGCTCAAGAACCAGATCGAGGGCTGCATCCTCCAGACCCTGAGCCGCACGCTCCATGAGGAGGTGACCTTCGACCGCGCCCGCGTCACCAGCGTCGATTGGGCGAGCTATCCCATCCTCACCTTCCCCGAAGTGCCCGCCGTCGAGATCGCGCTCCTCGACCGTCCCGAGCTGCCGCCCTTCGGTGCCGGCGAGGCCGCCACCACCCCGGTGCCGGGAGCGCTCGCGAACGCGATCTTCGATGCGACGGGTGCCAGGCTGCGCACCGCCCCCATCACCGCCGAACGCGTCAAGGCAGCACTCCTCGGGCATTGAGCGGGCCCGAGCCCGCCCGTGCTTGCGCGATGGGCCGCTTATTCACAGTCCGGCGAGAACAAGCGGTGGTCGTTCGCCACACTCTGCGACCGACTGGTCGGGATCGGCGCCATGATCGTCCGGCATGGCCGCTCCTGCCATGAGCCGCGCCGATTGCTCTCGGCACAATCCTTTCCGGAGGACTTGCGATGAAAGCGAACGATGCCAGCAAGCGAAATCGCCGCGAATTTCTCCAGGCGGCCGGGGTTGCGGCGGCGGCCTTCGCCATCGCCGGGCCGCCGTCGGCCGCGAGCGCCGCGAGCGAGGCGGCCGGAAAGATGAGAATCGAGAATGTCGGCGTGATGAGCCCCGGAGACATGGGCCAGGCGGTCGCGATGCAGCTCAAAGCCCAGGGCTTCAACGTTTACACTGCGCTGGAGCACCGCAGCGAGCGCACCCGCGCGCTCGCGCGCGAGGCGGGATTGACCGACGTCGGTACGCTTCAGCGCCTCGTTGCCGAATGCGATGTCGTGCTTTCGATCATCAATCCGGGTGCTGCGCTCGAATTCGCGCGCGAGGTGGCGGATGCGCTCCGCGCCACTGGCCGCCGGACGCTGATCGTCGACTGCAATGCAATCGCGCCGGAAACGGTGCGCGCAATCGCGGGCGTGGTCGAGGGAGCCGGCGGGCGTTTTCTCGACGCCGGCATCATCGGCCCGCCGCCGCGCGGCAAGGCGAAAACCGAACTCTACGTGTCGGGGCCTGGCGCCGCCGATCTCGAACAGCTTGCAGGTCCCCAGCTCGTCGTGCATGTGATCGGCGCAGGCTTAGCTGACGCGAGCGCAGTCAAGATGTGCTACGGCGCCCTCACCAAGGGCACGCAGGCGATATGGCTGGAGGCGCTGATAGCCGCTGAGCGCCTTGGCGTCGCCGGCATACTCGACCAGCAGTTACG
>DATNIJ010000010.1:0-25359 GCA_035604475.1 Alphaproteobacteria bacterium
GCACCAGCACATGGTCCGCGAAGCCGCCCGCGACATTGATGCCGAGCTGGCGCGGCCGCGCGCAGAGCTCCTCGCGCCCGCGGCGGCAGGGCGCGCACTCGCCGCAGCCGATCCAGGGATAGGCGACGCGGCGCTCGCCGATCACAACACCGCGCGCGTCGGGCCCGAGGGCCGCGACCTCGCCCACGATCTCGTGGCCGAGCACGTGGGGCAAAGGGATGCCGCGCGAGAGATCGAGCTTCTTGTCGCCGCCGAGGGCGAAATAGCCGTCGCGCAGATGGAGGTCGCTGTGACACACGCCGCACGCGGTGACGCGCAGCAGCACCTCGCTCCCCTTGGGCTCGGGTGTGGGCGAGGTGGCGGGCTCGAGCGGCGCGCCGAAGGCCTTCAGCTGGTAGCTGCGCATGGGGAAACTCCTTCCTTGGTCTCTCTTACGTTGCCGCCTGTGCCGGCAGCGGAGCGAGGCGGATCACCTCGGGATCGGCACCCTCCCGATGGAGCCGCTCGACGAGTGCGCTACGGCGCTCGAGCACGGCGCGCTGGTTGATGTAGCCCTTGTCGGTGATCTCGCCCGCATCGATCGAGGGCGGCTCGGCCATGAGGAGGGCCGCGGCGACGCGCCGGCTCGAGGCCGGGTTCGCCTCGTTGTGCGCGGCGAGGCCGAGTGCCAGCCTGTCGCGCACCTCGGGCCGGCCGACGAGCGTCTCGAGCGGGGTATCGTGCGCGGCGTCGCGACAGAGCGCGCGGCAGCCCGCCGGATTGGCAAAGACGAGGAGGCCGATCTCCTCGCGATCATGTCCTGTCACCACGACGTCCTGGGCGACGGGCTCCATCGCCGTGATCAGCTCGGTCCTGAGCTCGCCCACCTGCACCCAATTGCCGGACATCAGCTTGAAGTTCTCCGCGAGCCGGCCGTCGAAGAGGATGCCCTTGGCCGCATCTTCCGGGTCCGCGAGCTTGCCCGCATCGCCCATCTTGAGGAAACCGTCCTCGTCGAACATCCCCTTCATCAGCTCGGGCTGCCGCCAATAGCCCGGCGTCACGTTGGGTCCCTTGACGCGCAGCTCGAGCTTGCCGCTCACGGGGGCCAACTTGATCTCGATGCCCGGCGCCGGCAGGCCGATGACGCCGGGGCGCGGAATCGGGAAATGCACCGCGGTCGCCTCGGGTGCCGTCTCGGTCGAGCCCCAGGCGGCGAGCATGACGACGCGCCGTCCCGTCGTCTCGATCGCGAGGCGCTCGAGCCTGTCCCAAAGATGCTGCGGCAGTGCAGCACCCGCATAGACCATCGTGTCAAGGTCGCGAAAGAAGGTCTCTTTGAGCTCGCGATCACGCTCGAGATAGGGGATCAGCATGTCGTAGCCGCGCGGCACGTTGAAGTGGACGGTGGCGGGCACCTCGCGCAGGTTCCTGACCGTGGTCTCGATCAAGCCCGGCGCCGGCTTGCCGCCGTCGATGTAAAGCGTGCCGCCGTTCCTGATGACGAGGTTGAAGTTGTGGTTGCCGCCGAAGGTGTGGTTCCAGGGCAGCCAATCGACGAGCACCGGCGGGCGCTCCTCGAGGAAGCGCCACATTTGCGCTATGGCCTGCTGGTTGGACACGAGCATGCGTTGGGTATTGATGACGCCCTTGGGCTTGCCCGTCGAGCCCGAGGTGAAGAGGATCTTGGCTATCGTGTCGGGCCCGACCTCCGAAAAGGCGCCTTCGACCGCCTCGCTCGGGGCACTTCCCATGAGATCGGCGAAGTCCGTCGCCTTGCGTCCCGGCGGCGGGTTAGCGCTCACCACGAGCTCGCTCGCCTCCGGCATGGCCGCGGCGATGGCCGCCGCGTACTTGACCCCGTCCGCGGCATAGACGAGGCCGGGCCGCACGAGATCGAGGATGTGCTTGAGCTGGGCATGGTCGCGCGACATGAGGGAATAGGCCGGCGAGACCGGTGCCGCGGGGATGCCCACGTGCATGGCCGCGAGCTCGAGGAGCGCGAAGTCGATGCCGTTCTCCGAGAGGATGGCAAGCGGATGGCGGGCGTCCAGCCCGCGACGGAGGAGGGCGGCGGCGATGCGCTCGATCGCTTGGAGGGCCTCGCCATAGCTGACCCGGCGCCAGCCGCCCCCGGCCGCGCGCTCGGCGAAGAGTGTCCGCTCCGGCACTTGAGCGGCCCAGCGGCGCAGCAGCTCGCCGATGCTGCGCGGGTAAGGCAAAAGCTCCTGGCGCGAGCGCAGGATGAGTCCGCCATCGGCAAGCCGCCGGGCCTCGATCTCCGCGGGAGCCAAGCTCAAGGGCTTGCAGGGCGGCTTCGCCATGGCGCACATTCCTCGCGGGGGGCTGTCGTCTTTCCTGCTAATCCGGATACCATCTCAGCGCATCGTACCCCGGCTGTCGAGGGGCTTGGCTGTGAAGGCAAGGCATTTTGCCATAGTTCCTGGCTGGCAAGGGTGAGGGAGCAAACGCACGCGCATGACCTCGCACACGCTCAACCGTTTGACGCTGCTTGCGAGCCTCCTCGTCTTCCTCGCCGCCGCCTATGTGCTCTACCGCAATCTCGCGCATCTGCGGCTCGCGGACGTTTTGGAGCATCTCCTCTCGCTCCCTTGGCCTCGCGTCGCCGCGGCGCTTCTTTTCAGCGCGGCAAGTTACCTTGTGCTCACGGCCTACGATTACCTGGCCCTCCGCTACGTCGGCCGCAGCTTGCCCTTCCACCAGGTGGCGTTCGCCTCCTTTGTCGCCTTCGCGATCAGCCAGAACGTCGGGGCGGCCCTCATAAGCGGCGGGTCGGTGCGCTACCGCATTTATTCGGGGCTGGGTTTAGGCGCCCTCGAGATCGGCGAGATCGTGGTGTTCTGCGCGGTGACCTTCGCGCTCGGCGTCACCACCGTGGGCGGCCTCATGCTCTCGCTCGACCCGGGCGACGTGGCGCTCGTCCTGGCGATGCCCGCGTCTTCGGTGCGCGTGGGCGGTGCGGCCCTTCTCGCGGTCGGCCTCGTCTATCTCGTGGCACCGCTCGTTTGGCGCCGGCCGTTCGTACTCGGCCGCTATCGTCTGCGGCTGCCGTCCTTCGCCTCGGCGTTGGCGCAGATCGCAGTCGCCTCCGTCGACTTGGCACTCTCCGGTGCCGTGGTCTATCTCCTTTTGCCGGTCGACGCGGAGGTTACCTACCGCACGTTTCTTGGCGCTTACGTGCTCGCGGCGGCGGCCTCGATCCTCTCCCACGTGCCCGGCGGGATCGGGGTGTTCGAACTGGTGATCGTCGTGATGCTGCCCGACGTGCCCAAGGCCGCCTCGATGGCGGCCCTCATCGGCTTTCGCTGCCTCTATTTCCTGCTGCCGTTGGCATTGGCGCTTCTGAGCCTGTCGCTCTACGAGATCGCGCGCCAGAAGCGGGAGCTCGCTGGGCACTTCCGGAGGCGGGAGTGACTGGAAAATGAATGCCCTGCCGGACGCACGCGGCGGTCGGGCCTCGCCGGAAGCTCAGCCGGACCCGGGCCGCGCCAGATCAAAGGAGACCGTCAGCTTGAGGCCGGGCGCATTGTCCTCGAGCCGCAGCTCGGCGCGATGGAGCTTGGCGACCGCCGCGACGAGGCTCAGCCCGAGGCCGCTTCCCGGCGAGGTGCGGCTCGCATCGAGGCGGACGAAGCGCTCGAGCACGCGCTCGCGGTCCTCGGCCGGGATACCGGGGCCGCTGTCGGCGACGATGAGCTCGGCACGCTCGCCCGCGCGGCGCACGGCGAGCGAGACCGCCCCGCCGGCGGGCGTGTACTTGATCGCATTGTCGAGCAGGTTGGCGACGCTTTGGGCGAGGAGCTGGGGGTGGCCGACGATGGCGACGCCGTCCTCGATCTCTTCCCTGAGCGAGAGCCCCTTGCCTTCCGCGAGCGGCTCGTAGAGCTCGAGTGCCGCGCGCGCGAGCTCGCCGAGCTCGAGCCGCGTCATGCTGGCGCGCGCGGTCCCGGCCTCGGCCTCCGTGATCGAGAGCAAGGCATTGAAGGTGGCGAGAATCGCGTCCGTGTCCGCGATCGTCTCCGCAAGCGTCTCGCGATAGCGTGCCGCGTCCGCACTTCCGCGCAGCGCCACCTCGATGCGGCCCTTGAGCCGCGTCAGCGGGCTCCTGAGGTCATGCGCCAGGCTGTCGGTGACGGCACGCATGCCGGTCATGAGCTGCTCGATCTGCTCGAGCATCTCGTTCAGGCTGGCCGAGAGGTGGTCGAACTCGTCGCCGCTGCCGGCGAGCGGCACGCGCCGCGTGAAATCGCCGCGCAGGATGGTGCGGCTCGTCTCCGCGACCGCCTCGACGCGCTCGAGCAGCTTGCGGCTGAGATAGAGGGCGCCGGAGACGCCGAGGATCATGGTGATGACCAATGCCAAGGCGAGGGTCTTGGCGATCACCTGCTGGAAGGCGGCGCGCTCGGCCATGTCGCGTCCGACGAGGAGGCGGAAGCCGCCCTCGAGCCGGAACGGCTTCGCGCGAATCTCGTGCTTGGTCGTCACACCGTGCTCGTTGCGCTCGACCTCGAAGCTGAGCCAGCCGTCCTTGAGCACGGCCTCGGAGGGCCAACCGTTGAGGTTGCCCGCGAGCGGGGCGAGATCGGGCCCGGTCAGGAGATAGACGCTGCCCTTCTCGCCCTTGCTGCCGCTGCGCTCGGCGATGACCTCGGTGAGCCGGCTCAGGCCGCGCGAGCTGTATTGCTCGGCGAGCCCGCGGATCTCGGCCTCGATGGTGGCGTTCGCCTGGGCGTCGATCAGCCCGAGCGTGCCGAGGTAGAGAAAGCCGAAGAGGATGACGACGAGCACCCCGAAGGGTGCCATGTAGATGAGGGCGCGCCGGAAGGTCGAGGTGCGAAGGAGGCGCCCGGTTCTCACGAAGCTTCCGCGCGCAGGCTATAGCCGGCACCCCGCACGGTGTGGAGGAGGGGGCGATCGAAGCCGCGGTCGATCTTCTGCCGGAGGCGGCTCACATGGACGTCGATCACGTTGGTTTGGGGATCGAAATGGTAATCCCACACGCCTTCGAGCAGCATGGTGCGCGTCACCACTTGGCCGGCATGCCGCATGAGATACTCGAGGAGCTTGAACTCGCGCGGCTGGAGCTCGATGCCCTTGCCCGCGCGGCGCACGGTGCGGGAGAGCAGGTCCATCTCGAGATCGGCGACCTTGAGGCGCTGCACGACGGTCTCGTTGGCGCCGCGCCTTAGGATCGCCTCGAGGCGCGCGAGAAGCTCCGAGAAGGCATAAGGCTTGGTGAGATAGTCGTCCCCGCCCGCGCGCAGGCCCTTGACCCGGTCATCGACCTGGGCGAGGGCTGAGAGGATCAGGACGGGCGTGCGTTTCTGCTGCGCGCGCAGCGTCTGCACGATGGAGAGCCCGTCGAGCCCGGGCAGCATGCGGTCGACGATCATGGCGTCGTAATTCTGGCTCAGCGCCATGAAGAGTCCGTCGCGTCCTTCGGCCGCGCAGTCGACGACGTAGCCGCTCTCGGTCAGGCCCTTGACCAGATAATCGGCCGTGGCGGCATCGTCCTCGATGACCAGGATGTGCATGGCACCAGATTAGCAAGGCCGTAATATGAAACCAATCGCGGCCGTCGTTGCCGCGCGCGCCTCAAGCATGCTCGGACACCGCGGCCCCCAACTCCCTCTCCCCTTGAGGGGAGAGGGCGGGGCGAGGGGCCTTGGTGCCGAGCGGGCTCGGCTCCCGTTCTCGCTTACGCCTGCGAGAACGGCAGCGCCAGGAAGAGCTCGTTGCCGCGGCGGTCGAGGAGCAAGAGGACCGCCTTCTGGTTGGCCTTCTTCGCGGCTTCGATGCGCTCGGCCGCCTGCTTCGGTCCGTCGACGGCGGCTTGGCCGACCTTGACGATCACGTCGCCCGGACGCAGACCGTGTTCGGCGGCCACGGTACCGTCCTTCACGTCGGTGACGAGCGCTCCATTGACCGTCTTGTCCAGCCCGAGCTCTTTACGCGAGTCCGCGGTGAGAACGCCAAGCGTCAAGCCCAACGAGGCGACCTTGGTCTCGCTCGCGCTGGGTGCCACGGAGCTGTTGGGCTCCTCCGTCTCGGCCACCTGCTTCGCAGGCATCTTGCCGACATCGACGCTCACCTGCGTTTCGTGACCGTCACGCCAGACGGTGATCTCTGCATGCGTGCCCGGTCGCGTATCGGCCACCACGCGCGTGAGATCGTGCAGCTCCTTGATGTCCTTGCCGTTGAAGCGCGTAATCACGTCGCCTTGACGCAGGCCGGCGGCCTCGCTCGGGCTGTCCTTGGTGACCTTGGCGATGAGCGCTCCGGCGCTCACCTTGAGCCCGAGGCTCTCGGCCACGTCGGGCGTCACCTCCTGGATTTGCACCCCGAGCCAGCCGCGCTCGACCGAGCCGTGCTCCTTGAGCTGCTCGATCACGGGTTTGGCCAGCGCGGAGGGGACGGCGAAGCCGATGCCAACGCTGCCGCCGTTCGGCGAGTAGATGGCACTGTTGATGCCGATCACCTGGCCGTCCATGTTGAACATAGGGCCGCCGGAGTTGCCGCGGTTGATGGCGGCGTCGGTCTGGATGAAGCTGTCGTAGGGCCCCTCGTGGAGGTCGCGGCCGCGCGCGGAGACGATGCCCGCCGTGACCGTGCCGCCAAGCCCGAAGGGATTGCCGACCGCCATCACCCAGTCGCCGACCTCAGCCTTGTCGCTGTCGCCCCAAGCGACCGCGGGCAACGCGTGGTCCGCTTTGATCTTGAGGAGGGCCAGGTCCGTACGCTCGTCGCGGCCCACGAGCTTCGCCTTGTAGCTCGTGCCGTCCGAGAGCTTGACGTTGATCTCGGTCGCCTTGCCGACCACGTGATTATTGGTGACGACGTAGCCCGAGGGATCGATGACGAAGCCGGAGCCGAGCGAGTGCTGCAGCATGGGATGGCTCTCGCCCTGGCCTTGACCCGGACCGTTGAAGTAGTGCTTGAAGAACTGGCGGAAGGGCGAGTCCTCCGGGAGATCCTGGAAGGGCAAATCCATCATCGGGCCGCCGGCCACCTTCTCGGTCGTCGAGACATTGACGACCGCGGGAGCAACCTCCTTGACGAGGGGGGCGAAGCTCGTCGGCGCTTCCCGCGCGAACGCGGGCGACGCGAGGAGCGCCACCGCGGCGAAAAGGGCAAGCGCGCCGCTTGACGCCCGGTGGGGGCGCACGCGCGACTCGGACAGCGGCCGCGCTGCCGGCTCCGCGCAGCCCGCGCGGATGGGTAAGGGATAAAGGCTCATCGTTCACTCCTTGCCTAGGGACAAAAGCCTCTCCGGAGAATCCGTCCGGGGATCTTGGTCGCCCATAGATATGGGTGCCGGCGCCTTACCCTCCAGTTGCGCCGAAATTAATGTTTGGTAAGGGTATCTTTATTTATGTATATCAAAGTGTTACCTATGCCATTTGACTTTCTGATAGAGCTCGCACCCGAGTCGAGCCGGGCGCTCACACAGGCACCCCGCCCGGGCTGGCGTCAAACATCCTGACTGGCTAGTATGTTTGGGCTGGGCTTTGCGCGAGGGGGAGGAACGACGAAGCCGCCCAAGCGGCACGCGGAGCGATCCGACATGCGGCTGTTCTCGCGGCTGCCGAGCGCCGTCGCCGCCTCTCCGGGCGCGCGGGCGCCGCGGGGTTCCGCATTGCATAGGGAGGGGAATTGATGACTAGTGCTCGATTGGCCCTTCTCGGGGCAAGGGCCGGCGCCAGCCGCTTTTGGAACGAATACACCGAAACGATGCCGCGGGAGGAGCTCGATGCGCTTCACCTGAAGAGGCTTCGGGCGCTGGTCGAATACGCCTATGAGCTGAGCCCGTTCTACCGGGGAAAGTTCGACGCGGCCGGCCTCAAGCCGCGCGACATCCGCACCATCGAGGACTTCAAGCGCCGCGTCCCGCTCACCGACAAAAGCGAGTTCGTCGGCCTCCAAGAGGCAGCACCGCCTTACGGACCGACGCTCGCGCTGCCGCCGGAGTTCGTCGTGCATCACTGCGAGACCTCCGGGACCACCGGCGTGCCCTTGAGCATTCCTTATTCGATGTCCGACACGGTTCGCTATGGCGAATCGTGGGTCTACGGCTTTTGGGCGCTCGGGATCCGGCCCAGCGACAGCTTCTACTTCGCCTTCTCCTGGGGCAATTTCGCCGGCTTCTGGAGCGCCTATTGGGGTGCGCGCCGTCTCGGCTGCCGCGTCCTCTCGGGCGGCGGCCTCGACACCAAGGGGCACATCCAGGCCATCCTCCGCATGCGCCCGACGGTGCTTATCTCCACGCCGACCTTCGCGCTCCGCATGGCCGCCGTTGCGGCGGAGATGGGCATCGACCTGTCGCAGAGCTCGATCAAATACACCTATCATGCGGGCGAGCCGGGACCGACGGCACTCCCGGCGATGCGCGCACAGCTCGAGCAGGCCTGGGGCGCCAAGGCGGGCGAGCTCCTCGGCATCGCAGAGGTCGACGCCATGGCGCCGGGCTGCCCCGAGGGCGATGGCGTGCACGTAAATGAGATGAACGTCTTCTCATGGTCGATGGATCCCGAGAGCGGGGCCGAGGCCGGTGAGGGCAAGATCGGCGAGAACATCGTGACGAGCTACGCCAACACTGCGCAGCCGCTGCTCAACTACCGCACGCACGATCTGGTGCTGCGGCGCTCGAGTTGCCCGTGCGGGCGCACCTGGAGCAAGCTCGAGGGTGCCGTTCTCGGCCGCACCGACTTCATGCTCACCGTTCGCGGCACGAACGTATATCAGAGTGCCGTCGAGAATTTGGTCGCCGAAACGCCGGGGGTAGGTAGCGCCTATGAGCTCGTGCTGACGCGCGAAGGCGACAACGACGTCATGACGATCCGCTTCGAGCCGTCGCCTGAGCACGCGGCGGACCCCGCTTCGTGGGACGGGATCGGCCAGCAGCTCTCCGATCGCATTCACGCGGCACTTCATGTTCGCCTGCGGGTTCGCCCGGCGGCGCCGAACAGCTTGCCGCGCTACGAGCTCAAGACGAAGCGGATGATCGACCAGCGGCCCAAGGAGTTCAGGCGGGCGTTGGATCGCTAGGGAGGTTGAGCATGGAACGGCGGCAGCAAATCGCGCGCATCCGCGAGGCGCGCACGCTCATCACGGCGGCGATTGCGGAGTGCCGTTCGCCGCAGATCGAAACCATTCTGAAGAGCGCCGACGCGGAGCTCCATTGGGCGCTGTGGAACCTGGGCGAGCCCGTGCCGCTGAGGCCGGAGCTCGAGTACGGCGAGGCCGTGCCTGAGGGCCGGACGCGAGCACGCTAGTGCCGGCGCGCAAATACGCGGGCGTCACCCCGACCCCGCGCTCCTCCCTCGGGGGCGCGGAAGGGGCGGGAGAAAGCGCCCCGCCTTTCACGCCCCCCTTGAGGCTGATGGCGGGGATGCATCTCCGATGGTGAAGAAGATCGAGCAACGCGAGGCGAGCCTCGAGAAACTGCGCAAGGCGGCGCTGCGCCTCTTCGTCTCGCAGGGCTACCACGCGACGACGCTCGAGGACATCGCCGCCGCGGCGGGGTTGACCAAGGGTGCGGTCTATTTCTATTTCGGCAGCAAATCGGCGGTGCTGGTCGATCTCTTGGGCCGGGTGCAGAGGATCGTCGTCGAGCGCATGATGGAGGCGGTCGAGCGGGCGGGGCCGTCGCCGACCGCGAAGCTGGTGGCCTTCCTTCACAACCAGGCCATGCTCGGGATCACCCATCGCGACGAGGTCCTGCTCCTCATCCTGATGTCTCTCGAGCTCGGCGGCAGGGACGCGGACGTATCGGAGCGCATCTCCGACATTTATCGGCACCTCAACCAATTCATCGCGGCGCTCATCCGTCGCGGGCAGAAGGCGGGCGAGTTCCGTGACGACGTGCCGGTCAAGGAGCTTTCGGCGGTCCTCATGGCAAACCATGACGGAACCTTTCTCGAGTGGCACCGACGCTCCTCGGAGCTCAACGGCCGCAATCTGGTGCGGGCGCTGCGCTCGCTCGTGCTTCAAGGGGTGCTGCGCCGCGCGGCACCCGCCCGGCCGCGGCGCACGGCGCGGGCGGGGCCGCCGCGACGGCCGGCCCGCGTGCCGCCGGCGCGGGATGGTTGACAAGGCCGTGCCGTAAGATACTATCCCAATAGTATGTATTTTGAGACATCGCGAAGCAGAGGAGGCGGAAATGGCTGTGGTGGAGGAAAAGGTGACGCCGAAGCGCATGTACAAGCGCAACGATCCGGACATGCCGGAGGAGTTTCGCCAGCTGCTCGTCAAGCTGCTCGGCGAGCACCTCGAGAACAACGGCAATCCCGAGTACCGGCGCATCTTGGCGAAGATCGCGGACGCGGGCCTGCGCTATGCACCCCACGGCCGCGCCATGGAGATCGAGGCCGAGATCGTCAAGCAGGAGGTCGCGCACGGACAGATCGTCCAGGAGATGCTCGAGAGTCTCGGCGTCGATTCCACCGGAGAGCGCCCGATCAAGCAATACGCCTTCCATATACCCTTCGAGAACTGGATCGACCTCGCGTGGTTCCACGCGCTGATCGACCGTGTCGGGCTATATGTCGGCGTGGAGTGGACGGGAAGCCCGTACGAGCCGCTCGCGCGGGTCTCGCCGCAACTCGAGGCGGACGAGGAATTCCACACCAAGGCCGGCTTTCTGCATCTGAGGGAGATCTGCGCGACGGCGGAGGGCAAGGCGGCGGCTCAGGCGGCGCTCAAGAAATGGTGGCCTGCGGCACTCGACATGTTCGGCCGCTCCGCCTCGCGGAACTCGCCGCTCTACGTGAAATGGGGAGTCAAGATGCACGGCAACGAGGAGCTGCGGCAGCGCTACATCGCCGACACGGTCCCGGAAATCAGGAAGCTCGGCCTCGAGGTGCCGGACAACCTGGTCAACCGGCGCTTCCTCTAAGTCGGGCGAGCCTACCATGGCCATCAAATTCACGATCGAGGGCGGCGTCGGCATCGTCGGCTTGGACAATCCGCCGGCGAACGCCTACGACATGGCGGCGTTGCGCGAGCTGGCGGGCGTTCTCCAGCGCATCCGCGAGGACGGCGCGGTGCGCCTCGCCGTCATCCGCAGCGAGCTCCCGCGCTTCTTCTGCGCCGGTGCGGATATCTCGACCCTTAAGGTTTCGGACAAGGCGGCCTTCGCCAACTTCGTCCTTGCCGCGCACGAGACCGTCGATCTGATCGCGCGGACGCCCAAGCTCTTCATCGCGGCAATCGCCGGCCATTGCATCGGCGGCGGGCTCGAGCTGGCGCTCGCGTGCGACTTCCGCCTTGCGAGTGCGGGCAAGTACCGCCTCGGGCTCGGCGAGGTGAACCTCGGCCTCTCGCCGGGGATGGGCGGCACGCAGCGCCTGCCCCGCCTCATTCCGAAGAGCAAGGCGCTTCACCTCATGGTGAGCGGGGAGACCGTGACGCCGGAGGAGGCGCTCGCGCTCGGCATCGTCGATCGCGTCCTTCCCGAGGAGAAATTCCGGGAGGATGTCATGGCCGCGGCGGGCAAGCTGGCCTCGGGCCCGACGGTGGCGCAAGGCTACATCAAGCTGTCGGTCAATCTCGGCCTGGAGGCGAGCCTCGCGGAAGGTCTCGCGATCGAGCGCGCGCACCAGAATCACATCTTCGCCTCCGAGGACAGCGCCGAGGGTATCAAAGCCTTTCTCGAGAAGCGACCGCCCGCATTCAGGGGACGCTGATGGGTTTCGAATTCCTGCGGTTGGAGCGGAAGGACGGCGTCGCCGTCTTGACGCTCAATCGTCCCGACCGGCTCAACGCGTGGCACCAGCCCATGCGCGAGGAGATGGCCGCAGCCGTGGCCGAGCTCTCGGCCGACGACGCGCTCAGGGTCCTCGTCATCACGGGAGAAGGCCGCGCGTTTTCCGCGGGCGAGGACGTGCGCGGCATGAAGGGCCTCAGCGAGCTGGGCACGCGGGGCTTTCGCCGCGTCGCGCGCCAGATCCACAACGTGTTCGACGAGATCGAGGCGATCGAGGTTCCGGTCATCGCGGCCATCAACGGCGTCGCCGCCGGCGGCGGGCTCGAGCTGGCACTCTCCTGCGACTTCCGCTTGGCGGCCGAAGGTGCGAAGCTCGGCTTCCCCGAGAACAAGGTAGGTCTCATACCGGGCTCCGGCGGCTGTTCGCGCCTGGTCAAGCTCATCGGCCCAGGGCGCGCGAAGCAGCTTGTGATGACGGGCGAAATGGTCAAGGCCGAGCGCGCATTCGCACTCGGTCTCGTGGAGGAGGTGCTACCCGGGGAGCGGCTCATGCCGCGCGCGCTCGAGCTTGCGGCCAGCTTAGCTAAGAAGGCGCCGCTTGCCCTCGGCATGGCCAAGCTCGTTCTCAACAGCTGCCTCAACGTCGACCCGGATACCGGCCGCACGCTCGAGCGGCTCGGGCAAAGCATCCTCAAGACGACGGAGGATCATCTCGAGGGTGCCAAGGCCTTCGTCGAGAAGCGCCCGGCCGCCTTCAAGGGTCGCTAAAGTCTCGAGCGCGCGGCATGGCGAACTGGCAGCCGGTCATGAAGCTCGCCGAGGTGGCGGAAGGCAGCATCGCCAAGGCCAGCGTCGGAGGCGCCAATCTCATCCTGCTCAAGTGCGGTGATGAGGTCATGGCCTATGAGGATGCCTGCCCGCATGAAGCCCATCCGCTCAGCCAAGGAGACCTCGAGGGGGACGTCCTCATTTGCAGCAAGCATCTCTGGGAGTTCGAGATCAGGACGGGCAAGCACATCAGCCGCCTCGACCGTCCGGAAACGAGCCTCAACAGGTTCCCCGTGCGTATCGTCGAAGGCGCCATCGAGGTCGACCTGGCGGCGCCAAGCAATCCGCGGCCGCTCTCCGGCCCCCGTAGCCTTACGGGACTCTCATAGAGCTCGACTCGAAACGCCCGCGCGGAGATCGCTCGACTTCCCGGTGCATCTTGACCGTTCGCCGCGGGGTACGGCGTTGTAAGCCGTGGACAAGCGTGCGGATGGGCGCTACCTCTAGATGGCGGGCGAGGAGGGCCCAAAGTGCCGACGAGGCGAGCGATGAGCGAGCGGTCGACTGTGCGGAGCGGTGGCCAGATTCTGGTGGATCAGCTCAAGATCCACGGGATCGACACGGCTTTTTGCGTGCCGGGCGAGAGTTTTCTCGCCGTGCTCGACGCGCTTTACGACGCGCGCAACCACATCCGGCTTGTGGTGTGCCGGCAGGAGGGCGGGGCTGCCTACATGGCGGAGGCCCACGGCAAGCTCACCGGGCGGCCCGGGGTTGTCTTCGTCACCCGCGGGCCCGGCGCCACGAACGCCAGCGTCGGCATCCACACCGCCTACCAGGATTCCACGCCGGTGATCCTCTTCATCGGCCAGGTCGCGCGCGGCGACATGGAGCGCGAGGCCTTTCAGGAGATCGACTACCGCCGCATGTACGGCCCGCTCTCCAAATGGGTGGCGCAAATCGACGATCCGGGGCGCATTCCCGAGCTCGTGGCCCATGCCTTCTCCCTCGCCACCTCGGGTCGGCCGGGGCCGGTGGTGCTGGCCCTCCCCGAGGACATGCTGCGCGAGCCCGCCGCGGTCGCGGACGCGGCCCCTTACCGAAGCGTGCAAGCGCATCCAGCACCCGCCGACATGACACGCCTCCGCGAGCTGCTTGCCGCCGCGAGCAAGCCGCTCCTCCTGCTTGGAGGCAGCACCTGGACGAAAGCCGCCGTGGCCGACATCACGGCCTTCGCCGCCGCCAACCGTCTCGCCGTCGCCACCTCCTTTCGCCGCCAGGATCGCTTCGACAATCTCCATCCCTGCTATGCCGGGGATCTCGGCCTCGCACCCAACCCAGGGCTCACGGCCTTCGTCGAGCAGGCCGACCTCCTCCTCGCCGCGGGTACGCGGCTCGGCGAGATGACGACCGCGGGCTATTCTCTCCTCGCCGTGCCGGGGCCCAAGCAGAAGCTCGTGCATGTGCACATGGGGGCCGAGGAGCTCGGCCGGGTCTATCAGGTGGAGCTGCCGATCAACGCCGGCATGGCGCAATTCGCGGCGGCGGCGAAGGCACTGCCGCCGGTCGACAGCAGCGCCTGGGCCGCTGCGACCGCCGCCGCGCACGAGGACTACCTTGCCTACACCGCACCGGCCGCCAATCCGGGTACTCTCAATCTCGCAGCCCTCGTCGCCTATTTGCACGAGCATCTGCCGCCCGACACCATCGTCACCAACGGTGCCGGCAACTATTCCGGCTGGGTGCACCGCTTCTGGCGCTTCCGGGAATATGGCACACAGCTCGCCCCCACCAGCGGCTCGATGGGCTACGGTGTTCCCGCGGCGGTCGCGGCGGCACTCGAGTACCCCGAGCGCACCGTGCTGTCTTTCTCGGGCGACGGCTGCTTTCTCATGAACGGCCAGGAGCTCGCGACGGCCATCCAGCACGGGGCCGCTCCCATCTTCTTCGTGGTCAATAACGGCATGTACGGCACCATCCGCATGCATCAAGAGCGCGAATATCCCACGCGGGTGAGCGGCACCGGCCTCGTCAACCCGGATTTCGCGGCACTTGCGCGCGCCTACGGCGCCCACGGCGAGACGGTCGAGAGGACCGAGGATTTCGCGGCCGCCTTCGAGCGCGCGCGCGCGTCCGGCCGCGCGGCGCTCATCGAGCTGCGTCTCGATCCCGAGGCGATCACCACACGCGCCACCTTGAGCAAAATCCGCGAGACGGCGCTCGCAGCCAAGGCCAGGACCACCTAAGCCAAGGGGCTCGCCATGCTTCGAAACGGATCGGCAGCACTCCTTGCCGCACTCCTTCTGGCGAGCAGCGTATCCTTGGGCGCTCGCGCTCAGACGAAAGCAGCCCCGAATCCGGCACAGAAGGCGCCGTCTTTGTACGTGCAGATCAAGACGATCGATCTGCCCGGCACGAAAGGCGGATCGGGCGGCACCATCGCCGTCGATACGGACACGGCAACGGTCTGGCTTTCGCAGGCGGCCAACAGGAACCTCGTGGTGATCGAGAGCAAGAGCAACAGCGTGCGTCAGGTGATCGAGGGCCTCGACGCCGCGCGCGAGATCGGCTTCAGCGAGCATTTCGTCTTCATCGCCGACGCCGTCGATGGCGTCGCCGTCGTGATCGGCAAGCGCTCGTTCGAGAAGGCGGCGGCGCTCAAGCCGGCCGGCGCCCGGCCCGGCCCGATCTATTTCGACAACAAGCAGGGCTTGCTTTGGATCGCGTCCGCAGGCGGCGACATGACCGTGTTCAAGGCCGTCGGACGCGGCGGCTTCAAGCATCTGGCCGGGCTCAAGCTCAGGCCGAGCCCGCCTAGGGAGGTGCTTGGAAACGGCCTCTATCTGCTCTCGAAGGATCGCCTCTATCAGCCTGTCGACGAGGTGATCGACGTGATCGATCCCAAGAGCCTCAAGCTCGAGCACGTCTGGAGCATCGCAGCACCCGGTCGCATCGCGAGCCTCGCTTACGATGCCAGGACGGACCGGCTCCTTGCGACTTCCGAGGCCATCGTCTTCGTCGTCGACGCCAAGGCAGGCAAGCCAATCGGGAAGGTGCCGATCAAGGGGAGGGCAGGCACTGTCGCGGCCGATTCCGGCCTGCACCGGGCGTATGTCGCGGATGCGACGGGGCTGGTCGAGGTGATCGATCTCGATCATGATACGCTGTTGGCGTCGTTCCCCTCGGAGCCCGGCCTCCATGCGCTTGCGGTCGATCCTGCTACCCATTACCTCTACGTCTACCGCAGCCGGGCCAACAAGGTCGACGTCTACGCGCCGCGGTGAGCCGAGCGGCGCCGCGGCAGGCTCTGTCGCGGCACGTCGGCCTCGCTCGGCGTAGGTTCTTGGAGGGACAAGAGATGCCGCCGTCCGTGCGCCATCGGCGCAAAATTCTCTGCGTTTTTCCCGCTTATGCTCCCTCCTTCGGGACCTTCCAATATGCCTACTCGCTGCGCGGCTCCACGCGCGCCTTCATGCCGCCGCAAGGCATGCTGGTGATTGCCGCCTATTTGCCCAAGAGCTGGGAAGTGCGCTTCGTCGACGAGAATATCCGGCCCGCCCGTGACGAGGAGTTCGCATGGGCGGACGCCGTCTTCGTCAGCGGCATGCACGTCCAGCGTCCGCAGATTTCCGACATCGGCCGCCGGGCCCACCGCGCGGGCAAGACCGCGGTGCTGGGCGGCCCATCGGTCTCGGGCTGTCCAGAGTATTACCCGGATTACGACTATCTTCATATCGGCGAGCTCGGCGACGGCACCGACCGGCTGATCGAGCTCCTCGATGCCGATCCGAATCCCCCGCCGCAACAGGTGCGCTGTACCACGGCCGAGCGCGTACCGCTCACGGAGTTCCCGATACCGGCGTATCATCTGGCCCGGCTGGACCAGTACTTCATCGGCAGTGTGCAGTTTTCCAGCGGCTGTCCCTACCGCTGCGAGTTCTGCGACATTCCGGCACTCTATGGCCGCAACCCGCGGCTGAAGACGCCGCAACAGGTGATGCGCGAGCTCGATGCCATGATCGCGGGCGGCACCTTCGGTGCGGTCTATTTCGTCGACGACAACTTCATCGGCAATCGCCGGGCTGCGCGCGAGCTGGTCGAGCATCTCGTCGACTGGCAAAAGCGGAACGGCTACCCGGTGGAGTTCGCCTGCGAGGCCACCCTCAACATCGCCAAGCAGACGGAGCTTCTTGCCTTGATGCGCGAGGCCACCTTCAACACGATCTTCTGCGGCATCGAATCGCCGGAACTCGAGGCGCTTCATGCCATGCAGAAGGACCACAATGCGAACATGCCGATACTCGAGGCGATCGAGACCCTCAACGGATACGGCATGGAGGTGGTGGCCGGCATCATCCTCGGGCTCGACACCGACACGGCGGAGACCGCGCCGCGCCTTCTCGAGTTCATCCGCCAATCGAATATTCCCATGCTCACCATCAACCTGTTGCAGGCGTTGCCGCGCACGCCGCTTTACGAGCGCCTCGCCGCCGAGGGGCGGATCGTGGACGACCCCAGCCGCGACTCGAACGTGATTTTCCGCCGGCCTTATGCGACGGTCACGGCCGAGTGGCGCGATTGCATCGCCAAAGCCTACGCGCCGGAGGAGCTCTACCGCCGCTTCGCCTATAACGTCGAGCGCACCTATCCCAACCGCCTGAAACCGCCGGCAAGTCCGCAGCGCGCCTCCTGGGCGAACCTGCGCAAGGGGGTGCGGATCATGGCCAACCTCTTGCTGCGGGTCGGCGTATTCGCGGACTATCGCAAGACTTTCTGGGCGATGGCGCGACCGCTGCTCAAGGCGGGCCGCATCGAGGACGTGATCCATGTCGGGCTCGTCGCCCACCATCTCATCGCCTTCACGCGCGATGCCGTCTCGGGCCGCCACAACGCCTCCTTCTATTCAGAAAGGCTGCGCGAGGGCGAGGCGGCAACTCCCACGCAAAGCGCTCGCGGGGCCGCCTCGTAAGCGGTTGACCGCGGGAGCCGCCACGGCTTAAGGTGGGGAACCCTATAAGAGAATTCATCCGACCGCGTCGCTGCACGTGCGACGGGGTTTTTCTTCGCGTCGTTCCTGCAAGCGGGGGAGTTTGGGGCTCTCGGTCGCGGCGGAAGGCCGCGGTGCTAATCAGGGCTGCGCGCAGTGCGCTGCGGGGGGCCGGCAAATAAAAGGCGCCGGCCGCAGCCGGCGCCGCAGATGGCGAAGTCGGTCTCCCCGGTGACCGGCCTTCGCAACTCCCCTTTTCTCCGTCAGCTAATCACGAGCCGCGTGAGCGGTAGCCTGGCCGACAGCTCGCCTCGGCGCGCGCTGCTCCGCGCTTGCGGCGCGGAGCAGCGGCGACGGGTAGTGGCCTACTTCCGGAGCTCGATATGGACGTTCCGGTTCTCTTGCTCGCGGACCTGGTCCGGAGTCGGCACGCGCAGGTCGGTCTTGCCCTTGCCGATCGTGTGAACGCTATTCCGCGCCACACCGTGCTGCTCAAGGAACCGCGCTGCGGCCTGGGCGCGATGCACCGAAAGCGCCTGGTTGTATGCGACCGAGCCCACGGTGTCGGTGTGTCCGGTGATCATCACGCCGGCCCCACCGAGGCGGCGGATGGAGTCGAGCACACCTTCGAGCACCGCCATGGCATCCGCGCGCAGAGCGGCGCTGTTGAAGTCGAAGTAGAGCCAGAAGTCCGTCGCAATCGGCGGCGGCGGCGGCGGCGGCGGCGCCCCTTCAAGCCGCATTATCGCGTCGTAGAAGTTCTTCTGGCATTCGTCGAGTATGCCGTTGTAGACGTCGCGCTCCCAATGCCGCATCATGCAGTCGTACGACACCTGGGCGATGGCCAAATCCGCCGGGTCCCGCGTCCTTGCATCGCTCTTCAGCACGCGGTTGAGCGCGATGGCCGGATCGTTGCCCGCTTGCGGCGGCATGCCTTGCAGGTTCGGACTTTCGGGCGCCACCTCTTCGCCGGCGGCCGCGCGCGACGACTTCGCATTCCAGTAGAGGGCGTCCGACAAGTGTCTGCCAGCCTGTAGCTTGCGCGCGAGCGCGCTGTATTCCTTGTGAAGCGCCTGCGCGAAGGCGGAGCCCTGACCGGGCGTTTGCTCGACCGGGCCAAGGTTGGCATTGATATAGTCAGGATAGCATGCGCCGAGCAACAATAGCCCGACGAGCGCGCCGAGTGCCTTACCTAGTTTCATTGGTACCCCCTTTTTGATCCGCGCCCCATTCCCCGGACCTGAACGGACGCGAGGTGCCCCGGACCTTCTTATATATAGCATAGCAGGACTGCCGCTCAGATAGAAGCCCCACAATCGCTTTACCGCTGGAAAACCGCTGCTAAGGGGTAGTGATCGTTGCGGTTTGACAAGATCCCCGCCTTCGCGAGGCGCCGCGATTGCGCGAGCGTCCCCGGTGGAGCGGGCCGCGCCTGCCGCTAGCCAGGGCAAGAGCCTCCTAATGAGTAGCAATCTATTGATTTTACACAAAAAATTTCTCGGCAAGGCTCGCGGAACTTTACCTTCCTGGAGCGCTGAGCGCCGCCGGAGGACCAGGCGCGCCCTCGTGGCAGGATACAGACTGTCGCCGATGGGCGGCCAGGCACGCGCCGAAAAGTGCCTTTATCGCCTATTATCATTCGGAATTCGCGGACTTGCAGGCATTTGATCCGGGTTCCGGCGGGTCGGCTTTTGGCGTAGGCTTCCGCCCATGAGCGAAGCCCAAGCCCGGTTTGCGGTTTTGCGGCAATCGGCCGACGCCGACACGGTGGCGGCCATCGAGCGGCTTGTACGGGACGCGCCGGATCGCGAGCTCTGCCGCATCAATGCGCTCGATTTCGCAGCGAAGACGGGCCTTGACGCGGAGCGCGTCATCGCAGCGTTTCTCCACGCCGCCCGGCTCGGGCTCTTCGAGCTGTCGTGGAACGTGCTATGTCCCGGCTGCGGCGGCGTACTCGACGCGAATGCCACGCTCAAGACGATGCAAAGGGAGGAATACAACTGCGCCCTCTGCGCCGCCGGCTATGAGGCGACGCTCGACGAGATGGTCGAGGTGACTTTCACGGTGAGCCGGCTGGTGCGCAAGATCGCGGCACACGATCCGCAAGAGCTCTCCTTCGCGGAATACTATCGCCAGATGTTCTGGAGCTCGGGCGTCGACGTTCCCGAGAATCTCGAGGAGTTGATCCCGGAGATCACTCTCGATTCGGTCGAACTGCCGCCGGGCGGGCACGCCATCCTGTCGCTGCAGCTGCCTGCGGAGTTCGCGATCGTCTTCGACCCGGTGACACATGCGACGCAGTTCCTCGACGTGCAGGGCGAGCCGACGCGCGAGCGCCAGAGCCTCTCGCTGGTCTTCAACAAGGTGCGCGCGCCCACGGGAACCACGGTGCTGAGGCCCGGGCCGCTGCGCCTTACGCTCGAGAACCGCACCGACGTGCGCGTGTTGCCGGCGGTGTGGATCGCGGGAGACAAGCTCCACGAGCTCCTCGGCAGGCGCAAGCCGTTCCTCACCGCAAAGCGGCTGCTGACGAACCAGACCTTTCGCGACATCTACCGTGCCGATACCCTCGACGTCGATCAGCGCCTCAAGATCACCAGCCTCACCTTTCTGTTCACCGATCTCAAGGGCTCGACCGAGCTCTACGAGCGGGTCGGAGATCTGGTCGCTTTCGACCTCGTGCGCGCGCATTTCCGCGTGCTCAACGAGGTCGTGGCCGACGAGGCCGGGGCCGTGGTGAAGACCATCGGCGACGCGGTGATGGCGACGTTCCCGACACCCGACCGGGCCATTGCCGCGGCATTGCGCATGCGCGAGGCGATGCGCGGCCTCAACGACGCGCGCAAGCACGAGGATCTGCTGCTCAAGATCGGCATCCATGAGGGACCTTGCCTTGCGGTCATGCTAAACGACCGTCAGGACTATTTCGGCCAGACGGTGAATATCGCCGCCCGCGTGCAAGGTCTTGCCGTCTCGCGCGCGATCTTCGCGACCGGTTCCGTGGTGGAAAACCCGCAAGCCTCCACCCTGCTCGCGGCCAGTGGACTGAAGCCGGTGCCGCAGTACCGCTCGCTCCGAGGGATTGCCAACGATGTGGCGGTCTACGAGATTCCCTGAACGATGCCAGCCGCCATTCCCCGACCCCGAATGGATGCGGCGCGCCCCCGTGGTATGATTAAAAAATGAAGGATCGCACGGCAGACGACCGCAAGGGATGGCGGCTGCGGCCAAGCAAGGCTCCGCGTGCCTTGAAGGCATACACCAACTCGTGGCACGGCGCAGAGACCCGCAGGCTCCTCGGCAAGCACTACGCGAACAAATACGGGGTGCGCAAGGGCTGAGCGCCCTTGGGGAATGCGGCGGGGAGCCGGGCCGGGCTCGCCGCCCGGACTGCATATTACGCGACCGAGCGGGCGAGGATCATGCTCACCTGACAAAGGGGCCGCTTCGCCTCCTTGGCCCAGGCGAGGATCGCCGCCGCGGCCATCTCGCGCTCCTTCTTGCCTTTGGGCCCGCCCCTCATCGCACCCCACTCGATGAGCGCGCGCGCGACGTAGGGTGTGAGGATGAAAGTGTCCTTGCCCACCATGCGGAGAAAATAAGCCGCAGAGTTGCCGCCCATCTGGCTGAAGCGCTTGGCGAGGTCGTCCCAGAGCTGGATGATATTGTCGGCGGGCCAATCGGCGAGATAACGCCCCATCGAGCCGTGCTCATTCGAGACCGCGATCATGGCCGCCGCATTGTCGCGCACGGATTTGAGCTTGCCCCAATGGCGGATGAGGCGCCTGTCGCCCATGAGCCGCTCGAGCGCCTCGTCGCTCATCGCGCGCACGCGCCGCGGTACAAAGCCGTGGAACACGGCCTCGAAGGCCGGCCACTTCGCATCCACCAGGCTGTGCTTGAGGCCCGCGCGGAAGACGCGCAGCGATATCATCGAGAGACAGCGGTCATCCGACAAGGCACTCAGCTCGTTCGCCGTCTTGGGCTTGGGGAGGAGCTTGGCAAGCTCCGCCTTGCCTCCTGTGCGCTTCTCGGCCGCCGCGAGGATGGTCCTGAAGGGAGTCATGGCAGCGGATTTAGACGCTTCTCCCCGCAAGCACAAGCCGTGCCGCACTTTCCCCCGCGATCCGGCCGAGCGCGACGGCGGTCAAGAGCCCATTGCCCGAGAGATAGCCCGAAACCGCCGGACCCGAGACGCCGCAGGCGGCCCCGCCGCTGGCGAAAAGATTGGGCAGCGGCGAGCCGTCTTCGCGCAGGACGCGCGCGCGACCGTCGATCGCGAGCCCACCCTGGGTATGGAAAAGCGCCCCCGTCACCTTGACGGCAAAAAGGGGCGGGGCGAGGAGGGGCTTTCGGGTGAAGTCGCGGCCGTAGGGGTCCGCGGCCTCGCCGCGCTGGTAGCGGGCGATGTCGGCCAAGGTGCTCGCCAAGGCATCGGCCGGCGCCCCCGTGACGGCCGCGAGTGCTTCCACATCCGCGGCCGTCCTGATGGCACCCGCGGCCTCCGCCTCGCGATAATCCTCGAACTCGCGGGCGATGGCATGGCAACGGCCGTCGAAGATGTTCCAGGCGATCTTGCCCGGCTGGCTCAGCACTGCGACCGCCTGCTCGGAGTAGCCTTGGTGCTCGTTCGAGAAGCGCCGGCCCCAACTGTTCACCTGGATCCCGCCTTCCATCATGACCGCCCAGGTGACGAGGATGCCGTGGGGGTGTGCTACCGAGCCGTGTCCCTGATAGGCCCCCATGTGGCGCGTCGCGGCACCGAGCGCCTCGCCCCAGCGGACGGCATCGCCCTCATTGCCGGGATGGCCGAAATAGAGAGCGTCGGCCATCTCGGGGATGTAGCGGCGCACCATCTCCTTGTTGCCGCCGAAGCCGTTGCAGGCAAGCACGAGGGCGCCACAGCCGATGCGCTCCACGCTGCCGTCCGGCCGCAGAAGGGTTAGGCCGCGCACGCGGCGCTGGGGATCGGCATAGAGCGCGCTCGCCTCAGCACTCGTCACCACGTCGATGCCGGTGCCTCTCGCGGCGGCCAGGAGGGCGCCCATGAGCGCCGCACCGGTCCTTTGCGGCTGGGCGTGCATGCGGAGCACGCTGTGGCCGGGATAGAGGAAGCTCTCAAGCAGCACGAAATCGAGGCCATGACGATCGGCGAGCCATTCGAGCGTCGGGGCGGCAGCACGCGCGACTGCTTCGACCACGGCGGGATCGGCCTTGCCGTGGGCCTTTGCCTGGATATCCTTGGCGAAAAGCTCGGGCGTATCCGCAATGCCCTTGGCGCGCTGGAAACGGGTGCCCGCCGCGGGGATGAGGCCGGAGGAAAGTGCCGTCGAGCCGCTCGGGCTCGCATCGCGCTCGAAGATCACCACCTCGGCGCCGGCGTCGCGCGCGGCGAGGGCTGCCACCAGGCCCGCGGCACCCGAGCCCACCACCGCAAGCGGGACCGTCGCCTCGAAGGCGACGCCCTCTGCGGAGCGCACGCTCATCCGCGCCCGCTCGAAAGTGCGGCGAGCGCCGCCAAGAGCGCGTCGCAGCTCGCAAGCGTCGCGAGCGTGCCGAGCGACACAAGGCTCGCCTCATGCACGGCGGGCGAGAAGGCGGCACATCCGTCGCTCAGCACCACGCAATGGAAATCGCGCATCTGGGCATCGCGCACCGTGGAGGCGACCCCGCCGTTGGTGACGATACCGGCGAAGACGAGCGTCTCGATGCCCGCCCTCTTGAGGACGAACTCGAGCCGGCTCTGGTAGAAGGCGGAATAGGCGACCTTCTCGACCGAGAGATCGGCCGGCTTGAGCTCCTCCACCAGCGCGTGTCCGAAGCTGCCGGGCGCGAAATCGCCCTTGCCGAGGAAGGGCCGCAGGCGCTTGAGATGATCCAGGATGAGGGGCTCGCTACCCTTGCCCGGCACGAGCGTGAAGTGCGTCGAGACGATCCAGCCGCCCGCCTTGCGCATGGCCTCCGCCACGGGCTTGAGCCGCTGCGGCAAGGCCGCGATCACCGGTGCCACCACACCGCCCCGCGCATAGGCCCCCTTCGGGTGCAGAAAGTCGTTCTGCAAATCGAGGAGCACGAGTGCGGTGCGGGCCGGCACGAACGCGAGCGTCGACATCAGCTTTCCTTTCGCGAAAGGACGAGGTTGCCGAAACGATCGACCTCGGCCTCGAGGTCGGGCTCGACGAAAATGGTGGCGTCGTCCTGCTCGAGGATGGCGGGGCCCGGCAGCTTGGTGCCCGCCGGCAGCTCGAGCCGCTCGTAGACGGCCGTCTCGTGCCAGCTTCCCTCGACATAGGTCTTGCGCGACCCTCGCCGTGCTGCGGACAGCGAGGTATTTAGGGCGGGTGCGAGCAGCGCGAGATCGAACTTCGGACGCTGGCCGACCACGGACACGCGCAGATTGAGGAGCCGGATCTCGATGCCGTCGAGCAAGCGGCCGTAGGTCTCGCGATAGCGCCGCTCGAAGGCCGCGCGGATGCCGGCAAGGCTCGCGTCCGTGCGCTGGCCGTCGAAGCGCAATGGCAGCGGCACTGCGACGGTGTGGGTTTGGCCCACATAGGACATGTCGAGCTCGAAGAGGCAATCGAGCCTCTCGAGGACGACATTAGCGCGCTCGAGCAGCGCCAAGCCGTCCCGCGCATGACGCGCGATCGCGGCGTCAAGGGCCGGAAGGTCGAGCTCGCCGAGGAGCGCGTTAAAGGTCTGCACGAAATCGTGGCGCATGTCGGCGATGACGCAGCCGAGCGCGCTCGTGACCCCCGGTAAGCGCGGCACCAGCGCTTTCGCCAGCCCCACCTCCTTGATGAGGGCGCCGGCATGGAGGCCGCCCCCGCCGCCGAAGGGCATGGCGACGAAGTGCTTCGGATTGTGCCCGCGCTCGACCGAGACGAGGCGGATGGCACCCGCCATGCGCGCGTTGGCGACGCGGATGACGGCCTCGGCCGCGGCGATCTCGTCGAGGCCAAGGGGCGTGCCGACCGCGCGCCGGATAGTGCTGCGTGCCGCATCGGCGTCGAGACGGCGGATCTTGCCGCCGATCGGCCGCTCGGCATTTATGCGGCCGAGCACGAGGTTCGCATCCGTGACGGTCGGGCGCTCGTTGCCGAATCCGTAACAGGCGGGGCCGGGATCGGAGCCGGCGGATTCGGGCCCTACCTGCAGGATGCCCCCGCGGTCGACCCAGGCGATCGAGCCGCCGCCCGCGCCGATCGTGGTGATCTCGATCATCGGCGTGCGCACGACGAGCCCGAAGTCTATCGCGGTTTGCGCCGCGAGCGAGCTCTCGCCGCGCGTGACGAGCGAGACGTCGAAGCTCGTTCCCCCCATGTCGCAGGTGATCACGTTCTCGAAGCCCGCACTCTTGGCGATGTGGGCCGCCGCAATGACGCCGGCGGCAGGGCCGGAGAGTGCCGTGCGGATGGGAAGCCGCCGCGCGGTGTCGACGGTCATGACGCCGCCGTTCGACTGTACGATCAATAGCTCTCCGGCGAAGCCGTCGCCTGCGAGCGACGCCTCGAGGCGCTCGAGATAGCGCCCCACGACCGGTTGAAGATAGGCGTTGAGCGCGGTGGTCGAGGCCCGCTCGTACTCGCGGATCTCCGGCAGGATTTCGCTCGAGGCGACGAGATGCGCGCTGGGCCATATGGATCTCACGGCCTCGAGTGCTGTGCGCTCGTTCGCGTCGTTGGCATAGGCGTTGATGAAGAAGACGGCACAGGCCTCCGCACCGAGCTCGAGGAGCCGCGCCGCGGCGGCCTTGACCTCTGCGGGATCGACGGGCGTGCGGATGGTGCCGTCGGCGAGCGTGCGCTCGGCGACCTCGAGGCGCAGCTCGCGGCCGACGATCGGCACGAAGCGGCCCCACAGGCCCCAGGTGCGCGGCCGGTCGCGCCGCCGCATCTCGAGC
>DATNIJ010000011.1:0-16740 GCA_035604475.1 Alphaproteobacteria bacterium
GGCCGCCACGCGCCTCTGCCCCGCAATCGCAGAGGTGCTCGCGGCACTCGGGGCTCAACCGGGATGCCTGCTCGCGCGCATGTCGGGAAGTGGCGCCACCTGCTTCGGGCTCTTCGGCCAAGCGGCCGATGCCGCGGCCGCAGCACAGGCACTCGCGCGTCCGGGCTGGTGGGTCGCGCCAGCGCAGCTCGTCACGGATACCGCGACGCTTGCGCCCGCAGCAATGGAATCGCCTTAGGGCCAACTCTCGCAAATTCGAGCGTCACCCCCCACCCCAACCCTCCCCCTCAAGGGGGGAGGGAGCGCATCTTGCATGACGAAAAATTTTCCCCTCCCCCCTTGAGGGGGAGGGTAGGGAGGGGGGGGTGTTCACGTATCCATCATTCCGAGCGGCCTCACGGCTGTCCGGCAAGCTTCTTCATGTAATCGAGGAGCTCGCTTGTCGGGCGGCCGTCGACCGGGAGCCCGGCCTCGCGCTGGAAGTTCCGGATGGCGCCCGTTGTCTTTTGCCGCAGCTGGCCGTCCGCCGGCCCGGGCTCGTAGCCGAGCGTTTCGAGGAGGCGCTGGATTTGCGCGAGCTCTCCGCCCGCCGCACTCGCTTGGGCTTTGGCGGCGGGCTCGCGCTCAGGCGGTGCCGCAGCCGCGCGCGCCTTCGCAGCGGCGGCCGGTGCGGCCTCGGCTCGCGCCTTCGGCGCCTCTCGGGCCGCGCGCTCGACTGCCTCGGGCGGGCGCCGCTCGGGCTCGAGCGACGGCTTCGTCGGGATCGAGGCGGCGACCGACTCATAGCGCCGATAGCCCTCGGCGACGATCGCCGCGTCGATCTTCTCGCTCAAGTTCGAGAGGTACTTCTCGGCGGCGGCGGCACCTCCGCGCATGGCGATCTTGTACCAGACGATGGCCTCAGCCGGATCCTTCGGGCCACCGCGCCCGTCCTCATAGAGCACGCCGAGGTTGAGTGCTGCGACCGCCAGGCCCTGCTCGGCCGCCTTGGTGAACCAGAGGCGCGCGGCCGCGTCGTCCGCCGTAACACCCTTGCCTTCGGCGTAGGCGGTGCCGACGTTGTACTCGGCCGGCGGGTAGCCCTGCTCTGCCGACTTGAGGTACCAGCGGATCGCCTCGGGTAGGTTCTTCGCGACGCCGAGGCCCTGCTCGTGAAGAACGCCCAGATTGTATTGGGCGCCGGCGATGCCCTGGGTCGCCGCCTGCCGGAACCAACGGGCCGCCTGCGTGAAGTCGCGCGGGAGCTCGTCGCCGCGGGCATAGAGGGTCGCGAGATCGTAGGCTGCGCGCGGATCGCCGTCCTTGGCGAGCTTTTCGATGTCCTTGATGGTGTAGGGACCGCGCCGTTCCGGCTCCCCCGCCTTGGCGGCAGGGGCTAGCTTGGCCGCCGGCGGTGTCGGCTCGGCACTCTGGGCGCGTGTTGTGCTCGCAGACGGCACGGCTGCGAGCTGGGGCGGGGCCTTGACAGCGGGCTTGGCGAGCGGAGGGGGCGTGCTCGCGACAGGTGCTACTGCCCGAGGAGCCGCCGGAGCTGCCGCGGGCGCTGCGCCGGCACTCGCGGCGGGTGGCTGGGACGGTGCCGCCGGTGCTGTCGATGCCGCAGGCGGGGCCGGTGCCGGCGCCGCGGCCGGTGCCGCCGCCGCGGCCGGTGCCGCCTGTTCGCCTGCGGCTGTCGCCGTTGCCGGCTTGGCGGGCTCGGGGCTCGCCATCGGCGTCTCGCTCGCGGCGGCGCGCGGCTCGGCACTCGTCGCCGTCTTCACCTCGCTCGCTTGCCGCGAGCCGAGAGCAAACCAGGCGACAAGGCCAAGAAGTACAAGAAGTACGAGCACGCCGGCAGCAAGGCCAAAGGCTCTGAGCCGCCTGTCGCTCAGCAAGGTGGCGCGCGCCGGCTCCATGGGCTGCTCGGCGCCGAGACGAATGCGACGCGCGAGCTCGCTCGTCCTTTCCTCGGCCGAGAGCGCTGCCGAGCGCCCGAGCGACGAGAGCTGATCCGGGCTGCCGCTGCCCTCGCTGCCGGCTCCCACTTCGGCCGCGGCCGGCGCGCTCGGCTCCGGCTCGATGCGCAGTTCCGGCGCGTCGTGCCTCTCGAGGTGGATGGCCGGCTCATGGGCACCGTCACGGTCCTCCGGACGGATGTCGAAGTCGCCGCCGGCCGCGCGGTCGGGCTCGGCCTCGGGGGGGCCCCCGATGCGGCTCAATGCCTGCTTGAGCTCGGCGAGCTCCTGCGCGCTGGCCGCGGGCGGCAGCTTGGGCTGCCCTGGCTCCGGCACCGGCGGCTCAGTGGTTGCGGGTGCGTCGGCCTCAGGTGCCGACTCGCCGCCGCCCGTCTTGCTGAGGATGGTGCGCGTGACCCATTCCTCGACGCTGAGGCCGGCGGCGCGGGCGGCCGCTTCGGCGCGGGCAAGCGTCGCCGGGTCGAGATCCTTGAGCGTGAAGGGGGTGCGAGAGGCCATCAGCCGATCCTTGTCTTGCGCCTCTCGAACATAGCAAGAAACGTCAATCGCGTGAATCCCGCTCGCGCCCCTAATCGCTGCTCCGCTTGAGGCGCTCGAGCAGGGTGCGAAGCTCTTCGAGCCGTTCGAAGCGGAGCGTGAGCGTGCCGCGCGCGCGGGACGGGCCGAGCTTGATCTTAGCACTCAGCCCCAGTGCGCGCTCGAGCTCGTCCTCGAGTGCGGCGAGCTCGGCATTCCGCTCGCTACCGGGCCGGCGAGGCGACCGCGCGCTTGCGGGCGCACCCTCGGCGGGAGGGCCCTCTTGCCGGCCCGCTCGATCGCGTGCCTCCAGCTCCCCGGCACTCGCGGCCGCGATGAGCTCGCTGAGCCAGGCCTCGCGGGAGATGCCCGCGGCGGCGGCGGCGGCGGCCGCGCGTTGGCCGGCCTCGGCGAGTGCGGCCTCGGCGGCAGCCGGAGCCTCGACCTCGGCCTTCTGTCCCTTGGCGCCGAGCCACGCCGCCAAGGGCGCGCCGGCCTCCTTGGCCTCGTCCACCGCTCGCGGAGCCCCGTCCTTGTCCCTCGTCATGGCACCTTCCCGGAGCCTTGTCGTGCCCGGCGACTATACAGGAGTATCGCGGCCGGACAATCGCTTGCGCCGCGAGGCGCGCGCAAGTGCTGCAGCGTTGCCGCTCGCGCGCGCGGTCCTGGCAGTTGCGGGGGCGCCAATTGGGGGTTAAACCGTAGCCCTGCTGATGGGGCGTGGCCAAGTGGTAAGGCAACGGATTTTGGTTCCGTGATCCCAGGTTCGAATCCTGGCGCCCCAGCCAAGCTACCTCATCAAGCGCCTTAGCATCACCTTATCGCTCGCCTGTTCCTATCAGCCGCGCGGCAACGGCCTCGCGCACCCCGCCTTGCGTTCCCGGGGGACCCGAGCCGCGTCGACTACACCCAGTTCTCGACGCGCAGGCCCGGCAGACGCCGGAACTCGCGCGCATTGTTGGTCACGACGATCAGCCCCTCGGCGCGCGCGTGGGCGCCGATCAGCATATCGTGCGCTCCGATGGGTCTGCCGCGCGTAGCCGATGCAGAAGTCGGCATGAGACGATGGGTCATCGGGCCGGCAGAGGCGCCGTGCCTTCGTTCAGAATGTCGAGATAAGCGCGGTATCCGAAGACGCGGCCACGTTTCCGGCCCGTCACTTCGTCCACGATCCCAAGCCGAGCGAGGTTGGCGAGAGCTGCGTTGACGGTCGGCGGCGTGAGGCCGGTCTGCTTGACCAGAGCCTTCGACGTGGCGAAGGGATTCTGCTGCAGGAGATCGTGGACCCGCAGGACTGATCCCACCTGGCTAATCTCGGCGGCGATGTGATCGCGGTCGCGCTTGAACAGCTCCACAATATGTGTCGCCGCGTCGAAGGCCTGGTTGGCAATTTCGGCTACGCCATCCAGGAAAAATTCGAGCCACGCCTCCCAGGCGCCGCGTTCTCGCACCTCCTGCAACAGGCGATAATAATCGGCGCGGTGAGTCTTCAGATAGAGGCTGAGATAGAGGAGCGGCTTGCGCAGAACGTCATGGACGCAGAGATACAGCGTCACCAGAAGACGGCCGATGCGGCCGTTGCCATCCAGAAATGGATGGATGGTCTCGAACTGGACGTGGAGAAGACCAGCCTTGATCAGCGGCGGCAGACGGGATTCCTCCTCGTGCATGAAGCGCTCGAAGGCGTCGAGGCAGGCGCCGAGCTCGTCCACGGGCGGCGGCACGAATATCGCGTTGCCGGGCCGCGTACCGCCGATCCAGTTCTGTGAGCGGCGGAACTCGCCGGGATTCTTCGTGCCGCCGCGGCCGCTCTGGAGCAGGCGGTCGTGCATTTCCCGGATCAGTCGGAGCGACAGCGGGAGCTCCTTGAGCCGCTCCAGCCCGTACATCATCGCATCGACGTAATTCGACACCTCACGGATGTCGTCGATCGGCTGGCCGTCTTGGGCTTCGCTCTCGAAGCGGAGAAGGTCGGAGAGCGTCGACTGCGTCCCTTCTATTTGGGAGGAGAGCACAGCCTCCTTACGCACATACATGTAAAGGAAGAGCTCTGGTTGCGGCAGGAGCACCGTGATGCCGTCAAGACGGCCGAGCGCGTGCTCGGCGATGCTCAATTTCGGCAGGAGGCTCAGGATGTCGATCGGTGGATTGGGAGGGAGCGGCGGTGGCACGAAGGCATGCACCATCTCGCCCCCAGCCTGGGTTTCGACATATCTGCCGAGTCGTGTGCTGGTAGGTTGTATATCGCCCATCCAACGATCATAACCGGAAAACGTTATTTAAGCAATAGGATGTTTACTTTAATAAGAGAAGCCGCAAAGAAAGCCGACTCAAATTGGCAAGGCGACCTTGGGGATATTGGCGCCGCGGCCTAGATGGCGTGACGGTCGACGAGCCTTTCCAGGGATAAGGCATGCTCGCCGTTATTAAAGTTTTTTCCTGTAGGATTAAATAGTGCCCAGCTTAGATAAAGCAGGCTTAACAGGAGAACAACTCGTCCAGCACCCTTAGGCGATGCAGTTGCCGCTAGGTGCGGCGAGACTCCTTCGTCCTCAGGGAAGCACCGCCACCCCCATCCGCTTGGCGGCGTCGTGGAGCGCATCGTCCCTCGTCGCCAGCGCAAGGCCACGACGAATGGCAAGCTCGAGATAGGTCGCATCATACGTCGTGAGGCCTTGGGCTCTCGCCAGCGTGAGGATCTCGCGCCACGCGCGCCGCGCCGTCTCGTGGTCGGTCGCGATCGGCAGCTCCGCGATCAGTTCCAGGCGCGTGGCGACGTCGCCGGTCGAGATGCGGCTGAGTTTCTCCGCCTGCAAGAGGACGTTGCCGAGCTCGAGATGCCAAAGCGCGGGCACGACCGCACCATGATCGCGCACGCGCTCGAAGAGAGCATCCGTCTCAGGAGAGGCCTCGTCCTCGAAACACCAGCTGAGCGCGATCGACGAATCGACGACGAGGCTCACCGGCGCCCCTCGTCCCTGAGCGCCTTCCAGGATAGCCCGCCGAGCGTGGTTCCCTTGCGCAACGACTTGAGCTTCTCGAACGCCTCGTCGATCCGCACGCGATCGACGTGCTCGGCACTCACGAGCCGGGCGACCGGCTTGCCATGCTTGGTTATGATCACTTCCTCGCCGCCGGCCACGCGGTCGAGCAGGGTCGAGAGGTGCGTCTTGGCCTCGAAGGCCCCTACCGTAATCATTGCTGCCATCTGGTCTATTATTTAAACTAGTTGAAAATTTAGACCAATTTGTCCGAACTTGCAACAGCAGGAGGAAATCGCACGATGAAAGTTGCGCGAAAAATCAAATCCATGGCCGCGAAGCGGTCGCGCGGAGGCAAGACGGCAACGCGTGCAGGCCGCCCCTCGCGTGGGCACCCGATCCACCTCCACATCGAGAACAACCGCGAGCTCGGGCCCGTGTTCGAGGCCTCGCGGAAGCGCGTGAAGGAGGCCTTGGCCCGCCATCCGTCGCTCAAGGGCCGCCTCAAGATCACCGTCGGCTACGACGGCGACATCTACGCGAACGCGATGCGCACGGCCGACGTGCTCTTCGGCTGGCGCTTCGCGCGCGACGATCTTGCCGCGCGCGCGCCCAACTTGCGCTGGATCCACGCCCATGGTGCCGGCGTCAATCATTTGATGCCGCTCGACTGGCTGCCGCGGGGTGTCGTGCTCACCAACAGCCGCGGCGTGCACGGGCCCAAGGCCGACGAATACACCGTCATGGCGCTCCTCATGCTCAACAACCAGCTGCCGCGCATCGTCACCAACCAGCGCCGCGCGCGCTGGGAGCCCGCCTTCAACAGCGGGATCGCGGGAAAGTGTCTCTTGATCCTCGGCGTCGGCCACGTCGGCGGCGGGGCCGCGCGCTGGGCGAAGCGCTTCGGACTCCATGTCATCGGCATCAGGCGCTCCGGCCGGCCGCATCGTTACGTCGACGAGATGCATCGGCCGGCGGCGCTCAAGCGGCTGCTGCCGCGCGCGGACTTCGTCCTCGTCAGCGCACCCCATACCGAGGCGAGCCATCACCTGTTGGGCCGGCGCGAGCTCGCGCTGATGAAGCCGGGGGCCGGGCTCGTCAATTACAGCCGGGCGCAGCTCGTCAACTACGCCGCTCTGCAGCACCATCTCGAGAAGGGCCGGCTCGCGGCCGTGCTCGACGTCTTCGACCCCGAGCCGCTGCCGCCGAGCTCGCCCTTGTGGCGCACGCCCAACCTGATCATCACCCCGCACTCCTCCTCGGACGATCGCGAGCTCTACACGCCCCGCACGCTCGACCTCGTGCTCGAGAACATGGAGCGCTTCATCCGCGGCAAGGCGCTCAGCAACCGGGTGAGCGCCAAGCACCAGTATTAGCGCTCTCCGATGCACCTTTCGCGCGTCCTTCCGTGGCCTCGCTGACGCGCCTGGCGTCGATTGCGGGCGGCCTCGAAATGCGATAACCAAACGCCGAGGCAGGGAGGGGGAACGGAATGCCGAGAGCGAAGGGTAGCGCGGGACGGAAGGCGCCAAGGGAGCGCGCGCTCGCCGCACAGAAGCGCCGGCTCGAGGAGCGCGGGGTGAGATATTGTCTTGCCGCTTACGTCGACGTGCACGGCATTCCCAAGGCGAAAAGCGTCCCCATCGCTCACTTCGAGCGCATGATGCGCGGCTCCGAGCTCTTCACCGGTGCGGCCCTCGACGGCCTCGGCCAGGCCCCCAACGACGACGAGCTCGCGATCCATCCGGATGCAAATGCCGTGACCATCCTGCCGTGGCGGCCGGAGGTCGCCTGGGCGCCCGGCAATCTCCGCTATCACGAGGAGCCGTGGCCGATGTGCTCGCGCAACGTGCTCAAGCGCCAGATCGAGCGCCTGGCGCGGCACGGGCTCGTCTTCAATCTCGGCGTTGAATGCGAGATCTTCCTGGTGCGGCGCGAGGGCGAGGCCGTGCGCCCGGCCAATGCGCTCGACGTGCTGCCGAAGGCCGCCTATGACGTGACCGGCCTCCTGGAGAACATGCCCTGGCTCGACGAGGTGATCGGCTACATGAACGGCCTCGGCTGGGAGGTGCATTCCTTCGACCACGAGGACGCCAACAGCCAGTTCGAGTTCGACTTCGCCTATGCGGACGTGCTGACCATGGCCGACCGCTTCACGCTTTGGCGCCTGATGATGAAGGAGACGGCCCGACGCCGCGGCTGGGAGGCGACCTTCATGGCCAAGCCCTACGCCGACCGCACGGGGAGCGGTGCGCACTTCAACATGTCGATGAGCGACTTAGTGACCGGCAGGAACGTGTTCGGCGACGCCTCCGACCGGCGCGGCTGCGGGCTGTCGCGCACGGCTTACCAGTTCCTCGCCGGCGTGCTCCGTCATGCGCCCGCCATCGTCGCCGTCACCTGCCCGACGGTCAATTCCTACAAGCGCCTGATCAAGACCGGCTCGATGACGGGTTACACCTGGGCGCCCATCTACATCTCCTACGGCGGCAACAACCGCACCCACATGATGCGCGTGCCGATGCTGCGCCCGCACGTGGAGGGCCAAGGCAAGGGCCACCAGGGCGTCTATCTCTCGGGCGCGCGCGTCGAGTGCCGCGCGGTCGATCCGACGATGAACCCCTATCTCGCCGCGGCCATGATGCTGGGCGCGGGGTTGGACGGCATCGAGCAGAAGCTCGATCCGGGCGAGCCCAACGACGTCAACATGTACGAGCTGAGCGAGGCGGAGCTCGCCGCCCTCGGTGTCAGGAGCCTGCCGCGCACGCTTCTCGAGGCGGTCGAGGCGTTCGCCGCGGACCCGCTCGCCGGCCAAGTCTTCGGCGACGATCTCCGGCGCGCCTACGTCGAGCTCAAGGAGCGCGAGTGGTGGAGCTACCACAACACGGTCTCTAAGTGGGAGATCGACGCCTATCTCTCGAAGTTCTGAGGCGAGGATGGTCGAGAACCTGTTCGATCCGGCGCATTACAGGAACGTCCGCCTGCCGCACCTGGAGGCGGAGACGCTGCCTTCCTGGTGCTACACCTCGGAAGCCTTCTACGCGCGCGAGGTCGAGCGCGTGTTCAAGAAGAGCTGGAACTTCATCGGCCGGGTCGACGAGGTGCCGAAGCCGGGGGATTACATGAGCTTCGTCCTCTTCGGCGAGCCCCTCATCATCGTGCGCGACAAGGCGGGCCTAGTTCACGCCTTCGCCAATACCTGCCGGCACCGCGGCACGCGCCTCGTCGAGGCCAGCGGCAACCGCGCTCTGATCAGCTGTCCCTACCACGGCTGGGCCTACGGGCTCGACGGCAAGCTGATCGCGACACCGGGCATGGAGGAGACCGTCAACTTCGAGCGCAAGGACTACGGCCTCCTCCCCATCCGCCTCGAGACCTGGGAGGGCTTCATCTTCGTGAACTTCGACGCTCGTGCCGGCAGCCTCGCCGAGCAGCTCGGCGATCTGCCAGCACTGCTCGCCTCCTACAACATGGGGGAGATGGTGTGCGTGCGCCGGCGCGAATACGAGCTCGCCTGCAACTGGAAGATCTATCTCGAGAACGCGATGGAGGACTACCACACGCCCACGGTGCACAAGCAATCGATCGGCAAGCAGCTGACGGAGAGGCTGGAGAGCACGGGCGACTGGCGCGGCACGCACCTGCCGGGGGCCGGGACGATCGCCCTCCTGCCGGAAGACGGCGCGAGCGCCTTCCCACCCATTCCCACGCTCGCAGGCCTGGCGGCGCAAGGCACTTACTTCCTAGCGCTCTTCCCCTCCACCTTTTTCGCGACCGCCCATGACTGCATGTGGTGGCTGCAGGAATTCCCGCTGGGGCCGAAGCGGACCAAGGTGGTCATCGGCTCCTGCTTCCCCAGCACCGCGGTCGCGCGCGGCGATTTCGCGGAGAAGGTCGAGAAATACTACCGCCGCTGGGACAAGTCGCTGCCGGAGGACAACGCCATCTCCGAACTGCAGCAGATCGGCCTTGGCTCCTCCTTGAGCCGGCCCGGCCGGCTCTCCTTCCGCGAGCCGGTGGTGCACGACATCGCCAACTGGCTCCTCGACCGCGTGCTGGATTAAGAGTGCCTCGGACCGGGTGCGGTGCGCCCTTCGAGACGCTCGCTGCGCTCGCTCCTCAGGATGAGGTGGATTTTTTCTGCCAAACGCGGATTCTCCTCATCCTGAGGAGCGCCCCGAAGGGGCGCGTCTCGAAGGACCCGCGGTGGTGCTGCAAGCGTCCTCGAGCCCGCCCCTCACACGACGAGCGTGTCCTCGACCGACCACTCGATGACGACCGATTCCGAAAGCGCGGGCGTTTCGATGCCGGAGCGGTGCTGCTGCTTGAGGGTGAGGGTGGGGGCGAACTCGGTCTCGAGCAGGTAGCGGTGCATCTCGCCGACGAAGGTGACGTCGCGGACGACCGCCGAGATGCGGTTGAGATCGGGCGCGCGCGGCCCGCCATCTCGCCGCGCGAAGAGCATCTTCTCCGGGCGCACCGCGAGCACCACCGCCGCACCCAACGGCAAGGCGCCGTCGGCGGCCGCGCGCACGGTCGTGTTCCCGAGCCTGACGACGAGCGCCTTCTCCTCGCTGCCGGCGACCGTGCCCTGGAAGAAGTTCGATTCGCCCACGAAGGCGGCGACGAAACGATTGGCCGGGCGGTCGTAGAGCTCGGCGGGAGTGCCGAGCTGCTCGATGCGGCCCAGGTTCATCACGGCGATGCGGTCGGACATCACCAGCGCCTCGCGCTGGTCGTGCGTGACGTAGATGAAGGTGATGCCGAGCTGGCGGTGGAGGCGCTTGATCTCGAGTTGGAGGTCCTCGCGCAGTTGCTTGTCGAGGGCGCTCAACGGCTCGTCCATGAGGAGCACGCGCGGATTGAAGATGATGGCGCGCGCAAGCGCCACGCGCTGCTGCTGGCCGCCCGAGAGCTGCTGCGGATAGCGCGTCTCGAGTCCGGCGAGCTGCACGGTCTCGAGCACCTCGGCCACGCGGCCCGCGATCGCCTGCTTGTCGACGCCGCGCTGCCTAAGCGCGAAGCCGACGTTCTCCTTGACCGTCATGTGCGGAAAGAGCGCATAGTTCTGGAAGACCATGCCGATGTTGCGGCGATAGGGCGGAGTGTGAACGATCGGCTGCGCGTCGATGTAAATCTCGCCGCTCGTCGGGAACTCGAAGCCGGCGATCATCATGAGCGTCGTCGTCTTGCCCGAGCCGCTCGGCCCCAAGAGCGTGATGAACTCGCCCGGCTCCATCGCGAGGCTCAAGTCGCTGACCGCCGCGACAGCACCATAGCGCTTGTCGAGGCGGTCGAGCACGACCGCGGCACCCGACACGGCCCTAGCACCCGGATTGGACTTCGAGGTCTCCACGCTACGGCCTGTCCCGCTTCGCTGTTTTCCGCAACAATAGACGAACTTCCGCGGCAGCGTCACCCGTAAATGCGGCGGCCGAGCCACCCGATTGACGCCGAGGCCGGCGGCGCTATCCTCAATGCGCTGGAGCGGCGGGGAGTAGGGGGAGGGTGCCTAGCACTGCCGCTCCGGCGGAGCTAGGGAAAGGGAGGCAATGGCTTCCGCGCTCGAGAACGCCCGGCGCGCCGCCGCCCATCGCAGCCGGAGGGAGCTCAGTGCCTTCGCGCTCGTGCTGCCGCTCCTCCTCTATCTCGGCGTGTTCTACGCCTATCCGGTCGCGTCGATGATGTTGCGCAGCGTGCACGAGCCGCATTGGACCGCCGACAATTTCGCGCAGATCTTCGCGCAGCCGGTCTACCTTCAGGTGCTTTGGCTCACGCTGCGCATCGGCCTCGTCGTGACCGCGGCCTGCCTCGTGCTCGGCTATCCCGTCGCCTACGTTCTGGCGCGCGTCGAGCGCTCGAAGTCGAACCTGCTCATGATCCTCGTGCTCGTCCCCTTCTGGAGCAGCATTCTCGTTCGCACCTACGCCTGGATGGTGCTGCTCGGCCGCGAGGGTATCGTCAATCAGTTCCTGCTTTGGCTCGGGGTGATCGAGGAGCCGCTGCGCCTCCTCAATACGACTTTCGCGGTCTATGTCGCCATGGTGCACGTGCTGCTGCCGTTCATGATCCTGCCCCTCTACGGCGTGATGCGCGGGCTCGACGAGAACCTCCTGCGCGCGGCCGAGGGCCTCGGCGCCAGGCCGCTCGGCGTCTTCCGCCAAGTCGTGCTGCCGCTCTCGCTCCCCGGCATCTCGGCGGGCTGCCTCCTCGTCTTCATCCTCGCACTCGGCTTCTTCATCACGCCCGCACTTGTCGGCGGGCCCCGGGACCTCATGATCGCCGTGCTCATCCAGCAGCAGGTCGATCTCTTGAACTGGCCCTTCGCCTCGGCCCTCGCGGTGATGCTGCTCGCGGCGGCCCTCATCGTCTTCGCGGTCTTCGTGCGCACGCTGGCGGTCGAGCGCGCTCTCGGAGGTGCCGGGAGATGAGGCGCCGGCTCAAGCCCATGGCTGCGCGGCGCCGCATACCGCCGTGGCTCGGCGCGTTCGTCGCCATGGTCCTCTTCTATCTGATCTTCCCGATCCTCGTCATCATTCCGCTCTCGCTCTCCTCGGCACTCTATCTGAGCTTCCCGCCGCCGGGCTTCAGCCTGCAGTGGTACCGCAACTTCTTCGGCCGCGCGGATTGGCTGGATGCCGCCTGGCTCAGCATCTGGATCGGCGCCACCGTCATGGTGCTGGCGACCTGCCTCGGCACGCCGGCCGCGATCGGGCTGGTGCGCGGGCGCTTTCCGGGCAGGAAGGCGATCAACGCCTTCATTCTTTCGCCGTTGATAGCACCCGTCATCATCGTGGCGATCGGAGTCTATTTCTTCTACGCGCGCATCGGGCTCGTGGGAAATCCGCTCGCCCTGATCCTCGCGCACACGGCACTCGCGGTCCCCTTCGTCGTCATCAACGTCTCCGCGACGCTCTATGGCTTCGACCTGCGGCTCGAGCAGGCAGCGCTCAATCTCGGGGCCACGCCGTGGCGTGCCTTCTGGCAGGTCATGCTCCCGATCATCCGGCCCGGCGTGCTCGCGGGCGCGGTCTTCGCCTTCATCTCCTCCTTCGACGAGCTGATCGTGGCGCTCTTCGTCTCGGGCTCGACGGCGGTGACGCTGCCGCGCAAGATGTGGCAGAGCATCCGCTTCGAGATCGATCCCACCATCGCCGCGGTCTCCACTCTGCTCATTCTATTCACCGGTATCCTCTTCCTCACCGCCGAGCTCTTGCGCCGCCGCTCCGAGCGCTTGCGCACCTCTCGAGGCGTCGCCGTGGGCAGCTAGGGAGGGGAATCCTATTGACTCGTCTCCGAGCGCAGCAGCAGGATTGCCCGCGAGGCAGCGCAAGATTCGGGGACGCGTGAGGTCAGATAAGGGAGAAGAACCATGCGTGAAGATCGGGACTTCGTGCATCATCTGCTGTCGCTCGCGGTCAAGTCTCCGCAGGCGATGGAATGGGGCCGCCGCGAATTCCTGCGCTCGGCCGGGCAGGTGGCACTCGGTGCCGGTGCCCTTGCCGGGCTCGGCCGCGTCTTCGCCGGGCCGCCCGCACTCGCCGCCGATGAGGCGGTCATGCTGCCGGAGATCAAGACGATCCCCGAGAAGCTCAAGGGCAAGGGCAGCGTGCGCGTCTGCTCCTACGGCGGCGCCTTCCAGCAGGCCCAGCGCAAGGCCTACTTCGAGCCCTTCGAGCGGCTCTCGGGCATCAAGGTGATCGAGGCCGAAGGGCCCAACGTGGCGAAGGTCAAGGCCATGGTCGACACCAAGAACGTCGAATGGGACGTGGCCGAGTTCGACGTCGCCGACATCATCAACCTCGAGCGCAAAGGCGATTATTGGGAGCCGATCGACTATTCGCTCGTCGACAGCGCCAACATCGATGCGCCGTTCCGCTACAAATACTCGCTCGCCATGCTCCCCTATGCCCAGGTTTGCGCCTATCGCACGGATGCCTTCCAGGGTGCTAAGCCCGACGGCTGGGCGGATTTCTGGGACACCAAGAAATTCCCCGGCGGGCGCACCAGCCCGGCGGGCTCGGGCGGGTTGGCACCCGACCTCGAATCGGCGACCATGGCGACAGGGGTCGCCATGGACAAGGTCTACCCCATCGACATCGACAAAGCCTATGCCAGCCTCGCCAAGATCAAACCCGCGGTGGTCAAGTGGTGGGAGGCGGGTGCGATTCCGGCGCAGCTCCTGAACGACAAGGAAGTGACGATGGGGATCGCCTGGAACGGCCGCATCGCCGCCATTCAGGCCAAGGGGGCGCCCGTCGACATCTCCTGGCGCCAGGGCGCCTTGCGCACCGACGTGTGGGGCGTGCCCAAGGGCGCCACGAACAAGGAGAACGCGATGAAGTTCACCGCCTTCATCACGCTTCCCCTCTCGCAAGCGCGCCTCTCGATGCTGATCCCTTACGGCTTCGTCAACAACAAGGCCGTCGATTACCTGCCGGCGGAGCGGCTCAAGGTCCTGCCCACCTCGCCCGAGATCAAGAAGCAGCTCTACATCTATAATTCGCAATGGTGGGCGGACAACCGCGACAAGGTGATCTCGCGCTGGGCGAGCTTCCTGCTCTCTTAAGAAGGCGGCAAGCCGCGGGAGGGTGAGGGGGCCGCGGCAAGGCGTGGGAGATGGCACTTCACTTCGAGAGGAGCGAGTTCGCGGCGCGCATCTCGCGCGCGCGCGCGGCGTTGCGCGAGGCCGATCTTGCAGCACTGCTGATCTTCGCGCAGGAGAGCCATTATTACCTGACCGGCTTCGACTCGAGCGGCTTCGTCTTCTTCCAATGCGCGGTGCTCACCGCGGCCGAGGGGCCGATCACCTTGCTCACCCGCCGGCCCGATCTCGAGCAGGCGCGGCGCACTTCCGTCGTCGAGGACGTGCGCATCTGGTATGACGAGGAGGGTGCCGACCCGACGCGCGAGCTCAAGGACATCCTCGCGGAGAAGGGGCTCAAGGGAAGCCGCACCGGCATCGAGCTCAACACCTTCGGGCTCACCGGCTTCAATCACGAGCGCGTGCGCCTGAGGCTCGAGGGCTGGTGCGAGCTGGTCGACGCCTCCAACCTCGTGCGCGGCCTCAGGCTGACGAAGTCCGCGGCCGAGCTCGCCTACGTGCGCAAGGCGGCGAGCCTCGCAGATGAGGCGCTCGTCGCCATGCTGGGTGCCGCGGGACCAGGCGCGTTCGAGGGTGCGATTGCCGCCGCGGGGGCCGCCGCGATTCTCGCGGGTGGGGGCGACCCCCCACCCTCCGGTCCCGTGCTCGGCTCGGGCGAGAGGGCGCTCCTCGTGCGCAGCTCGACCGGCTACCGCACGCTCGACCCGGTCGATCAGCTCACTCTCGAATTCGCCGCCAGCTATCGCCACTACTGCGCCTGCCTGATGCGCACGGTCGCGATCGGCAAAGACAAGCCGCGGCAGCGCGAAATGTACCAAGCGACGCGCGAGGCCTTAGCTGCGATGACCGGGGCCGCACGCCCCGGCCGTCCGCTCGGCGAGATCGACGATGCCCACCGCCGCGTCTTCGACAAGGCCGGCTTCGGGGAGGCAAGGCTTGCCGCCTGCGGCTATTCGCTCGGCGCCACCTTCAGGCCGTCCTGGATGGACGTTCCGCCCATGATCTACTCCGGCAACCCGACCCCGATGCGGCCGGGCATGGTGCTCTTCCTGCACGCCATCCTGGTCGATGCGCGGCACGACCTCGCGATGTCGCTCGGCCATACGGTCGCCGTTAGCGAGCGCGGGGCGGAGGTGCTCAGCAAGCTCGAGCCGGAATACCACCTCTGCATGTAGACTTCCGCTCCGAACCGCGGCACGCCCGCGCCACACTTTCGCCCCCCAAGGGAGGAATAGAAGATGACCAATGTTTATAAGGAGAAGCAGTACGCGATCGATTGGCTCCAGGAGAATGCCAAGCGCTTCTCCGACTGGCACGTGAAGATCTGGAACTACGCCGAGCCGGCCTGGCGCGAGTACAAGTCGGCCAAGGCCTATTGCGATCTTCTGCGCGCCGAGGGCTTCAGCGTCGAGGAGGGCTCGGGCGAGATGCCGACGGCGTTCGCGGCGAGCTGGGGCAAGGGCGGGCCCGTGCTCGGCACCTACGCCGAATACGACGCGGTGCCGGGCAATTCGCAGCAGGTGGTGTCTCATCAGGCGCCGCGCGCGGGACTGCACCCGTGGGCGGCGGGCCATACGGACCCCCATTCCGCACTCGGCACCGTGGCGCTCGCGGGCGTGCTCGCGACCAAGGCGGCGATGGAGAAGTTCAAGATCAAGGGCACGCTCAAGATGTTCGGCGAGCCGGCCGAGAAGGTGTGCGGCTCGAAGCCGGTGCATGCGGCCAAGGGCTATTTCGACGGCAGCGACGCCTTCATCTCCTATCACCCGCACTTCGGCAACACCGCCATCTGGGACACCCACTGCGGCTCCTACTGGAGCGTCGTCATCACCTTCGAGACGCTCAAGCCCGAGAGCTGGATCGACAAGAGCCTGGTGCCGTGGGGTCACACCTCGCACGCGGCGGCGCGCTGCCCGGGTGCGATCGACGCGCTCTGCCTCATGTACACGATGACGAAATACACCAAGGAGGCGATGTTCCCGCACACGGGCACCTGGACGCTCAACGAGTTCGTCTTGGTGGCGGGCGATGCGACGTCGGACAACCTGCCGCCGCGCTTCAGCCAGATCCAATATGCCTGGCGCTCGCCCGACCTCGGCATCCAGCAGCAGATCTACCAGGTGCTCGAGAACAACGCGCGCCACGCCGCCGCGACGACCGGCTGCCAGGCCTCGGTGCGCTGGGTCACCAAGACTCGCGTCGGGCTCGCCAACCATGCGATGGCGGACCTCACCTTCCAGAACATGGAGCTGGTGGGAGCACCCAAGTTCGACGAGAAGGCGCGCGCCTTCGCGCGGGAGATCCAGGTCAATCTAGGCCTGCAGGCGATGGAGAACCCCTTCCTCGAGGATGCCGAGCGGCTTATGCCGCCCAAGGAGTACGAGGCGCGGCTGCGGCGCGCGCTGCCGGAGTGGCAGAAGTGCTTCACCTCGGACGATTACGTCGATTACACCTGGCACGCGCCGACCGTGCGCGTCTTCACCATGCGGCCGCGCCTGCGGCCGCCGAGTGCGGGCTACGAGTATCCTGCCTGGGCCACGAACGCGCTCGGCGGCTTTCCGCCCGCGATCGATCCGGGCATTCTGCTCGGCGCCAAGACGATGGCCGCGACCTTCCTCGACCTCTATACCCGGCCCGATGCGCTCAAGGGTGCCAAGGACGAGTTCAAGGAGCGCACGGGCGG
>DATNIJ010000012.1:0-27433 GCA_035604475.1 Alphaproteobacteria bacterium
CAATCTCACAAACTCTTCCCGCTGATCCATGATCGACAACTCCCGCCACGGCATCGAATGATCCCCCGTACAACCAACCCTGGTCGTACAAGTGTCACCCATGTCTCCGAACGGCTGTCACCCATGTCCCCGGTCTGTACAAGGGGGAGGGTAGGGAGGGGGGTACCCTCACATCTCGATGAGCATGCGCTCGGGCGCCTCGATGCACTCCTTCACGCGCACGAGGAAGCTGACCGCCTCGCGGCCGTCGATGACGCGGTGATCGTAGGAGACGGCGAGATACATCATCGGCCGGATCTCGATCTTGCCCTCGCTCGCCACCGGCCGCTCCTGGATCTTGTGCATGCCGAGAATGGCGCTTTGCGGCGGATTGATGATCGGCGTCGACATGAGCGAGCCGTAGATGCCGCCATTGGTGATCGTGAAGGTGCCCCCGGTCAGCTCCTCGATCGCGAGCTTGCCCTCGCGCGCGCGCTGGCCGAGGGCACCGATCTCCTTCTCGATCTCGGCGAAGGATTTCCTGTCCACGTCGCGCACCACGGGGACCACCAGGCCCTGGCCGCTGCCGATGGCGACGCCGAAATCGTAATGGTTCTTGTAGACGATGTCCTCGCCGTCGATCTGCGCGTTGACCGAGGGCAGCTCCTTGAGGCCGACCACGCAGGCCTTGACGAAAAAGGACATGAAGCCGAGACGCACGCCGTGCTTCTTCTCGAAGCTGTCGCGGTAACGGCTCCTGAGTGCCAAGACCGCCGACATGTCCGCCTCGTTGAAGGTGGTCAGCATGGCGGCGTTGTTCTGCGCCTCCTTGAGGCGTAGAGCGATGGTGCGGCGCAGCCGCGACATGCGCACGCGCTCCTCGCGCGCGCCCGCCTCTATTGCCGGCCGTGCGGCCGGCGGCGCTGCCGCAGCGGGCGCCGGGGCCGGAGCGGGCCGAGGTGCTGGAGCGGGCTGAGGCGCCGGAGCGGGCTCACGTGGAGGTGTCGCGGCGGCTGCGGCGGGCGCCGCTGCCGCCGGCTTCGCGCGGCTCTCGAGGTAGGCGAGCACGTCGCCCTTGGTGAGCCGGCCGTCCTTGCCCGAAGCGGGAATCTGGGCCGGCTCGAGCGCGTTCTCCTCGAGGAGCTTGCGCACGGCGGGCGACAGCGCCTCCTCGACCGCGGGTGCTGCCGCCGCCGGCTTCGCTGGCGCGGCAACCGTGGGGGCGCTCTTGGGGGGCGCCGGCGCTCGCGTTGCGGCGGTACCTCCCGCCTCCACCACTGCCAAGGTGGCGCCGACCGCAACCGTGCTGCCCGCGGGGGCTATGATCTCGCCGAGCGTGCCCGACACGGGCGAAGGCACCTCGAGCGTCACCTTGTCGGTCTCGAGCTCGACGAGCGGGTCGTCCGCGGCGACCGCCTCGCCCACGCGCTTGAGCCATTTCGAGACGGTCGCCTCGCTCACCGACTCGCCGAGCTGCGGTACCACGATATTTGTCGCCATAGGGTCCTCACCCTCCTCGCCCGATCTCTTCCGCTAAAGCGAGAGCGCCTCGTCGACCAGCTTCCTCTGCTCCTGCAGGTGGCGCGCATAATGGCCGCTCGCCGGGGAGGCGGAGTCCGCGCGTCCCGCGTATCTCGGGCGCGGCCGCGCGGCGCCGATCGAGACCAGGACCTGCTCCAGCCGCGGCTCCACGAAGAACCAGGCGCCCATGTTCCTCGATTCCTCCTGGCACCACACGAACTCGGCCTGCTTGAAGCGCGCCAGCTCGACCGAGAGCGAGTGAAGCGGACAGGGATAGAGCTGCTCGAGCCGGAGGAGATAGATCTCCTTGAGCTTGCGCTTCTCGAGCTCTTCCAGCAGGTCGTAATAAACCTTGCCCGAGCACAGGACGACGCGCGCGACCTGGTGGTCGGGTACGCGGGGCGCCCAGTCGTAGTAGAGACGGTGGAAGCTCGTGCCCGGCCCCATGTCCGCGAGCTTGGAGACTGCGAGCTTGTGGCGGAGCAGCGACTTGGGCGTCATCACGATGAGCGGCTTGCGGAAGTTCCGCCGTATCTGGCGCCGCAACACGTGGAAATATTGCGCGGGCGTGGTGCAGTTCACCACCTGCAGATTGTCCTCGGCGCAAAGCTGGAGATAGCGCTCGAGGCGGGCCGAGCTGTGGTCGGGGCCCTGGCCCTCGTAGCCGTGAGGGAGCAGCATGACGAGGCCCGACATGCGCAGCCACTTGCTCTCGCCGGCAGCGATGAACTCGTCGATGATCGATTGGGCGCCGTCGGCGAAGTCGCCGAACTGCGCCTCCCACAGCACGAGCGTGCGCGGGTCGGCGACCGAGTAGCCGTACTCGAAGCCGAGTGCCGAGGCCTCGGCGAGCGGGCTGTCGATCACCCTGAAGCGGGCCTGGTCCGACGAAAGATTGGCGAGCGGCACGTATTTCTCCTCGCTCTCCTGATCGACCAGCACCGCATGGCGTTGGGAGAAGGTGCCGCGCCCCGAATCCTGGCCCGCGAGCCGCACCGTCGTGCCTTCGACGACGAGCGAGCCGAAGGCGAGCGCCTCGGCGGTGGCCCAGTCGATGCCCTCGCCGCTCTCGATCAGCTTGCGCTTCTGCTCGAGCAAGCGCGCGAGCTTGCGGTTGACGTTGAAGCCCGCGGGATACGAGCACAGCTTGAGGCCGATCTCGCGCAGGCGCTCGAGCTCGACGGCGGTCTCGCCCCGGCGCGCCTCGCCGCGCGCCACCTCGAAGCCGGTCCAAGCGCCCTCGAGCCAATCGGCCTTGTTGACGCGGTAGCCCTTGGCCGCCTCGAAGTCGCGCTCGAGCCGCGCGCTGAACTCGCTCACCATCTTCTGGGCCGCGTCGGCGGCGACCTCGCCCTCCTGGACCAGCTTCTCGGCATAGAGCTGCCGCGTCGTCGGCTGCTGCGCGATCTTGCGGTACATGCGCGGCTGGGTGAAGGCCGGCTCGTCGATCTCGTTGTGGCCGTGCCGGCGGTAGCAGAACATGTCCACCACCACGTCGCGCTTGAAGCGCTGGCGGAACTCGGTGGCGATGCGGGCGACGTGGACGACGGCCTCGGGGTCGTCGCCGTTCACGTGGAAGATGGGCGCCTGCACCACCTTCGCCATGTCGGAGCAATAAGCGCCCGTGCGCGCGCTCGAGGGGTTGGTGGTGAAGCCGATCTGGTTGTTGACGACGAAGTGGATGGTGCCGCCGATCCGGTAGTCGTAGAGCTCGGAGAGCTCGAAGGTCTCCGCCACGATCCCCTGCCCCGCAAACGCGGCATCGCCGTGCATTATGAGCCCCATCACCTTGGAGCGATCGACGTCGCCGCGCAGGCGCTGCTTGGCGCGCGCCTTGCCGAGCACCACGGGATCGACCGCCTCGAGGTGCGAGGGGTTGGCGAGAAGCGAGAGGTGGACGTTCTTGCCGTCGAACTCGCGATCGGAGGAGGTGCCGAGATGGTACTTCACGTCGCCCGAGCCCTGCACGTCCTCGGGTGTGGGCGCGTTGCCCTCGAACTCGGCGAAGATCGCGGTAAAGGGCTTGCTCATCACGTTGGCGAGCACGTTGAGCCGGCCGCGGTGCGGCATGCCGATCACGATTTCCTCGATGCCGAGCTTGCCGCCCACCTTGATGATCTGCTCGAGTGCGGGAATGAGCGTCTCGGCGCCGTCGAGGCCGAAGCGCTTGGTGCCGGTGAACTTCTTGTCGAGAAAGCGCTCGAAGGTCTCGGCGACCGTGAGACGCTCGAGGATCGCCTGCTTGCCCTTGCTGGTGAACTCGGTGCGGTTATGGCCCTCGATGCGCTCCTGGATCCAGAGCTTTTGAGCGGGATCCTGCATATGCATGTACTCGACGCCGACCGCGCCGCAATAGGTCTCGCGCACGCGCTTCACGATCTCGCGCAAGGGCGCGCTCTCGAGCCCGAGCACGTTGTCGATGAAGATCGGACGATCGAGGTCGTCGTCGGTGAAGCCGTAGCTCTTGTAGTCGAGCTCCGGATGATACTCGCGCTTCTCGAGGCCCAAGGGGTCGAGCTTGGCGATCAGGTGGCCGCGCACGCGATAGGCGCGGATCATCATGATGGCGCGGATCGAGTCGAGCTGGGCCTGCCGGACGTGGTCGGCGCCGAGCTCGCGCGGGGCGGCACCCTCGCCATTCCCGGCCGCGGGCCCGACAGCGGTTGCCGGCGCGCGAGCCGCAGCACCTGCGATGAGGCTCGGACGCGGCGCCCAGCTCGCCCCTCTCACCTCGCCGAGTACGCTCGACGCGTCGTCGTGGAGATCGCCGAAGAAGCGCTGCCAGCTTGGGTCCACGCTCGCCGGATCCGCGAGGAAACGCCCCTGGAGCTCGGCGATGAAGTCCGCGTTCGAGCCGAAGAGAAAGGAGCGTCGTTCGTCTTCGAGGCGCTTGCTCATGATGCTCTGCTTTCAGCTCGTCCCCATGAGGAGGAGAGGCTCGGGTCGCGGGGGCGATGCCCTCGCGGCGGAGGCAGAGCCGGCCCCGGATGCCGCCCGCCCCTCCGCATGATATATATATTACGCCGACAAGGCTTTGCGCATGGTGCTGCCGAGTGCCGCTGGCGAATCCGCGACGGTGATGCCAGCACTCCGCATCGCCTCGATCTTGTCGCCGGCCTTGCCTTTGCCGCCCGAGATGATGGCGCCGGCATGGCCCATGCGCCGCCCAGGCGGGGCCGTGACGCCGGCGATGAAGCCGACGACCGGCTTCTTCGTCCTGCTACGCTTCAAGAAGGCCGCCGCCTCCTCCTCGGCCGAGCCGCCGATCTCGCCGATCATGACGATGCCTTGGGTCTCACGATCGGCGAGGAAGAGCTCGAGACAGTCGACGAAGTTGGTGCCGTTGACCGGATCGCCGCCGATGCCGATGCAGGTCGACTGGCCGAGGCCGGCGGCGGTCGTCTGCGCCACCGCCTCGTAGGTGAGCGTGCCCGAGCGCGAGACGATGCCGATCTTGCCGCGCTTGTGGATGTGGCCCGGCATAATGCCGATCTTGCATTCGTCGGGCGTGATGATGCCGGGGCAGTTGGGGCCGATGAGGCGCGATTTCGTGCCGTCGAGCGCGCGCTTCACGCGCACCATGTCGGCGACCGGGATGCCCTCCGTGATGCAGACGACGAGCGGCAGCCCGGCATCCACCGCCTCGAGGATGGCGTCCGCGGCAAAGGGCGGCGGCACGAAGATGACGGAGGCGTTGGCAGCGGTCTTGGCGACCGCGTCGGCGACGGTGTCGAAGACCGGGAGGTCGAGATGCCGCGTCCCGCCTTTGCCGGGCGTGATCCCGCCAACCATCTGCGTTCCGTAGGCGATCGCCTGCTCGGAATGGAAGGTGCCCTGGGCTCCGGTGAAGCCCTGGCAGATCACCTTGGTGTTCTTGTCGACGAGCACGGCCATGCTCACGCCTCCTTGACGGCCTTCACCACCTTCTCGGCGGCGTCGGCGAGGTTGTCGGCGGAGACGATGGGGAGACCCGACTGAACGAGGATCTTCTTGCCGAGCTCCACGTTGGTGCCCTCGAGGCGGACGACGAGCGGCACGTGGAGGCTCACCTCGCGCGCGGCCGCGACGACTCCCTCCGCGATCACGTCGCAGCGCATGATGCCGCCGAAGATATTGACGAGGATGCCCTCGACGTGGGCGTCGGAGAGGATCAGCTTGAAGGCGGTGGTGACGCGCTCCTTGGTAGCACCCCCGCCGACATCGAGGAAGTTGGCCGGCTCGCCGCCGTAGAGCTTGATGATGTCCATCGTCGCCATGGCGAGCCCGGCGCCGTTCACCATGCAGCCGATGTTGCCGTCGAGCTTGACGTAGTTGAGGTCGTGGCGCGAGGCCTCGCGCTCGGTCGGGTCCTCCTCGTCCTCGTCGCGCAGATCGGCGACGTCGCGATGACGGAAGAGCGCGTTGTCGTCGAAGTTCATCTTGGCATCGAGGGCCACGACCTCGCCTGTCCCCGTGATCACCAGAGGATTGATCTCGACGAGGCTGGCATCGAGGCCGACGAAGGCGTTGTACATGCCGGAGAGGAACTTGACCGCAGACGCGACCTCCTGGCCGACGAGGCCGAGGCCGAAGGCGATCTTGCGCGCATAGAAGGGCTGCAGCCCCACCACCGGATCGACCGCCACGCGAAGGATCTTCTCGGGCGATCTCGCCGCCACCTCCTCGATCTCCACCCCGCCCTCGGTCGAGGCCATGAGGGTGACCCGGGAGGTGGTACGGTCGATCAGCATGCCGAGATAGAGCTCGCGCTTGATGTCGCAGCCCTCCTCGATATAGACGCGCTTCACCGCCTTGCCCTCTCGTCCGGTCTGATGGGTGACGAGCGTCATGCCGATCATCTTCCTGGCGGTCTCGCGCACCTCCTCGACCGACTTGACGAGCTTGACGCCGCCGCCCTTGCCGCGTCCGCCCGCATGGATCTGGGCCTTGACCACCCAGACAGGCCCGCCGAGCTCCTTCGCCACCTGCTCGGCCTCGGCGGCGGTGTAGGCGACCCCGCCCTTGGGCACCGCGACGCCATATTTGGCAAGCAGCGCCTTGGCCTGGTATTCGTGGATGTTCATCTCGGCTTCCCCCGGCCTTGCTTCTCTTGCTCTTGCTTGCTGCGGCGCTTGCCCTTGCGCACCAAGGCGCTCACGCCTTGGCGGCCGCCTCCTTGGCACTCTTGCTCATGAGGCCCTTGGTGGCCTCGACCAGCCCCCTGACCGCGGCGACCGACTTGTCGAACATCTCGCGCTCGGTCTTGCTCAGCTCGATCTCGACGATGCGCTCGACCCCGCCCGAGCCGATCACCACCGGCACGCCGACATAGAGTCCCTTGACGCCATATTGGCCGTCGAGCATGGCGGCGCAGGGCAGCAGGCGCTTCTTGTCCTTGAGGTAGGACTCGGCCATGGAGATGGCGGAGGCAGCGGGCGCGTAGAAGGCCGAGCCCGTCTTCAAGAGAGCGATGATCTCGGCGCCGCCGTCGCGCGTGCGCTGCACGATCTTGTCGAGCCGCTCTTGGCTGAGCCAGCCCATCTTGACGAGGTCCGGCAGCGGAATGCCCGCGACCGTCGAGTAGCGCACGAGCGGCACCATGGTGTCGCCGTGCCCGCCGAGCACGAAGGCGGTCACGTCCTCGACCGAGACCTTGAGCTCCTGGGCGATGAAGGTGCGCAAGCGCGCCGAGTCGAGCACGCCCGCCATGCCGACGACGCGCTTCGAGGGGAAGCCGGTCACCTCGCGCATCGCCCACACCATGGCGTCGAGGGGATTGGTGATGACGATGACGAAGGCCCCGGGCGCATGCTTCTTGATGGCGGCGCCGACCGTCTGCATGACGCCGGCGTTGATGCCGATGAGGTCGTCGCGGCTCATGCCGGGCTTGCGCGCGACACCCGCGGTCACGATCACCACGTCGGCACCCGCGACCGCGCCATAGTCGGTCGAGCCGGCGTACACCGCATCGAAGCCCTCGATGGGAGAGGCCTGGGCGATGTCGAGGGCCTTGCCCTGGGGCATGCCCTCGACCTGGGGGATGTCCACCAGCACCACGTCGCCGAGCTCCTTCAAGCCGGCCAACAGCGCCAAGGTGCCGCCAATCTGGCCGGCGCCGACGAGGGCGATCCTGTTCCTTGCCATCGGATTTCTCTCCTGAAAGGCCCGGCCGCGGCCGCTGCGGCGCTCTCTGTGCTTACCTGCCGGGCCGGCACTAGGGGCGGTCTAGGTAGCGCGATTCGGGGGCAAGAGCAAGGCCGGGCGCGCGCTGCAGCATGCGGGCGGGGGCGCGGTTCTGGAACACGTGATCCATTACGTGCCACGGCAGCTGCAAATGACCGCGCGCCCCAACGCTGGCACCAGCCGTCATATTGTCAGCCGGGTAGCGACGATTGCAAGAGCGGGCGCGGGGTAGTGCCTCACGCGGCGCGCGCCTGGGCGTCGAAACCGATTGAGGCAAGTCGCACGGTCTTAGGCAGGAGGTGCGAGCCTGCCTCATAATAGCGCCACATGCGCGGGCTCACGCCCAACGCCCTTGCCGCCTCGCTCTGGGTCAGCCGGCGTGCCTTGCGCCATGCGCGCAGCCAGGCGCTTCCCTGTTCCAATGCCAGGCGCCTGAGCGTGTCCGAGGAGATCTCCAAATCGGGCGACCAATGGGCGCACCAGCCCCACTCGCCAACCTCGACCGCGTGGAATAGCTTGTCGCCGCGGAGGAGTGGGGCAAATATCGCGTAGTGCGCCAAGTGCTTCGATAGATCGACGACGCTTTCAGCCCCGCCCTTCCAGGTGACGACCAGGCGGCGAGCTTTGTCGGCGCGAACCGCGCTTATATTCGGCGTACCGGTAGCCACGCTCAAACCCTCCGATTGAGACGCACCCATTCGGCCCGCAAAACGCTGGCGTGGCGGCTTCGCCTCGCTGATCGAAATAGGCAATGATTGCCTCTCGGTCAAGCGCCGGGAAGGGCGCCTCAAAGCGCCACGCAAATCTTCCCGAAATGCGCGCCCGCCTCCATGTGGCGGAGGGCGGCGTGGAGCTCGGCAAAGGGGAAGCTGCGGTCGATCACCGGATGGAGGCGGTGTGCTTCGATGGTGCGGTTCATCGCCTCGAACATCTCCTTGGAGCCGACGCTGATGCCGTAAAGCCTGGCACTCTTCATGATGATGGGCATGGGATCGAAGGAGGCGCCCTTGCCCGAAAGCACGCCGATGACGGCAATGAGGCCGCCCGGCCGGAGGGCGCGGAGCGAGCGCTGCAGGGTGCCCGCACCGCCGACCTCGACGATGCGGTCCGCACCCAGGCCCTGGGTGAGCTCGAGCACGCGCTCGTCCCACGCGGGGCTCGTGCGGTAGTTGATCGTCGCATCGGCGCCGAGGCCCTCGAGGCGCTGGCAGCGCTCGTCGCGGCTCGAGGTCGCGATCACGCGGCAGCCCCTCAGCTTGGCGAACTGCAGCGCGAAGATCGAGACCCCGCCCGTGCCTTGCGTGACCACGGTCGCGCCGAGGCCTGCCGGCTCGTCCGCCTCAAGGGCGTGCCAGGCGGTGACGCCGGCGCAGGGCAGGCAGGCGGCCTCCGCGAAGGAGAGGTGGGCCGGCACGGGCAAGAGTCCCGCCTCGCCGAGTACCACATATTCGGCAAGCATGCCGCGATAGCCCGCACCCAGTGCCGACGCCCGCGCCTCCGGCCCGATCGGTCCCGCAAGCCAACGCTGGAAGAAGGCGGCGACCACGCGGTCGCCGGGGGCGAAGCGGCTCACCCCGGGGCCGATCGCCGCCACCTCGCCGGCACCGTCCGAGCCCGGAACGAGCGGCAACTTGAGGCGCCGGCTGTACTCGCCCTTGACGATGAGGAGGTCGCGGTAATTGAGCGAGACCGCGCGCACGCGCACCAGCACCTCGCCCGGCCCCGGTTGGGGAAGCGCGAGCTCGACCGGCCGCAAGGCGGCGAAACCATAGGGCTCGAGAAGGTGATAGGCCTGCATGAGATACCTCAGGTCAAATGCTCGAGGTCGATGTACTCAGCGGTCTGCATTTCGATGAGCCGCGAGGCGGCGCGGCGAAAGAGCTCGGCTACGTCGCCCGTGGGACAGATGCGATCGGGCTCCGCGTCGGCCGCGCAGACGAGATGTACCCTGTGCTCGTAGAGCTCGTCGATGAGGGTGACGAGCCGGCGCGCCTCGTTACGCCGCACGGGGCCAAGACGCGGAATGCCGTCGAGCACGACGGCGCGATAATGCTGTGCTAACGCCAGGTAATCGGCGGGCCCGAGCGGCGCCTCGCAAAGCTCGGCGAAGCTCGCGTGGAGCACGCCGTTCGCCGCGCGCGCAAGCGTGAGGGTGCGGCCCTGCACGATGAGGGATTCCGGTCCCGCCTCGGCGCCGTCGCTGAGGACCTTGAAGGATCGGCTCAACGCGTCGCTCGCCGCCGCTCCGAGCGGGGTCAGGTAGGTGCGCATGCCGCGCAGGCGCTGGCGGCGCCAATCGACCCCGCCTGCGAGATGGAGCACGTCGAGCTTCTCCTTGATGAGTGCTATGAAAGGCAGGAAAAGCTCGCGCTTGAGGCCTCTCTTGTAAAGCTCGTCGGGAGCGAAGTTGGAGGTGGCGACGATGACGACGCCGGCTGCGAAGAGCGCCTCGAAAAGGCGCCCGAGAATCATGGCGTCCGCGATGTCGGTGACGTGAAACTCGTCGAAGCAGAGGAGCCAGGCCTGCTCTGCGAGCGCGTGCGCCAGAGGGGCGATGGTCGCGCCCTTGCTCGTCTGGCGGAAACGGTGGATGCGCTCATGCACCTCGAGCATGAAGGCGTGGAAGTGGACGCGCCGCTTGCGGGGGGTCGCCGCGTGCGCGAAGAAAAGATCCATCAGCATGGATTTTCCCCGCCCGGCGTCGCCGCAAAGGTAGAGGCCCTGCGGCGTTGCATCGTTGCGGCTCAAGCGTCCGAGCCGTGCCTTCCAGCCGTTGCCGTCCCCTGCCGGGCGATAGCGCTGCAGCGCATTCGCGAGCGCCTGCAGCTTCTCGGCGGCAAGGAGCTGGGCGGGATCGGGGTTGAGTTGGCCGGCCTCGCGCAAAGCGCGATAGGCACTGAGCAGTCCCCGTAGACTTGCGGTGCGGGTCATCAACGGGCGAGCGGCATCGCGGGGTCCCCGCCTCAGCGCCCGCCCGAGACGCGGAGGGAGGTGCCGGTCACGTAGGAGGCGGCGTCGGAGAGGAGCCAGAGGATCGCCTCGGCGACCTCGTCTGCCGTGCCGCCGCGGCCCATCGGGACCATGGGCCCCAATTTCTCGACACGGTCGGGCATCCCCGCCGAGGCATGGATCTCGGTGTCGATGAGGCCGGGGGCGACCGCGTTCACCCTGATGCCCTCGCGCGCCACCTCGCGGCTCAAGCCGATGGTGAGCGTCTCGATGGCACCCTTGGAGGCGGCGTAATGCACGAACTCGCTCGCTCCGCCCAAGAAGGCCGCCATGGAGGAGAGATTGACGATCGAGCCCCCCGCCCCGCCGCGCGCGGTCGACATGCGGCGCACCGCCTCGCGCGCGGCGAGGAAGGCGCCGAGCACGTTGATGTCGAAGAGCTCGCGCAAGGCGGCAAGCGGAACATCGGCGGCCGGGCTCGCGGGACCAACGATGCCCGCATTGTTGACGAGGCCGCGGACCTTGCCGAAGGCCTTCTCCGCCGCATCGAAGAGGCGCACGACATCGCCCTCCTCGGCCACGTTGCCGCGCACGGCCAAGGCGCGGCCGCCCGCCTTCTCGATCGCGGCCACGACCTTGTCCGCGGCCTCGCGGTTGCCGCGATAGTTCAAGCAGACGTCGTAGCCGCGCCGTGCGGCGAGGCGGGCGGTGGCAGCACCGATGCCGCGGCTGCCGCCGGTGATGACGAGCACGCTATTCATGGAGACTCCTTGCTGATCCCTCGCGCATAAATCACGGACGGCATACCCCCCTCCCTACCCTCCCCCTCATGGGGGGAGGGGTTCCTTAGCTCGCTCACTGAGTCCCCCTCCCCCTTGAGGGGGGAGGGATGGGGTGGGGGTGAATTGCGGGCCGGATCATCGTCAATGGTTGCGCGGCTCCCGCCTACTGCGCCGCCTGCGGACGGTTGCTGCGGGCGAAGGCCGCCTCCATCTCGCGGCGCAGGCGGACGGCGATGTCGTTCGCATCAACCGCCACATCCGACCAACGCAAGACACTACCGGCCTTCACGGCAGCCTTGAGCTTGACCTTGTGCGCGAGCCCGATCGGGAGGCAGCCGAGCTCGAGCGAGCGCTCGGCGGGCATCAGCTTGCCGTAGACCATGTAGCCGCCCTCGCCGTCGAGCATCTCGCCTGGGGCGAGGTCGCGCTTAGCGGTCGCGACCGCATCGCCCATGAAGGCCCGGGCCGAGCCCGTCGCCTCGCCGCGCAGGGCCGCCGAGGCGACGCTGATGCCGAGCTCGAGCCCGATCAGGTGATAGGGGCGATAGAGTGCCCCGTAGCGCCCGCTCTCGTCGGTCAAGAGGCCGTATTCGGCGAAGCAGCGCTTCACATAGTCGCTCGGCGCCTCGAAGGTGACATAGACGCCCCAGCGCAGGTCGCGGAAGACGGGGCTGCCGTCGCGCTTCAAGCTCGACACCACCTCGACCGTGCCCTTGTGCGCGAGCGTGCCGCCGTCCCCGCGCGGCCGGCACACGCCCGGCAGATCATCCACGCCCGCGGGCGGAAAGCCGAGCCCATCCGCCTGCGGCACCAGCCCCGTCGCGTTCGCCACCGCCGCCATCTCGATCGCGGACTTGGTGCCATCGAGGAAGGAATTGAACATCTGGGGATTCATCCCGCCGGCGGCGGCCGCCTCGGGCGTCAGGCCGTAATAGGGCCACACGGTCTCGGGCGTCGATTGGTGGTACTCGGGGAGATATTTGGTGCCCTTGCCCGCGGCCACGATGTCGAGCCCGATGGCGCGCGCCCAATCGACCTGCTCGGCGATGAGTGCCGGCTGGTCGCCGTAGGCCATGCTGTAGACCACCCCCGCCTCACGCGCCCTCTTTGCAAGGAGCGGGCCCGCGAGCACGTCGGCCTCGACGGTCACCATCACAACATGGCGCCCGCGGCGGATCGCCGCCATGGCATGGCGCAGGCCGGCCGCGGGCACGCCCGTCGCCTCGATCACCACCTCGAGCCCGTCGGCCGCGATGAGCGCCTCGGCGTCATCGCCGAGACACACGGTGCCGCGCTCCATTGCCTCGGCGAAGCTCGCGGCACCGATCTGGGCGGCGGGCCAGCCGGTGCGCTCGAGTGCCGCCTGAGCCCGCGCGGGCGAGAGATCGGCGACGCCGACGAGCTGCAAGCCCGCCGTGCGCCGCACCTGCGCCAGGAACATGGTGCCGAACTTGCCGGCGCCAATGAGTGCCACGCGGACGGGCCGGCCCTCCTCCGCGCGCTTTCCGAGCAAGGCGTTGAGATTCATAGGCGCGTCCTCCGCCCATGTGCAGACCACGCTCGGACGCTAGCACGGCGAGCGGCGGCGATCCAGGTTCCGGGCGGCAACTCATGACACGGACCCCTGCAATTGCTATCCTCCCCGCCTCAGGCTGGCATTGTTGGAGCTCGAGCCCATGGCCGTCTCCATCCGCCCACTCCATCCCACCATCGGAGGCGAGGTCTCGGGATGCGACCTCACCAAGCCCTTGGCGCGCGAGGAGGTGGCAGCACTCGAGGCGGGGATGGACCGCCACGCCGTGCTCGTCTTCCACGAGCAGAGGATCAGCGACGAGCAGCAGCTCGCCTTCACCCGCAACTTCGGCGAGATCGAGAACTCGGCCGGCGGCAACATCACCCGAGCGTACGAGAAGCGCCTTCCCCCGCAGATGATCGACGTCTCCAACCTCGACCAGGAGCACAAGCCCCTCGCGCGCGACGACCGGCGGCGCTACTTCAATCTCGGCAACCGGCTGTGGCACTCGGACAGCTCCTATCGCGCGATCCCGGCCAAGTACTCGCTGCTCTCGGGCCGCGTGATCGCAAAGACGGGCGGGGACACCGAGTTCGCCGACATGCGCGCGGCCTACGACGCCCTCGACGAGCGCACCAAGGCGGAGATCGAGGGCCTCATTTGCGAGCATTCGCTCCTCTATTCCCGCGGCGCGCTCGGCTTCAGCGAATTCACGCCGGAGGAGCGTGCGATGTTCAAGCCCGTGCGCCAGCGTCTCGTGCGCACGCATCCCGTCACGGGCCGCAAGTCGCTCTATCTCGCCTCGCACGCCGGCGCCATCCTCGGCTGGCCCGTGCCGGAGGCGCGCGCCTTCCTGCGCGACTTGACCGAGCACGCGACGCAAGCAAAGTTCGTCTACGTGCACAAGTGGCGTGCCTTCGACCTCGTCATGTGGGACAACCGCCAGACCATGCACCGGGTGCGCCGCTTCGACGAGAGCGCAGTGCGCGACGTGCGCCGCACCACGGTCGCCGGCGACGCGCCGACCGTGGCGCAAGTTTAGTGTTCGCTTTCAAAAATTCGAGCGTCACCCCCACCCTACCCTCCCCCTTCAAGGGGGAGGGGGATTTTGTTATCACGCCATGCACTTCCCCTCCCCCCTTGAGGGGGAGGGTAGGGTGGGGGGTGCATCACGCAGTTGCAACACCGTCGCGCATTCAAGCAAGGGAGCGGAAGCCATGAACGAGGACATTTTCAACATGGACGTGCGCAAGTTCCTGAAGACGGTCGGCGTCACCTCCCAGCGCGAGATCGAGGCGGCGGTGCGCCAAGCGCTCGCCGCCGGCAAGCTCTCGGATCGGGAACCGCTCCAGGCGAGGATGGTGCTCACCGTCGACAGGCTCGGCCTCAGTCACGAGATCGCGGGCACCATCAAGCTCAGCTGAGCTGCCGCACTCCTCAAGGCTCCCTTGCCAGCATGAGTGCGGCCACCTCGCGGGCCATCGCATCGCCGGTCGCCTCGAGCCCGGCGATGGTGCCGCGGCGGTCGGCCTCGCTCTTGATCTGGTTGAGCTTGAACTTGCCCTCGATGCGCTCGATCGGCATCTCGAAGGCGATGATCGCCTTCTGCATGCCCTCGAGATAGGCCTCGCGCTGGCTCGCGAGCTGCCACGGGTGTTTCGAGCCGCTCTCGAAGAGCCGCACCATGCGCTCGAGAAGGGCGCGCACGCGGGCGGGATCAGCGCTCACCCGCGGCCTGCCGTAGGCGTGGACGACCGCATAGAGCCAGGTCGGCACCACGTCCTTGGAGGCATACCAGCTCGGCGAGACGTAGGCGTGCGGGCCCATGAAGATGGCGAGGGCCGGGGTCTTGCCGTCGAGGATTTTTCCGTGGGAATTGGCGCGCGCGATGTGGCCCACGATGGTGCCCTTCTCGCCGCGCTCGCGGTCGATGAGGAGCGGGAGGTGGGTCGCGAAGGGAGCGCCGTCGAGGGTGCCGGTCAAGATGGCGAAGCTCTGCTCCTCCATGAAACCGTGGAGGGTCGCGAGATCTTCGATCTCGAAGCCCTTGGGGATATACATGGTGTTGTCCTCTTCTCGCCGGACCTAGGCGCGCGGCCGAAGGCCGAACCTAGCGGAGAAAGTGGCATCCCAGAAAGAGCCACTTTATAGGCTTTTCGGGACCACTTACCGTTTCAGCGCCGCCCGACGATGAGCCGCTTGATCTCGCCGATCGCCTTGGCCGGGTTGAGGTGCTTGGGGCAGGTCTTGGTGCAGTTCATGATCGTATGGCAGCGGTAGAGCCGGAAGGGATCCTCGAGCTGGTCGAGCCGCTCGCCCGTCGCCTCGTCGCGGCTGTCGACGATCCAGCGGTGCGCCTGCAAGAGGACGGCGGGGCCGAGATAGCGCGCGCTGTTCCACCAATAGCTCGGGCAGGCGGCCGAGCAGCAGGCGCAGAGGATGCACTCGTAGAGCCCATCGAGCTTGGCGCGATCCTCGGGCGATTGCAGCCGCTCGCGGTCGGGTGCGGCCGTCTCCGTCTTGAGCCACGGCTCGATGGCGGCGTGCTGGGCGTAGAGCTCGGTGATGTCGGGGACGAGGTCCTTCACCACCGGCATGTGGGGGAGCGGATAGACCTTGACGTCGCCCTTCACCTCCTCGATCGGCTTGGTGCAGGCGAGCGTGTTGGTGCCGTCGATGTTCATGGCGCAGCTGCCGCACACGCCCTCGCGGCAGGAGCGGCGGAAGGTGAGCGTGGCATCGACCTCGTTCTTGATCTTGATGAGCGCGTCCAAGACCATGGGCGCACAGTCGGCGAGATCGACGGTGTAGCTGTCGAGCTGCGGGTTCGCGTCGCCGTCCGGGTTCCAGCGGTAGATCTTGAAGACCTTGGGCCGCTTGGCGTCCGCCCGTCCCGCATGGACCTTGCCGGGACGCACCTTGGAGTTGGCGGGAAGCGTGAATTCGACCATCGACTCGTTCCTTGTTTCGGCAAGCTAAGGGGATTCACCACGAAGGCACGGAGAAGAACAGAGGAAAGGCTTAGCGCAGAGGTCGCAGAGGATGCGCAGAGGACGCGGAGAGAAAATTTATACCTTGCGACCTCTGCGCATCCTCTGCGACCTCTGCGCTGAAAGCTTGCTTCTCCGCGATCTCCGTGACCTCCGTGGTGAACCACTACGAACGCTAATACACGCGCGCCTTGGGCGGGAAGGACTGCACCTCGTTGGTGAGCGGCTGCAAGTGCACCGGACGGTCGGAATGGCGGACCTTGCCGCTCGCGTCGAGCCAAACGAGGCTGTGCTTGAGCCAGTGCGCATCGTCGCGCTCGGGGTAGTCCTCGCGCGCGTGCCCTCCCCGGCTCTCGGTGCGCTGCGCCGCCGCGGCGATGGTGCAAAGCGCTTGCGCCAGCAGGTTGTCGAGCTCGAGCGTCTCGACGAGGTCGCTGTTCCAGATGAGCGAGCGGTCGCTCACCTTGAGGTCGGCCCGCTTCTGCCAGCATTCGTCGAGCTTCTTGAGGCCTTGCGCGAGGACGGGCCCGGTGCGGAAGACGGCACAGTCGCGCTGCATCGTGCGCTGCATCTCGAGGCGCAGCTTGGCCGTCGGCGTCGAGCCATCGGCGTGGCGCAGGCGGTCGAGGCGGGCCACGGCCGCCTCTCCGGCACCCTTGGCGAGGGGCTTCGGGCGCTCGCCCGGCTTGACCACCTCGACGGCGCGCAGGGCCGCGGCGCGGCCGAAGACCACAATGTCGAGGAGCGAGTTCGAGCCGAGCCGGTTGGCGCCGTGCACCGAGACGCAGGCCCCCTCGCCGATCGCCATGAGACCGGGCACCACATGGTCCGGATTGCCGTCGAGCCGCGTCAAGGCCTCGCCGTGGTAGTTGGTCGGGATGCCGCCCATGTTGTAGTGGCAGGTGGGCAGCACCGGGATCGGCTCATTGGTCACCTCCACGCCGGCGAAGATCTTGGCCGTCTCCGAGATGCCCGGAAGGCGCTCGTGCAGGACCTTGGCATCGAGGTGCTCGAGATGAAGGAGCATATAGTCCTTGTTCGGGCCGCAGCCGCGCCCCTCGCGCATCTCGATGGTCATGGAGCGGCTGACCACGTCGCGGCTCGCGAGGTCCTTGGCGTGCGGCGCGTAGCGCTCCATGAAGCGCTCGCCCTCGGAGTTGGTGAGATAGCCGCCTTCGCCGCGCGCCCCCTCGGTGATGAGGCAGCCCGCACCGTAGATGCCGGTCGGGTGGAACTGCACGAACTCCATGTCCTCGAGCGGCAGCCCGGCGCGCAGCACCATGGCGTTGCCGTCGCCCGTGCAGGTGTGGGCCGAGGTGCAGGAGAAATAGACGCGGCCCGCCCCGCCCGTGGCGAGGATGGTGAGGGCGGCATTGAAGCGGTGGAGCGTGCCGTCATCCAGGTTCCAGGCCACGACGCCGCGGCAGCCGCCGTCCTCGTCCATGATGAGGTCGATCGCGAAATACTCGATGAAGAACTCGGCCCGCCGCTTGAGCGCCTGGCCGTAGAGCGTGTGGAGCATGGCGTGGCCGGTGCGGTCGGCCGCGGCGCAGGTGCGCTGGGCCGTGCCCTCGCCGAACTCCGTCGTCATGCCGCCGAAGGGGCGTTGATAGATCTTGCCCTCGGGCGTGCGCGAGAAGGGCACGCCGTAGTGCTCGAGCTCGATCACCGCCGGGACCGCCTCGCGGCACATGTATTCGATGGCATCCTGGTCGCCGAGCCAGTCGGAACCCTTGACCGTGTCGTACATGTGCCAGCGCCAGTCGTCCGGGCCCATGTTGCCGAGTGCGGCGCTGATGCCGCCTTGCGCCGCGACCGTGTGGCTGCGCGTGGGGAAGACCTTGCTGATGCAGGCCGTCTTCAGTCCCTTCTCGGCGATGCCGAGGGTGGCCCTCAGCCCCGCACCCCCGGCGCCGACCACCACCACGTCATAGTCATGGTCGATGAGCTCGTATGCCTGTGCCATCAGCCGATCACTCCGAAGGCGATCCGCACGATCCCGAAGATGCTGCCGGCCGCGAGCAGCACCGCCGCGAATTTGACGACGAGGATGGCCGCCAGCTTCGTTCTCTCGCTATGGACGTAGTCCTCGATCACCACCTGGAGGCCGAGCTGGCCGTGGTGGAAGGTGGCGATCACAAGGAGGATCATCAGCACGGCGTTCCTCGGCCGCGCGAACCAGTTGACCACGCTCGCATGGTCGGCACCGGTGAGCGACACCATCGCATAGACGAACCACAGCGTGAGCGGCACGAGCGCCACCGCGGTAAGGCGCTGCATCCACCAGTGCTCCACCCCTCCCTTGGCGGAGCCGAGGCCGCGCACACGGCCGAGCGGGGTGCGCATGGCGCTCATCATTGCCCCCCCAGCATGACGTAGCCGACCGACCAGGCGACGAGCGTCAAGACGATCGAGGCGGCGAGGACGAACCAGCCGCTCGCGTAGGTGCTCTCGAGATCGTAGCCCCAGCCGGCGTCCCACGAGAGATGGCGAATGCCATTGGCCAAATGGTAGAAAAGCGCCCACGTCCAGCCGAAGAGCAGGAGTCGCCCGAGGAACGAGGCGATGAAGTGCTGGAAGAGCGCAAAGGACTCGGGGCCGCGCACGAGGGCGACGATCCACCAGACGAGGAGGAAGGCACCCGCCACAAGGGCGATGCCGGTCGCCCTATGGGTGATCGAGAGCAGCGAGGTCAGCTGCGGCCGGTAGATCTGCAAATGAGGGGAGAGCGGCCTGTTCCGAGCGGTCATGAGCGCGCCTACATGGGCATGGTCGGCGAGCCGAGCACGGATGCGCCCGGTCGCGTGCGGGCGAGGGGACGCCCGCTAGATCGTCCGCAAGCTTTCTAGGCCCCCGCACCGCCTAAGTCAATCTTCCGCGCCGCAGCAAAAGCGCATGGCGGCCACGCGCCAACCGAAGTTCCCCCGCACAAATCCAAGACAAACAAGCGCCTTGGCAGCGGCGCGCCTGCCGAGACCGGGCCGTTTGTGGATAAATCAGTGGAAAACTTGTTGTGAACCTGTGCGGAAAGTCTCGATTTATTCACAAGATTTTTGACCAATATTTGTTTTTCTCGTTGCCGGCCGGGAAGCTGCTCTGCACTATACTTCGCGGTGCTGAGGTCACCGCAGCGGAGCCCGATCTTAGAACCTCGAGCGAACCGCCTTCGCGCGGCCTCGGGGCCGGGGCCGTGGTTCCGCAGCGGACGCGGCGCCGCTTTCGCAAGAAAGCGGGGCAGCCTCTCGCGTGGGCCGATCCGCAAGGCTCGGTCCCAGGCGGATGAGGGTGCCGACGTGCCGGAACGAGGATCTGACGCCAGCCCCACGGCGCCCCAAGGGCATGCCGGGGGGCAGGCGGCTAGGGGGGCCGCCTCCTCGCCCGGGAGTCTCGGTTTCCTTCGCTTGGACGGGGCGCGCGCGAGCGAGAGCCTCCGTCGAGAGCGGTTCGCGTGACGGCGATGTGCCGCGGGCTCGGGTTCTGCTCCGCCCAGGGCAGGCCCCGCCCTCAAGCTTCGCCGCTGCTCGCGCTTCTCCCTGAGGCGCGCGCGCGTCGACGGCGGCGCGGCCGCAGGCCTTAAAGCACGGGGTCCGCCCAGGCCCCGGCGGCGTCGGGAGTGTCCCGCCCGGACACGCAGCGTAAGTGCAACTTACGCTCCCGACGCCGCCTTCTTCTTAGGCAAAAGGTTTGGGGCGTCGGGACCCTCCCGCCCGGACACGGAGCGTAAGTGCCTGAATAACAATACGATGAATTTTCAAGCGCAGGCTCGTTCAATACTGCCTGTGGATAAATATGTGGAGAATTTGTGGAAGCCTTGTGTGAAATTGACAAATCTACTCACAGATATTTTCAAAGGAAAGGCTCTTTTTCATTGAACGTGCTTTTGAAAGAGATAGGCTTTAGACGGCACGAGAGAGTGTCGAAGCGAGTAAGCCCAAGCGGAACCATCCGAGGCCCTTCGGGACTTTGGGCGGCGGGCAAGAGGACGAAAGCTTCGGGGCGATGTGGCCCTTCGGGGCGGCACCGCCCGGCCTTGAGGACGGGACTCTTCGGAGCACCGCCCTCAGGCGGGAGGTCAAACTCCCGGTTGGCCGGCTCTTTTCCCGGATCGGCGTCGGCGGCCTTCGGGCCATCGGGGCCGTCACGGGGGGCCGCGAGACCTTTCGGGGCCTTGCGGTCTTAGGCGCGAAAATCCGCCCGCAAGGGAGGAGGGACGCGACAGGAGGAACCGGACGCGGCCGACGAGTGGGCTTTTCGCCGGCGATCCCCCGCGAGGGGGATACGGCTCCTCGCTCCGGCGGGGCGTCCCTTCACGGGGGCGTTGCCGAGGAGGGAGATGGCCGGAAGCCGAGTCGCTCTCGCGAGCCATGGGGCTTCGGCTCCAGAGGCGTCAGGAGTGTCCCGCCCGGACACGTAGCGTGGGTTCTCGCTTACGCTCCTGACGCCTCACTTTTTGGGCCTTCCATAAGAGAAGCAAGATTTAGCGCAGAGGGCGCGGAGGATGCGCAGAGGGCGCCGAGGAGAATTTCTTCTCTGCGGCCTCTGCAGAACCTCTGCGTCCTCTGCGCTAAAAGCTTGCTTTATCTCCCTACTGAACCGCCGCCGTCAGCCGCGGCGCGGGAGCAGCACCGTGTAGTCGAGCTCGAGCACGACTGCGGGGTCGAACTTCCCTTGCGCGTCCTTGTCGGGAAAATCGCCGGCGCGCCGGTCCTTGGTCGCGAGCGTGCGCAGGCGCAGCGCGCCGAGATCGCGCCTGCCTGCGATCTCCCAGCGCTCGAGCACCTCGCTCCAGGCATAGATCGTGTCGCCGGCGAAGCTCGGGGCGAGGTGACGGCCGCCGTTGATGGCGGCGATCTTGACCGCGTTGGCGAGGCCGTTGAAGCTCGCCGCGCGCGCGAGGCTCATGATGTGGCCGCCGTAGACGAGGCGGCGGCCGAAGCGGTCGGCCGCTTGCGCCTGCTGGTTGAAGTGGACGCGCGCCGTGTTCTGGTAGAGCCGCGTCGCCATCATGTGCTCGGCTTCCTCGATGGTGACGCCGTCTATGTGATCGATGCGCTCGCCCGGCGCGTAGTCCTCCCAGGCGAAGGGCGAGCCGGCGAGCGCGAAGTCGTAGCGCTCGAGCGCCAGGCCCGCCGGCAGCGCGAGTGCCGTCGCCGGCACCGCGCGGGCAAGCGTCGGCACCGAGGCTGCCGCTGCCGGCGCCGCCTCGTCGCGCTTGCGCACCATGACCCAGCGCACGTAGTCGAGCACGGTCTCGCCGCTCTCGTTCGTCCCCGTCGAGCGCACGTAGACGATGCCGCTCTGGCGGTTGGCGTTCTCCCTGAGCCCGATCACGCGGCTCTTCGCCTGGAGCGTGTCGCCCGGATAGACGGGGGCCAGGAAGCGGCAGTCGGCATAGCCGAGATTGGCGATCGCGTTGAGCGAGACGTCCGGCACGGTCTTGCCGAAGACGATGTGAAAGGCGAGCAGATCGTCGAGCGGCGCGCACGGCAGCCCGCAGGCGCGCGCGAACTCGTCCGACGAGTTGAGCGCGAAGCGCGTGCCGGTCAGTGCCAGATAGAGCGCCGCATCGCCGGCACCTACCGTGCGCGGCGTCGCGTGCGCGAGCTCCTGGCCGAGGCGGAAGTCCTCGAAGAAATTGCCGGCAGCGGTCTTCGCCCCCGCCATGGCGCGGCTCCTTGGTCCGCTTAGTCCGCGGCTGCGGCGGACGCCTCGAGCGCCTTGATCGCGTCCGCCAAGGCGACGAGCCGCACGGCACTCTCGACGTGCAGGCTCTCGATCAGCTTGCCGTCGACCACGACCACCCCCTTCCCCGACTTCGCCGCCTCGCCGTGGGCCGCGATGATGCGGCGCGACCAGGCGACCTCCGCGGGCGAGGGCGCGAAGATCTCGTTCGCCGCGGCGATCATCTTCGGATGGATGAGCGTCTTGCCGTCGAAGCCGAGCTCCTTGCCCTGCCGGCAGCTCGCGGCAAAACCTTCGTCGTCGGCGAGATCGAGATGCACGCCGTCGAGGATGGCGCGGCCGCAGGCGCGCGCGGCGAGCAGGCAAAGGCCGAGGCTCGTCAGCATCGGCAGGCGCTCGCGCGTGTGCGCGGCATGGAGGTCCTTGGCGAGATCGGAGGTGCCCATGACGAGGCAGCCAACGCGGGCGGAGGACGAAGCGATCTCCTCGGCATGGAGCATGCCGAGCGGGGTCTCCATCATGCACCAGATCGCGAGCTCGCTCGCCGCACCCGCGGCTGCAAGACGCTGCTCGACCTCCTCTACCTGGGCTCTGCGCTCGACCTTGGGCAAGAGGATGGCGTGGGCCGGGCTGCGCGCGACCATGGCGAGGTCATCCGAGCCCCAGGGCGTCTCGAGCGCGTTCACGCGCACGACGAGCTCGCGCCCGCCATAGCCGCCCGCCGCGAGGGCCGTGGCGATCTGAGCGCGCGCCGCGGCCTTGGCGTCGGGGGCGACCGCGTCCTCGAGGTCGAGGATGAGCGCGTCCGCCGCCAGCGTGCGCGCCTTCTCGAGCGCGCGCGCGCTCGAGCCCGGCATGTACAGCACGCTGCGGCGGGGCCTAGCACTCTGGCTCATGCTGCATCTCTCTCGACACGTGCGGTGATCGTGCGCCGCTGCCTCGGTGCCTGCCGCGACCCTAACAAGGATTGATGCTGCGTTGCAAGAAGCTGGCGCGCGCACGCGCCGGCGTGGCAAGCTCGGACGCATTAGCACTCCCCTCGACCGGCACCCGGCATGAACGTGCTCTCCATCCAGTCCTCGGTCGTCTTCGGCCACGTCGGCAACAGCGCGGCGCGGCTCGCACTCGAGCGCCTCGGCCATGAGGTGTGGCCGATCGACACCGTGCGGCTCGCCCACCATCCAGGCTACGGCCGCTGGCACGGCAGTGTCGCGGCCCCCGCGGAAATCGCGGCGCTGCTCGACGGGCTCGCCGAGTGCGGGGCCTTCCAGCACTGCGCTGCGGTCTTGAGCGGCTATCTCGGCGACGCTGGCCTCGGTGCCGCCCTCTTGAGCGCCGTCGCGCGCGTGAAGGTGGGGAACGCGAAGGCGCTTTTCGCCTGCGATCCGGTCATGGGCGACAGCGCCAAGGGCCTCTATGTGCGCCCCGGCATCCCGGAGTTCTTCCGCGACCGCGCCATCGCGCGCGCCGACATGCTCTTGCCGAACGCCTTCGAGCTCGGCTGGTTTGCCGGCCGCGAGATCGACGGCATCGCCACGGCCCTTGCCGCCGCGCGCGGCCTGCTTGCCCGCGGCCCTCGCCTGATCGTGGTGAAAGGCCTCGGCGGCCGGAGAGGCGGGCGAGCTCTCGTCGCAACGCTCGCGGTCGAGGCCAAGGGGGCTTGGGTTGTCGAATGCCCCGCCGTGCGCTCGCAGGCACACGGGGCCGGCGACTGCTTTGCTGCACTTTTTCTCGGCCATTATCTCAAGCGGCGGAGCGCGCGTCTCGCCCTCGAGCATGCCGTCTCCGCACTCCATGCGGTGATGACGAGGACGGCGCGGAGGCGAAGCAGAGAGCTCGCCCTCGTCGAGGCGCAGGACGAATTGCTGGCGCCCAAGCGCCTGTTCAAAGCCGCCAGGATAGGCTAAAGGGGCAGTTACGGCCGACGGGAGGCACGCAGCATTCCGCGGAAAGGGGATGATTCCCTAGTCGCGGCTCGCCTCTGCGTCACCTCGGCCGAAGGGCAGCACTTCCACCTCGATCGATCGGCCTCATGCAGCTGCTTCTCTTCATCAAGGGCCTTGCCGTCGGATTCGCGATCGCCGCACCGGTCGGTCCCGTAGGTGTGCTCTGCATCCAGCGCTCGCTCACCAAGGGCGTGCTCTACGGCCTGGTCTCCGGCTTGGGGGCCGCGTGCGCGGATGCGGTGTTCGGCGCCATCGCCGCCTTCGGCGTCAGCTTCATCGCCGAGTTCCTCGCGCGCCAGCAATACTGGTTCCAGCTCGCCGGCGGCAGCCTCCTCCTCGTCATGGGCGGCCAAACCCTCTTGAGCCCGTGGCGCCCCCCGCGCGCAGAAGCCGAGGCGAGCGACCTCGCCCATGATTCGGTCACCACTTTCCTCCTCACCATCACCAATCCGATCACCATCTTCTCGCTGACGGCGGTGTTCGTCGCCGTCGGCATCACCACGGGCACGGACACCTTCCTGGGCGGTGCCCTGGTGACGGGCGGGGTCTATCTCGGCTCGGCCTTCTGGTGGCTCATTCTCTGCAGCGGCGTCAATCTCTTCCGCGCCGCGGTCTCGGATGCCTACCTGCACTGGATTCACCGGACCTCTGGCGTCATCATGCTCGTCTTCGGCGCCGGCGTGCTCGTGCATATCTTCACTTGAGCGGGGAACCTGCATGACCAGCCAGCCGGGTGCCGGAGCCGGCCTCAGGGCGCTCCTCTTCGACGTGTTCGGCACCGTGGTCGATTGGCGCACGAGCATCGCGCGCGAGGGCGCAGCTTTCGGGCGCGAGAACGGCATCGAGGGCGTCGATTGGACGGCCTTCGCCGATGCTTGGCGCGGCCTCTATCAGCCCACGCTCGAGAAGGTGAGACGCGGCGAAATGGCTTGGCGCGTGCTCGACGAGCTCCATCGCATGAGCCTCGACCGGCTCTTGGCCGAGCGCGGCCTGAAGGGCGTCCCCGAAGCGGCCGTGGAGCGCTTCAACCGCGCCTGGCACCGGCTCGACCCCTGGCCGGACGCCGTCCACGGGCTCGCGCGTCTCAAGCGCAAGTTCATCATCGCCACCTGCTCGAACGGCAACGTCTCGCTCATGGTCGAGCTCGCGAAGTGGGGTAGCTTGCCGTGGGACATGATTCTCGGCGCCGAGTTGGCACGGCACTACAAGCCCTGTCCCGAGGCCTATCTCAAATCGGTCGCCTTCCTCAGGCTGGCACCGGGCGAATGCGTCATGGTCGCCGCGCACAACTCGGATCTCAAGGCGGCCAGCACCTGCGGGCTCGGGACCGCCTTCGTGCCGCGGCCCCAAGAATACGGCCAGGCGGGCAAGCCGGACTTGGTACCCGCGCAAGCGTGGGATTTCGTCGCCCACGACTTCGAGGCGCTCGCCGACCAGCTCGGCTGCTGAGCGCTCAGCGCTTTGGCAGGTTCGTCTCGATCAGCCGCACGAAGAAGCTGGCGCCAAGCGGGATGATGTCGTCGTTGAAGTCGTAGTGGGGATTGTGCACGTCGCAAGCGCCCTCGCCCTTGCCGTTGCCGATGAAGATGAAGGCGCCGGGCTTGGCCTCGAGCATGTAGGAGAAGTCCTCGGACGCCGTGCGCGGCGGCATGTCGCGGTTGACGTTCGCCTCGCCCACCACGAGGGCCGCGGCGTTGCCCGCGAGCCGGGTCTCCTCGGCGTGGTTGACGAGCGGGGGATAGTGCATGCGGAAGGCGAGCTTCGCGCGCGCGCCATAGGTGGCGGCGACGCCGTTTGCGATGCGCTCGAGCGCGGGGCCGATCTTGGCGATGACCTCGGGGCGGTAGGCGCGCACGTTGCCGCAGAGCGTCACCTCGTCGGGGATGACGTTATAGGCGTCTCCGCCGTGGATCTGCGTGACGCTGACCACGAGCGAGTCGACCGCACTCACGTTGCGGCTCGCGATCGTCTGGATCGCCATCACCATGTTGGCGGCGACCACCACGGGATCGACTCCCGACTCGGGGCGTGCTGCATGCGCGCCGCGGCCCTGGATCGCGAGGTCGAAATTGCCCGAGGCGGCCATGATCGGGCCGGGGCGGATGCCGAAGGTGCCGGCGGGGGCCGTCGCCCAGTTGTGCATGCCGTAGACCGCATCGCAGGGGAACTTGTCGAAGAGCCCCTCCTCGATCATGACCCTGGCACCACCCCCACCCTCCTCGGCGGGCTGGAAGATGAAATGCACCGTGCCGTCGAAGTCGCGCGTCTCGGCGAGATAGCGCGCAGCACCGAGCAGCATGGTCGTGTGCCCGTCATGGCCGCAGGCGTGCATGACGCCCTCGTGCTGCGAGCGGTGCGCGAACTCGTTCTTCTCGTGGATGGGGAGCGCATCCATGTCGGCGCGCAAGCCGATCGCGCGGTTGGCGCGCCCGGCTTTGAGCCGGCCGACGATGCCCGTCTTGGCGAGGCCGCGATGGACCTCGATACCGTAGGACGCGAGCTCGCGCGCCACCAGATCGGAAGTCAGCTTCTCCTTGAAGCCGAGCTCCGGATGCGTATGGATGTCGCGTCGGATGCGCGCGAGCTCCGCATGATAGGCCTTGATGCGCTCGACGACCGGCATGACGGCCTCTCTCCTTTCGCCCGCGGCGGCCCCGCAGCACCCCGCGGCCACAGCCTATCCGGCCTGCCGCGGGGACGAAAGAGGCGGCTCGTCGGCGCCAACCTCCCGCGGCACTTTGACAATCGAGCCGGAGCCGTATAGCTAGGTTCCGGTTCTTTGAGCGAGTGGCATTGAACCGGCGGGAGTGCTCGTAGTGGAGCTGTGGATTTTGCTTACCCTCGTCGCGGCAGGCGTCGCCTTTGCGCTTTTCAACCGCTTGGTGCGCCGTCGCAAGGCCGAAAAAGAGAGCGACGAGAAGCACATCTATCCGCTGTGGTGACCGCGGCCCGGGCGCGGCGTCCCCATCTATACATGCGCTAGAGCGGATCCCGTTCAGACGGAATCGGCTCTTCACGTAATTGCCAGGGTCGCCTTTCGCTGCAGATTGTCTCCGGCCTGCCGGCCGTAAGACCCCTCACCCGGCCCTGCGGGCCGGCCTCTCCCTCAAGGGGAGAGGCGTTCCAGGGCCGCGAACCTCCACTTCCCCCTCCCCCCTTGAGGGGGGAATGATCACGTTGACTGAACATGGCCGGAAGTATCCTCGCCGCTGACAGGGCGGCACTCTACCGCATGCGGGACTATGGCGCCGATGCACAAATGATGATAATCTGCCCCCGAGTCCGGCCGGATCGATGCGCCGGGACGGTTGTGCATTGGGGCGGGATGAATGGAACTGTCGGGGTGGACAGGCAGCGCGTGGCAGAGCGAAAGTACGTTTCACCAGCTCTCGCCGTACATCGGCAAAACCAAGTCATCAATGGCGGCGCCGCTTATAGCACAATACACAAAGCGGGGTCATGTTGTCTGCGATCCGTTTTCGGGCTCGGGGACGGTCGCCTTCGAGGCATGGTTGGCCGGTCGTCACGTCGTGGCCAACGACCTAAGTCCGTATGCTGCCCTTCTTACACGAGCCAAGCTTTTTCCCTATCGGACCAGTGATGAGGCCCGGGCGGATTTTCAGGCACTAGCCATTTTGGCTAGGTCGCGACTGAGGCGCGCTCCTCCCGATCTGCGTAGGGTTCCCTCTTGGGTTCGCGAGTTTTTCCACGCGGACACATTTAGGGAAATCCTTGTGTGGGTAGAACTATTGACGGCCGGGCGCCGCTGGTTTCTCCTGGCTTGTCTGATGGGAATTCTTCATCACCAGCGTCCAGGTTTTTTATCGTTCCCGAGTAGCCACACCGTTCCGTATCTGCGCGCCAAGAAGTTTCCCAAATCGCGCTTTCCGAAGCTCTACCAATACCGCT
>DATNIJ010000013.1:0-4265 GCA_035604475.1 Alphaproteobacteria bacterium
TTTGGCCCGCATTCGCGCAAGAGAAGACCTTCGAGCTCAAGATTTCCCACTGGGTGCCGCCCACCCATCCGCTGCAGGCAGCCCTCGAGGCCTGGGCGAAGTCGGTCGAGGAGGCGTCCCATGGGACGATCAAATCGACGATCTTCCCGGCCCAGCAGCTCGGCAAAGCCTTCGACCATTACGACATGGCGCGGGACGGCATCGCCGACATGACCTACCTCAATCCCGGTTATCAGCCCGGCCGGTTTCCCATCATCGCGGCGGGCGAGCTGCCGTTCCTCATGAGCGACGCCAAGGGCGGCTCGGCGGCGCTCGATGCGTGGTACCGGAAGTACGCGGGTCGCGAGATGGCCGATGTCAAGTTCTGTCTCGCCTTCGTGCACGACCCGGGCAGCTTCCACTCGCGCAAGAAGATCATGGTGCCCGGAGACATCAAAGGCATGAAAATCCGGCCGGCGCAGGCGACCATGGCCGAGCTCGTGACCTTGCTTGGCGGCACCAACGTGCAGGCAGCGGCGCCGGAGGTTCGCGACATCCTGGAGAAAGGCGTCGCCGACGCGGTCACGTTCCCGTGGGGCTCGATCCTGCTCTTCGGCATCGACAAGGTGACCAAGTATCACATGGACGTGCCGCTTTACGTCACCACCTTTGTCCTGGTGTTGAACAAGGGCAAATACGGAGAGATGTCGCCGGCGCAGAAGGGAGTGATCGACGACCGTTGCACTACCGAATGGGCCGAGAAAATCGCCGCTCCCTGGGCCGACTTCGAGCACGCCGGGATCCAGAAACTGAAGGACGAGCCCGGCCACGAGGTCTATTCGATCACCGCGGATCAGCTTGCCGAGTGGCGCAAGGCGTCCGAGCCGCTCGAGGCGAAATGGGCCGCCAATGTACGCAAGGCGGGGGTCGATTCCGTGATCGCGATGAAGGAGCTGAAGGCCGAGCTCGCGAAATACAAGGCGGCGTATTGATGAATGACGACCGCAGGCGGCCGCCCGCCCGCGCCTTTCGGCGCCGCGAGCGAAAGCACGGCGGCGAGCACTCCCGCCGCCGTCGCATCCGTCGCTTCCACCCCGCTCCTTACGCGTGACCTCGCCGCGCGTTGATGCGGACTTGGTCCGCGTCCCGCGGCGGAACTTCTGAGCAGGAAAGCGAGACATGCCACGCAATCACATGGACCGCTTCATCGACGCGATCGAGCTCATCGCCGCGGCATTCGTCGGGATCGTCGCCGCCGATATATTCATCGCGGTCTTGCTGCGCTATTTCTTCAGCTGGTCGATTCCGGACAGCTACGATTTCGGCCGGTTTCTTCTGGGCATCCTCATCTTCTGGGGCATCGCGGCGACCAGCTATCGCGGCACGCACATCACGGTCGACCTCGTCTGGGCGAATGTCGGCGCCAAGGGCAAGCGGGCCATCGACGTATTCGCGACGCTGGTCCTCTTGCTCGTGGTGACGGTTCATACCTACACGCTGTTCGACAAGGTGCGCACCACGCGCGCCGACCACGTGCTGACCTTCGATCTCAATCTTCCGACGTGGCCCTTCTTCGCCGTGGCCTGGATTGGCGATGTCTCGGCGGTCGTGCTCATCGCGGTGCGGACCTACCGGTTGATCTTTCGTCCCGAGCTGATGGCCCAAGGGTATCAGATCAAGGCGCTCGAGTAGGGCCGTTGCGATGGGTGCCGATACCGTCGCCATCGCCGGTTTCATCGTCCTCTTCGCGTTGATGCTCCTGCGCGTGCCCGTGGGCATGGCGTTGGGCTTGGTCGGGGTCGGCGGCTTTGCCTATCTCGTCGGCGGGGAACCGGCGCTCAAGCTGGTCGGGCAGACCTCGATGCGGACGGTGACCGACTACACCTTCGGCGTGATTCCTATGTTTCTTCTGATGGGGGCGTTCGTATCGACGTCCGGCATGAGCCGCGAGCTGTTCCGGGCCGCGAACACCTTCGTCGGGCATCGCAAGGGCGGGCTCGGCATCGCCACCATCGCCGCCTGCGGCTCTTTCGCGGCGATTTCGGGCTCATCCGTGGCCACGGCGGCCACCTTCTCCGCGGTCGCATATCCCGAGATGCGGCGCTTCCACTATCCGCAGTCCTTTTCCACCGGCGTCATCGCGGCCGGCGGGACGCTCGGCGCCATGTTCCCGCCCTCAACCGTATTGGCCGTTTACGGCATCATCACCGAGCAGGACATCGGCAAGCTGTTCATGGCCGGGATCATCCCCGGCATCATCGCCGTCTCGATGTACATCATCACGATCGTGATCATCGGCGTGCTGCGGCCGGCCTTCCTGCCCGCCGGTCCGCGCAGCTCCTGGAAGGAGCGGCGCGAGGCTCTCGGCGACATCTGGGCGCCGCTCCTGCTCTTCCTCTTCGTCATCGGCGGCCTCTACGGCGGTCTCTTTACTCCCACCGAGGCGGGCGGCATGGGTGCCGGCGGCGCCTTCATCATCGGCGTTCTGCGCGGACGCCTCTCGCGCACGGACATTCGCCGCTCCCTACTCCAAGCCACGCGCACCGCCGCCGCGGTCTTTACCATCCTGATCGGCGCGCTGCTCTTCGGCTATTTCCTCACCATCACCCAGACCCCTCAGAACGTCACCGCTTTCCTCACCGGCCTTGGCCTCGGCCGCTACGGCGTGCTTGCACTGATCATGCTCATGTATCTGGTGCTGGGATGCCTCATGGACGCGATGGCCATGATCATCCTCACCGTTCCGATCATCTTCCCGGTCATCAAGGCGCTCGGCTTCGATCCGATCTGGTTTGGCGTCATCATCGTCATGACGGTAGAGCTGGGGCTGATCCATCCGCCGGTCGGCATGAACGTCTTCGTGATCAAGAGCGTGGTGCAGGACGTGAAATTCTCGACGATCTTTAAGGGCGTCCTTCCCTTCATCGCGACCGACCTCGTCCGCCTTGTCCTCCTCATCGCCTTTCCGCTCCTCGCCACCTGGCTGCCCCGCACGATGGGCTGATGGCGGAGACGCCGCGGCCTCGCGTTCAGATGAGGTCGGCGAGTGCGTCCAACGCCCGCTCCGGCGCGAGCCTTGCGAAATCGCCGCCCTCGGCGCGGAGGATGGCGACGCGGCGGCCGAGCGGATGCCAAACAAGCGGATCGCTCGGACCGAAGAGCGCAAGCGTCGGGCACGCAAGTGCAGCGAGATGGGAGATGCCGGAGTCATTGCCGACATAGGCACGCGCGAGCGAGAGGAGCGCCAATACCTCGCGCAGCGGCCGCTCGACGAGCGCGTGCGCGGCGAGAGCCGGGGGTAGGCCGTAGCGGATCGTCGCCCAGGCCTCCCTATCGGCTGGACCTATGAGGAAGACCGGTGTGGTGCGCCACTCGACCGCCGCCGCCGTCGCGAGGCGGGCGAAGCGCTCCGCCGGCCAGCATTTGGCCACACTACCGCTGCCGGGATGAAGGGCGAGAATGCCCGCCTCGGGAGGTGCTGTGAGGGCTGCGTGCCGCAGTGCCTCCTCGACCTCCGCGCGCGCCGGGCCGAGGAGCGGGTGCCCGGCGAGCGGCCGTGGTGCGTGCGGCCAGTCGGCAGCGCCGCCTGCGAGTGCCGCCAAGGGTGCGAGCAAGCGCTGTGCCGCGTGCGCAGAACCCGGCGGCCAGGGCGCGAATACGGGCTTCCCCATCGCCCAGGGAAGGACTTTTGCACCCGCCTCCGCCAAGGCGGCCGGAGCACCGCCCGCGACCAGGCGAACGCCGGCCGCGCCGAGAGCCCGTTCGATCTCAGCACGGCCGCGGCCGAGAAGCACGAGCGCGGCGTCGACCTCGGCCAAGAGCGCCCGCGCGCGCCCGGCGAGGGCTACACCTTTCCCGAAGAGCGCGAGCCAATCGCGCCCGCCGGCGTCGAGCACCTCGAGCGGCGCGGACGGCTCTCTCACGAAGCGCCAGGAGGCGGGCGTGCCGAGCAAGATGATGCGTCCCGCACCCCGCTCGAGCAGAGCCTCCACGAGCGGCAAGGTCAGGACCGCGTCGCCAAGAGCACCCGGACGCAAGATCAGGATCGTGCGCATGACTCAATGCCGCCGCGGCTCCGAGGCACCAGGGCCTGTGGACATTCAAGCTTGGCGTCATTCCGGAAGCTTAGGCGAGCCCGGGAAAAGCGGAGCTTTTCCCGGTTGCGAGCCTTGCTATCCGGAATCCATGCCTCCCGCTCGCGCTGTCCCGGACATGGATTCCGGATCGCGCAAATCATCGCATGTGCGATGATTTGCTTGTCCGGAATGACGAGCCGAAAATGAATG
>DATNIJ010000014.1:0-18075 GCA_035604475.1 Alphaproteobacteria bacterium
CTCCGCCGCTTGGCGCCAATCGCGCGGCAGGACTTCGACGAGATAGCCGCGCGGGACGTTCGGAGCGAGCCGTTGGAAGGCAGCCGCCGCGTCGGGCTGGAAGCTGGTGACGAGCGGGGCCGGCAAGTCGGGAGGCCACAGCCGTGCAAGCGCGCGGGCCGCCGCCTCGGCGAGCCTTCCCTCGCGGCCCGGCTCCGCCTTGAGCTCGAGATCGAAGGCGAGCTCGAGGGCCTTAAGAAGCGCCAACGCCTCCTCGAGACTCGGGATTGCCTCGCCTTGATAGGCGGGAGCGAAGTGAGCGCCCGCATCGAGGGACTTGAGATCGCGGAAGAGCGTCGCCCCCACCGCCCCCACAGCACCGGTCACGCGCTCTAGCTGGTCGTCGTGGAAGATGATCGGCGCGTCGTCGAGACTGAGCCGCACGTCGAATTCGACCATGCGGCAGCCGAGCTCCGCCGCCTTGCGGAAGCCGGCGAGCGTGTTCTCCGGTGCGCGCAGCGCCGCACCGCGGTGCCCGATCACCTTGGGAAGACGCAAGTCCGGCCGCCTCATTGCGGAGGCCCTTCTCCCGGCTCGAGAAATCAGTACCCCCCGACGCTCGGCTTGCGCGGAAAATCGGCTCTCGCCGCGAAGTCGAGCGAGGCAAGACAGGACAAGTCTCCTCGATCTGCCGGAGTGTACGGCAAGAGGCCGACCCCAACAAGATGGCCCCTTTGGCCGCGGCTCCGTGTCATCGCCCTTCGGGCCGCGGTGAAATCCCGCTGGCGCGCGGCGGATTGCCGGGCTATATCACGCAGTCAGTTCGATTGAAGAGTGCCGAAGCGCCTCAACTGACGCCGGATCGGCACCGTGAACCGGGGAGGGAAGCATGTCGCCCGATCTCAGACTGCTCACATGTGCCGTCGTACTGGCCTTCGCCCAGATGCTGGTGGCGGCTATAGCTGCGTCGCTGCAGGTGGGTCTGCTGCCGCTCATCGGCAATCGAGAGAACATGCCGACGCTCACCGGTTGGGCGGGACGGGCGCAACGCGCCCACCGCAACATGCTCGAGAACCTCATTCTCTTTGCCGCACTTGTGCTGGTGGCAGCCGCCAGCGGCAAAGCCAATGGCGCCACTCTCCTCGGCGCCGAAATCTTCTTGTGGGCACGGCTTGCTTACGCGGTCATCTATCTTGCCGGCGTGCCCTGGCTGCGCACGGCGGCGTGGGGCGTCTCCGTCGTCGGTTTGATCATGATATTCCTACAGCTCGTCTAGGAAAGAGCGCGGGACGCCATCGGCAGCGGCCGTGTCCCGCGAGGCCCGTTTCAACGGCACGGCCAGCGCGCCCTCGAGAGGCGCATCCCCGGCAGCACTCAGTCGGCGCGGCCGGCCTCGCGCGGGCCGCCGCCCTCCTCGCGCCTCGGCTCGCGTTCGCTCGGCTGCGCTGCGGCCTCCTTGCCCGTCTTCTGGTCGACCGCCTTCATGGAGAGGCGAACCTTGCCGCGCTCGTCGATGCCGAGCACCTTGACGTAGACTTGATCCCCCACCTTGGCGACATCGGAGGACTGCTTGACGCGGTAAGGCGCCATCTCCGAGACATGCACGAGGCCGTCGCGGCTGCCGAGGAAATTCACGAAGGCGCCGAAGTCGACGAGCTTGACCACCTTGCCGCGGTAGATCACCCCGACCTCGGGCTCGGCCACGATGTTGCGGATCCAATCGATCGCGGCCTGGTTCGCGCGCTCGTCGACCGCCGCCACCTTGACCGTGCCGTCGTCCTCGATGTCGATCTTGGCCCCCGTGACCTCGACGATCTCGCGGATCACCTTGCCGCCCGTGCCGATCACCTCGCGGATCTTGTCCTTGGGGATGGTGAAGGTGGTGATGCGCGGCGCATGCTTGCTTACCCCCTCGCGCGAACCCGCGATCGCCTTGCCCATCTCGCCCAGGATGTGCATGCGGCCCTCGCGCGCCTGATCGAGCGCCGTGCGCATGATTTCCTCGGTGATGCCGGTGATCTTGATGTCCATCTGCAGCGAGGTGACGCCGCGCTCCGTGCCGGCGACCTTGAAGTCCATGTCGCCGAGATGGTCCTCGTCGCCGAGGATGTCGGAGAGCACGGCTAAGCCTTCCGTCTCCTTGATGAGGCCCATGGCGATGCCGGCGACGGGGCGCGTTAGCGGAACGCCCGCATCCATGAGCGAGAGCGAGGCGCCGCAAACGGTCGCCATCGACGAGCTGCCGTTCGATTCGGTGATCTCCGAGACGACGCGGATCGTGTAGGGGAAGCCTTCCTTCGGCGGCAGGAGAGGACGTACCGCGCGCCAGGCGAGCTTGCCGTGCCCGATCTCGCGCCGCCCGGGGGCGCGCATGAAGCTCGCCTCGCCCACCGAGTAGGGCGGGAAATTGTAATGGAGGAGGAAGTGCTCCCTGTACTCGCCCTCGAGCGCGTCGATGATCTGCTCGTCTTGTCCGGTGCCGAGCGTGGTGGTGACGAGCGCCTGCGTCTCGCCGCGCGTGAAGAGAGAGCTTCCGTGCGCGCGCGGCAAGACGCCCACCTCGGCGACGATGGGGCGAACGGTCCGCGTGTCGCGCCCGTCAATGCGGAGGCCGGTCTTGAGGATGTTGCCGCGCACGATCTCCTTCTCGAGCGGCTTTAGAAGCGAGGCTGTGAGCTCCGCATCGAAGCCTTCCTCGATCATCTTGGCGAGCGCATCGGCCTTCGCCTGGGCCACGCGCTCGACCCGCGTCTGCTTGACGGTCTCGCGGTAGGCCGAGCGCAGCGCCTCCTCGGCGAGCTCGGCCAAGCGCGCGGAGGCGCGCTCCCTGTCCGCGTGCGCGCTCGGCAGCGCCCAGGGATCCTTGGCGCATGCCTCGGCGAGGTCGATGATCGCCTGGATCACCGGCTGGAAGCCCTGATGGCCGAACATGACGGCCTGGAGCATGGTCTCCTCCGGCAACTCCTTGGCCTCGCTTTCGACCATGAGCACGCCGTCCGAGGTACCGGCGACCACGAGGTCGAGCTCGGAGGTGGCCAGCTCGTCCATCTGTGGATTGAGCACGAACTCGCCGTTGATGCGGCCGACGCGGGCGGCAGCGATCGGGCCCATGAAGGGAATGCCGGAGATGGTGAGTGCTGCAGAAGCCGCGACCATGGCCACCATGTCCGGATCGTTCTCCAGATCGTGGCTCAGGGTGGTGCAGATGATCTGGGTCTCGTTGGTGAAGCCGGCGGCAAAAAGCGGCCGGATCGGCCGGTCGATGAGACGCGAGGTGAGCACCTCCTTCTCGGTCGGGCGTCCTTCGCGCTTGAAGAAGCCGCCGGGAATCTTACCGGCTGCGAAGGTCTTCTCCTGGTAATTCACGGTCAAGGGAAAGAAGTCGACGCCGGGCTTCACGGTCTTCTGCGCAACGGCGGTCGCGAGCACGGTGGTCTCGCCATAGGTCGCGACCACGGCCCCATCGGCCTGGCGCGCGATCTTGCCGGTCTCGAGCACCAGCTTACGCCCGCCCCAGACGAGCTCTTTCCGATAAATCTTAAACATTTTGTCCTATCCTTCCGCTGTCCGGTCGCTGCCGGATCGCTGTAAAACGACGCTGCTCCCGTCCTCCGGAAACCGGACCGGGACGCGAGCAGGCCGGACCCGCTCCATGCGCACATGGGAGAGGGGGTGGCGCCTTATCGTGGGGATTGCCCGCGGCATGGCGCGCGTCTGCGTCAGCGGCGCAGGCCGAGACGCTTGATCAGCTGCTCGTAGCGCTCCAGGTGCTTGACCCGCAAGTAATCGAGCAGCCGCCGGCGTTGGCCGACCATCATGAGAAGGCCCCGCCGGGAGTGGAAGTCCTTCTTGTGGAGATTGAGGTGGTCGGTCAGGTTCTTGATCCTCTCGCTGAGGATCGCGACTTGAACCTCGGGCGAGCCGGTGTCCGCCTCGCCGTGGGCGAACTCGCCGATGAGCTCGCGCTTGCGCTCCGCGCTAATCGACATCGCTTTCTCCTGAAAGCTAGAGGTTACACATGAAGCACCCGCACCGGACGGAGCTGGAGGACGGGTGTCGAGGTGACCCGGACGAGCGCCACCGGCTTGCCGCCGGAAATCGCGCAGACCACGTCGCCCTCCGCCATGCCGTCGATCTTCGCTCTATCGGCGGTGCGGAGCACCTGAACGGGGCGACCGCTCCGCAAGAGCTTCGCCTCGATTTCGGTCAGGGCCAGCGCCGGGATGTCGGCCAGCGCGGTCTCGACCGGTAACAGGTGCTCGAGTGCGGCGGGACTATGCCCCAGCGACTCGAATTTATCCAGGGAAATCGCCTCGGCCTCGCTAAAGCGCCCGACCGAGAGCCGCCGCAGGGCGGCGATATGCCCATAAGTACCGAGTGCCGCGGCCAAATCGCGCACGAGCCCGCGCATATAGGCGCCCTTGCCCGAGAGCGCCTCGAAGACCGCATGGTCGGCGTCGGGCACGGCAGTGAGCTCGAAGCGCTCGATGCGGACGCGCCGGGCCGCGAGCTCCGGTGCCTCGCCCGCGCGCGCTAGATCGTAGGCGCGCTGACCCTCGACCTTGATCGCGGAGTAGGCCGGCGGAACCTGCTCGAGCTCGCCCGCAAAGCGCGGCAGTGCCGCCGCGATCTCGGCCCGGCTCGGCCGCTTGTCCGAGCACGCGACAATCTCGCCTTCGGCGTCGTCGGTCGTGCGCTGCTCTCCCCAGCGGACCGTGAAGCGGTAGCTCTTGCTGCCCTCCATCGCATAGGCCACGGTCTTGGTGGCCTCGCCGAGCGCGATCGGGAGCACGCCCGTCGCCAGCGGATCGAGCGTGCCTGCATGGCCCGCCTTGGCGGCACCCAGCGCCCGCTTCACCCGGCTGACGGCCGCGGCGGAGGTGATGCCGGCGGGCTTGTCGATGACGAGCCATCCGTCGATCCTGGCACCCTTTTGCCTACGTGCCACGGCCGCGCTCCTCGCCCGGGCCGCGGGGTGCTGCGCTCTCCGTCTCGCCCGCCTCGACGCCGAGGTCGCGGACCACGGCCGGGCTGTGGAAGATACGGTCGAGCTCGGCCGCGCGCTCGAAGGCCGTATCGGCCTCGAAGCGGAGCTCGGGCGCATAGCGAAGCCTGACCTCGTGGCCGAGCTGTCCGCGCACATAGGCGGCGGCACGGTTGAGCGCGCGGACGACCGCCGCCGTGTCGCCGCCGCCGAAGCGCAAGACTCCCGCCGTCGCATGGCGCAGATCGGGGCTCATGCGCACCGCGGTCACAGTGATGGAGACGCCCGCGAGTTCGGGATCCCGGAAATGGCCGCGCTCGATGATGCGGGCAAGGGCGTGACGAATTTCCTCGCCGACGCGCCGCTGGCGCTGGCCCTCCGGCTTGAGACGTTGTCTTGTCATGTCACGTCTACGGGTTCAGCACGATCTTCCGGGAAGCGGGTGCGACAGAAGCTCGCGCACGACGGCAAGCGCCGAGGAGCCGATCACAGCTCCCGTGCCACCTCCTCGACCTCGTAGCACTCGATGACGTCGCCCTGCTGCACGTCCTGGAAATTCTCGAAGGACATGCCGCACTCATAGCCCTCCTTGACCTCGCGCACCTCCTCCTTGAAGCGCCGCAGGCTGCCGAGCTTGCCGTCGTGGACGACGACATGGTCGCGCAGGAGGCGCGCTCGCGCGCTGCGCCGCACGAGCCCGTCGGTCACCATGCAGCCGGCGACCTTGCCGACCTTGCTGATGGCGAAGACCTCGCGGACCTCGGCATGGCCCAGGAGCTTCTCCTCGACCCTCGGCGACAAGAGGCCGGAGAGCATCTTCTTCACGTCGTCGACGACGTCGTAGATGATGGAGTAGTAGCGAATCTCGAGCCCGTCGCGCCGGGCGAGCTCGCGCGCCTGCGGGTTGGCGCGCACGTTGAAGCCGACGATGAGCGCCTGGGTGGCGGCGGCGAGTGCTATGTCGGATTCGTTTATGCCGCCGACGCCGGCATGCAGCACGCGCACGGAGACCTCGTCCGTAGCCAGGCGCTGGATCGCGTTCACGATCGCCTCGGCCGAGCCCTGCACGTCCGCCTTGACCACGATGGGCAGCTCCTTGGCCTCGCCCGCCGCGATCTTGGAGAACATCTGCTCCACGGTGCCGCGCGCGCCTCGCGACACGCGAACGTCGCGGAGCTTGCGCTGGCGGAACTCCGTGACCTCGCGCGCGCGCGATTCGGTCTCGACCACGCTGAAGGCATCGCCCGCGAGCGGCGTGCCGTTAAGCCCGAGCACTTCGACCGGTGCCGCCGGGCCGGCGCTCTCGATCGGCAGTCCGCGATCATCGAGCAAAGCACGCACGTGTCCCCACTCGCTGCCGGCGATGAAGATGTCGCCGACCTTGAGCGTGCCGCGCTGGACGAGCACCGTTGCGACCGGACCGCGGCCGCGCTCGAGCTTCGCCTCGATCACGGTTCCCTGCGCCAAGCGCGCCGGATTGACCTTGAGATCCAATATCTCCGCCTGGAGCAGGATGGCCTCCTCGAGCTTTTCGAGATTCGTGTGCTTGGTCGCCGAGACCTCGATGGCGAGCACGTCGCCGCCGAACTGCTCGAGCACGACGCCGTACTGCAGGAGATCGTTGCGCACGCGGTCCGGATTGGCATCGGGCTTGTCGATCTTGTTGATCGCGACCACGATGGGAACGTTCGCAGCCTTGGCGTGATTGATCGCCTCGACCGTCTGCGGTTGCACACCATCGTCCGCCGCCACGACGAGCACGACGATATCCGTCACCTTGGCGCCGCGCGCGCGCATGGCGGTGAAGGCCTCGTGACCCGGCGTGTCGAGAAAGGTGATGCGCTGGCCGGTGCTGAGCACGACCTGGTAGGCGCCAATGTGCTGGGTAATGCCGCCCGCCTCATGCGCGGCGACGTCGGTCGCGCGCAAGGCATCCAAGAGCGAGGTCTTGCCGTGGTCGACGTGTCCCATCACGGTGACGACAGGGGGGCGCGGCACCAGGTTCTCGGGTGCATCCTCGAGGCCCTCGAGGCCGATCTCGACGTCCGCCTCGGAGACGCGCTTCACCTTGTGGCCGAACTCGGCGACCACGAGCTCCGCGGTGTCGGCATCGATCGCCTGATTGATCGTCGCCATCACGCCAAGCTTCATGAGCGTCTTGATCACGTCGGCGCCGCGCTCGGCCATGCGGTTCGCGAGATCCTGCACGGTGATCGCCTCGGGCACCACCACCTCGCGCACGATCTTCTGGCCCGCTTCCATGAGGGCCTGGCGCGCGCGCTGCTTTTCGCGCTCACGCGCGCGACGCACCGAAGCGAGCGAGCGCACGCGCTCTTCCTCGCTGTCGTCGAGGGCCTGCGTGATGGTGAGCTTGCCGGTGCGCCGGCGCGGCTCGAGACGCTTCGGCGCCAAGGCAGGGCGCGCCTTGCCGGCCGCGCGCTTGGTCGCCCGCTCGGCCTCTTCCTCCTCCTCGGGCGCCAAAGCGGCGGCCGCTGCAGCCGGGCGCGGCACGGCCTTGAGATGGGGAACCCCCCGCGCCTCGGGCTCGGCGGCCTCGGCACCGCGCGCCTGGCGCGGCGCTTCGCGAGCCTCCTCGGTCGTCTCGCGCCGCGGCTGGATGAGCGCCGTGAGGGCGGCCTCCTCGGACTTACGGCGCGCCTCCGCCTCGGCCTCGCGGCGTGCCTCCTCCTCGGCCTTGTGGCGGATATCCTCCTCGACCTGCTGGCGCGCCTCCTCCTCGATGCGGTGGGATTCCTCGCTCTCGTGGCGCCGGCGCGCTTCAAAGTCGGCCTGAACGGCACTCTTGAGCGCGCGCACCCGCGCGGCGCGCTCCTCCTCGGTGAGCGTGCGCGCGGCGTGACCGGCCTCCTCGGCCGCCGCCTCGGCGTGCGCTGCGGCCAGATCCGGCACGGGCGCCTTGACCTCGTGGAGCAAGCCGCCGGCGTCCTGGGTGAAGGTGCGCTTGCGCTTGACCTCGACGGTCACCGCCTTCGAGCGGCCATGGGGGAAGCTCTGGCGCACCTGCCCGGTCTCGACCGTCTTGCGCAGCTCGAGGCGGCCGGGACGCGACAGCCCAAGCGGCTTCTTCTGGTCGGTTTCGTGCGGTTCTGTCATATCCGTCCGTTCTTCCCTCATGGCGACTTCGCCTTGTCCGCAGCCGGCAGGATCACCCGGCCCGCAGCGACAAAACCGGCGAGACGCGACGCCTCGGCGAGGAGCCGCTTGGCAAGCGCGCCCGGGCCGAGGGCGACATGCACGGCCTGCTCTCGTCCGAGTGCCGCGCCCAGCTCGTGCGCGGTGAACAGCTCGACGAGCGGCAGGCGGCCCTCGCTTCCGAGAAGCTTGGCGCGCCCACCCTCCGATCCGTCGGTCGCCTCAATCAGCAACGCCGCCCGTCCCTCCTCCAGCCACGCACGTACTTGCTCGAAGCCGGCGGCAAGCTGCCCCGCGCGACGCGCTAACCCGATGATATCGAGGCAGCGCCGTCGCAACAGACCCTCGATGCGGTCGGCCATTCCCGGGGAGACCCTGACCGCCGCCCGCGCCGCCTTGGCGAAGCTGCCTTTGGCACAGGCTGTTTCTACTACATCCCGCCGCGCCTGCAACCATAATCCCCGCCCGGGCAGGCCTCCCTCGAGGTCGGGCAAGAGCATTCCTTGCGGGTCGACCACGAAGCGGATGAGCCGTTCCTTGGGCAGGACCGCACGGCTCACGATACAGCGGCGGAGCGGGGCCTCGCGCTCCTCTCCGTCGTCCTCGCGCGCCGGCTCGGGGGGCTCGGCACCCGCGTCCGCCCGCATGGCGCCGACCGTCCTCAGCTCCCCTTCGGCTGCGGCTCCGCAGCCTCAGCCGCCGGCGCCTCGTCGGCGAACCAATGCTGGCGCGCGGCCATGATGATGGCGTTCGCCGTCTCCGCATCGAGCTGGAAGCTGCGCAAGATGCCGTCCTCGGGGTTGATGAGCTCGTCGCTCGAGAGGTCGGCGAGATCGTCGAGCGTCTTGATGCCCGCCTCGCCGAGCGTCACCTGCATGGCCGGCGTCAGTCCCGGGATCGCGCTGAGGGCATCCTCGACCCCGAGCTCGCGGCGGCGGTCCTCGAACTTGCGATCCTGCTCTTCGAGATAGACGCGCGCGCGCGCGCTCAGCTCGCGCGCCAGGCTCTCGTCGAAGCCCTCGATACCCGTCAGGTCCTCAAGCGGGACGAAGGCCACATCCTCGATGGTCGAGAAGCCCTCGGTCACCAGGAGGTGCGCGAGCACGTCGTCCACGTCGAGCGCATCGATGAAGAGCTGGGAGCGCGTGCGGAACTCCTCTTGACGGCGCTGGGACTCCTCGTCCTCGGTCAGGATGTCGATGTCCCAGCCGGTGAGCTGGGAGGCGAGACGCACGTTCTGCCCGCGCCGGCCGATCGCGAGGGAGAGCTGCTCCCCGGGCACGATCACCTCGATGCGCCGCGTATCCTCGTCGAGCACGACCTTCGCGACCTCGGCGGGGGCGAGTGCGTTGACGACGAAGGTCGCGGGCTCGGGGGACCAGGGAATGATGTCTATCTTCTCGCCCTGCAGCTCGCTCACCACGGCCTGCACGCGGCTCCCCCGCATGCCCACGCAGGCGCCGACGGGATCGATGCTCGAATCCTTGGAGATCACCGCGATCTTGGCGCGGCTGCCCGGATCGCGCGCGACCGCCTTGATCTCGATGATGCCGTCGTAGATCTCCGGCACCTCCTGCGCGAAGAGGCGCTGCATGAACTCGGGCCGCGTGCGGGAGAGAAAGATCTGGGGCCCGCGAGGCTCCTCGCGCACCTCGTAGATGTAGGCGCGCACGCGGTCGCCCTGGCGGAAGCTCTCGCGCGGGATCATCTCCTCGCGCCTGAGGATCGCCTCGGCGCGGCCGAGGTCGACGATGACGTTGCCGAACTCGACGCGCTTGACCAGGCCGTTGACGATCTCGCCCGTGCGGTCCTTGTACTCCCGGTACTGGCGCTGGCGCTCCGCCTCGCGCACGCGCTGGACGATCACCTGCTTCGCCGTCTGGGCCGCGATGCGTCCGAAGTCGATGGGCGGCAGCGGATCGGTGATGAAGTCGCCGACCTTGAGCTTCGGATCGATGCGCTCAGCCTCCGCGAGCGAAATCTGGGTGGTCTCGTTCTCGACCGGGTCCGCTACCTCGCGGTAGCGCACAAGCTTGATCTCGCCGGTCTTGCGATCGATCGCGGCGCGGATGTCGTGCTCGAGGCCGTACTTCGAGCGGCCGGCCTTCTGGATCGCCTGCTCCATCGCCTCGAGCACCTCGTCGCGGTCGATGCCCTTCTCCCGCGCGACCGCATCGGCCACCTGGAGGAGCTCGATGCGCGGCGAGCTAGCGCTCATCTGAACTGTGGTCATTCCTCTACCTTCATCGTTCGTTGGCGGCACGCTCTTGTGCTTGCGCGGCCGCGAGGAGTTCGTCCGTCAAAACCAGGCGAGCCTTTAGAATCGCGTCGAGCGGCAGGCTGACGCTTCCCTCGGGCAAGGCGATCCTTACCATCCCTTCCGCGATCCCAAGCAGCCTGCCGCGGAAGCGACGGCGGCCATCGAAGGGCACCGCGGTCTCGGCCCTGACCTCGAAGCCCGCGAAGCGCTCGAAGTCCTTCGCGCGCACGAGCGGACGGTCGATCCCAGGCGAGCTGACCTCGAGGGTGTAGGAGCCTTGCAGCGGATCCTCCACATCGAGCAGCGCCGACGCCGTCCGGCTGATCGCCGTGCAATCGTCGAGCGTGACCGGCGCGCCATCCGTCCGCTCCGCCATCACCTGGAGCGTGGGGACGCGACCGCCCGAGAGCTGCACCCGCACGATCTCGTAACCCATGGCCTCGAGCGATGGGGCAAGAAGGCGCTCGATGCGGTGTTGCAGTTCCGATCCTCCCACCGACGACTCCTTCGCCCGCCTTGCGGGCCGCGCCAGCCGGACCTCCTATGCAACCGAGACCGAATAAAATTAAAGAGTGGGCCTGGGACCCACTCTCGTTCCGGTCTGATACCTCATCAGTCCTTCCGGGACCACGTCTTGTCGGGAAATATAGCGATAGAGCCGCGCGCCGCAAGGCCTTTTTGACTTTTCCGCGCGCCCTCGCCAGGCCCGGGCAGCCCGGAAATCAAGCCCCTCTGGCCCCCTGCGGCCGGCGCCGGTAGAGCAGGTAGGTGGGCCGCTGTCCGGCTTTGCGCGCTTTTTCCTCGTAGCGCGTGGGCGGCCAGCCCGCCGGCCGCTCGAGAAAGCCCTCGCCCCCGCCTTCGGGCCCAGCGAAGCCGCCCTGCGCGGCGAGCTCCTCGCGCATGGCGGCGGCATAATCCCTGTCGTCGGTCGCCAAACGCAGCTCGGCCCCTTCGGCCATCGCCCGCGCCAGGAGATCGAGGGTCTCTCTTTGGATGAGGCGGCGTCGACGGTGCCGCGTCTTGGGCCAGGGATCGGGAAAGAGGGCGATGACGCAGGCAAGCGAGCCCCGGCTGAGCGTCTCGAGAAGCGGGCGCGCGTCATCGGGGAAGATGCGCAGATTGGCGAGCTTCTCGCGCTCGATTTCCGCCAGGAGCTTGACAATGCCGTTGAGGTAGGGCTCGCAGCCGATGAAGCCCAGCGCCGGTTGCGCCTTGGCTTGCGCTGCCAAATGCTCGCCCCCGCCGAAGCCGATCTCGAGCCACACCGCCTCGGTCGGGGGGGCGAACAGCCGCCTTGGGTCGAGCCGCTCCCCGGGAGGGGCAGGCTCGATGCGCACACGCGGCAAGGTAGTGCGCAGCAGCGCTTCTTGCCGCGGACGCAGCTTCTTGCCCTTGCGGCGGCCATAGAGGCGCGGGGAGGAATCCGCGCGCATTTGGCTGCCGTGGGGAAAGCTCAGGCGCCGTTGAAGCCGAAGAAACGCCGGAGCTCGGGCGCGAGATCGGTCTTTTCCCAGGAGAAGCCGCCGTCCGGCTCGGGCGGCCGCCCGAAGTGGCCATAGGCGGAGGTGCGCGCGTAGATCGGCTTGTTGAGCTTGAGATGCTCGCGAATGCCGCGCGGGGAGAGATTGACCATGTCGCAGAGTGCCTTGACGAGCTGCTCCTCGTCCACGCGCCCGGTCGAGTTGGTGTTGACATAGACCGAAAGCGGCCTGGCGACACCGATCGCGTAGGAGAGCTGGATCGTGCACTCGTCGGCCAGGCCGGCGGCGACGACGTTCTTGGCGAGATAGCGCGCGGCATAGGCGGCGGAACGGTCGACCTTGGACGGATCCTTGCCGGAGAAGGCGCCCCCGCCGTGGGGCGCCTTGCCACCGTAGGTGTCGACGATAATCTTGCGCCCGGTTAGGCCGGCATCGCCGTCCGGGCCGCCGATCACGAAGCGTCCGGTGGGGTTCACGTAGAAGTCGGCTTCGGGGCACATCCAGCCCTCGGGTAGCACATTGATGACGTGCGGACGGACGATTTCACGCACCTGGTCCTGATCGACCTCGGGCGCATGCTGGGTGGAGACCACGATCGAGGTGGCACCTACCGGCTTGCCGTCCATGTAGCGCAGCGTCACCTGGCTCTTGGCGTCGGGTCCAAGCGTCGGCTCGGCGCCCGAGTGGCGCGCCTCCTTGAGCGAAAGCAGGATGGCGTGCGCGTAATAGATGGGGGCCGGCATGAGCGCATCCGTCTCGCGGCTGGCATAGCCGAACATGATGCCCTGGTCGCCCGCACCCTCGTCCTTATTGTCCTTGGCATCGACCCCTTGTGCTATGTCGGTGGACTGGGCGTGGACGTGGACCTGCACTTGCGCCTTCTGCCAGTGGAAACCGTCCTGCTCGTAGCCGATCTCCTTGATGCAACGACGCGCGACCTCCTCGAGCGATTGCTTGGTGATGCTCGCCGGCCCCCGCACCTCGCCCGCCATCACGACGAGGTTGGTGGTGACGAGCGTCTCGCAGGCCACGCGCGCGAAAGGATCCGCGGTGAGGTAGGTGTCGACGACGGCGTCCGAGATACGGTCGCAAACCTTATCGGGATGACCCTCGGAAACGGACTCGCTGGTGAACAGATAATCGCGCAGGGCCACGCTCACCCCCCTTGACGTGCGATGTCGAGGAATCGGCCGCTCCCTCGGGTGCGCATGCGCGTTCCCGCCGCGGCCTGAAGCGCGGTCTTGTCGCAGCCTTTGAAGGGCCGTGTCAAGCACAACCGCGAGCGCAGGCGGCAGAAATTGCCGACATCGCTTGGCCTGGGCCGGCCAGACGACGAGGCCGCCGGCCGTGCTCCGGGGCTCCTGGCTGGGCGCGCACGCGAGGCACCCCGCGCTCAGACCGGCATGAGGTCCACGCGAGCGCAGCCGGCAGGCCTGCCGGTGCCAAGGCGGCGAGACGCCTCGGCGAGCGGGATTACGCCGCGTCGCCCGCGCGGGCCAGCGCCTTGGTCAGCTCGAACACCTTCTTCCGCACCCCCGGATCGGTGATCCGGTAATAGGCACGGACGAGCTCGAGCGTCTCTCGCTTCGCCATCGGGTCGAGCGCGAGCTGCTCGCCGTCCTCCGCCGCATGCGTCCGGCTCGCGCGCAGCGCCGCCTCGCTAGGCATGTCGTCGAAGAAGAACGATACGGGGACATCGAGCACGCGACTCAGCTCGAACAGCCGGCTGGCGCCTATGCGGTTGGCGCCGCGCTCGTATTTCTGGACTTGCTGAAAGGTGAGGCCGATGGCTTCGCCAAGCTTCTCTTGGCTCATGCCGAGCATGGTGCGACGGAGCCGGACCCGGCTGCCGACATGGACGTCAACCGGATTGGGTTTACCGGTCTTGATACGGGTCGCGCGTAAGCGTGGAGCCATGATGGACCATCTTCAGTTGTTTGCGGAAACAGTATTTGGCGGAAAAAAACTTACTTATAATCCCGTGGGGGGTCAAACGGTAAATCATCTAGAAATTTATGCAATCTCGTTTCGGGTAGAGAACCCGGACGTTAGCGCGAAAATCGCCACGCCAGGAAGAGGGCGAGCGTGAGGAGCCCTGCGAGCCCGAGGGAGCCGAATCGCGCCATTGCGGTGGCGTCGGGGAGTGCGGCAGGGAGCGGCGCATCGACGACACCCCTCTTGCCGAGCCCGAGTCGCGCGATCACGCGGCCATAGGGATCGATCACGCCCGAAATGCCGGTGTTCGCCGCGCGCACGAGCGGGAGGCCCTCCTCGACCGCGCGCACGCGCGCGCTCTCGAAGTGCTGATAGGGGCCGGAGCTGTCGCCAAACCAAGCGTCGTTGGTGACGTTGAGGAGCCAGCCCGGTGGTCGGGCGGGATCAGCCACGTCTCCGGGGAAGATCGCCTCATAGCAAATGAGCGGGCTCACCGGCGGCAGATGCGGCAGATCGAGCGTGCGCGGGCCGGGGCCGGGGGAGAAGTCGCCGCGGCCCGGAGTGAGCTTGGCGAGGGGCAGGATGCCGCGCAGAGGGACGTACTCGCCGAAGGGTACCAAATGGAATTTATCGTAGCTGGCCACGACTTGGCCGGCGCCGTCGAGCACCTCGAGGCTGTTGTGATCCTTGTATGAGCCGCCCGAGGGAGTGCCGCCGGTGCCGGCCGGCGCGCGGCGCAGCGTGCCGGTCAAGAGCAGGCCATCCTTGGGCACGATGCGCCCAAGCGCCTCTCTGAGGTCACCCTCTTCCGCGAGGTAGAACGGGATCGCCGCTTCGGGCCAGACGAGATCGCTGACCTGCGCGTAGCCGGGCCCGAGCGAGAGGCGCATCATCTCGACGAGATTCTCGCGCACGCGCGTCGGATCCCACTTGTCGCTCTCTGCGATGTCCGGCTGGACCAGGCGCAGCTTGACGTTCGGCACCATGACGGCGGGCGCATCGGCGAGACGCAGCGCACCGCCCAGCCAAAGTGCTGCCGCAAGCAGGGCCGCGGCGGCGATCGGCAGGAGCGGGCGGCGCACGGCATGCACACCCGCGGCCGCCGCGGGGAGGGCAGCGATAACCACGGTCAGAAGGCTCAAGCCGTAGATGCCGACGATGGAGGCCAGTTGGATGGGCGCATCGGCAAACGTCCAGGTGTAGCCGATGAGATTCCACGGGAAGCCGCTAAGGAGGTGGCCGCGGAGCCAATCGAAGGCCGTCCATGCGGCGGCGAAAGCGAATACGCGTCCGACCCCCTTGGCGCGCGAAAGGTGCAACAGCAGGAGTGCCGCCGCCGAATAGAGGGCAAAGCCGGCCGAAAGGCCGCCAGTCGCGAAGGGGATCATCCAGCCGAAGCGGGCAATGTCGACCGTCATCGAGATGCCGATCCAGTAAAGGCCGGAGAGGAAGAAGCCGAAGCCGAACCACCAGCCGAGCGCCAGGGACTGCAAGCGCGTCTTGCTGCCGTCGTGAAGCCAGAGAAGACCGCTGAAGGCCGGCACGATCAGCGGCGTGGCAAAGACGGGCGGCAGCGCGAGCGTGGCGAGCACGCCCAGCAGTGCTGCAAGCGCGTAGCGGCGCCAGCCCGCGAGCGCTGCCAGCCGGTCTGCGATGGTCGCGAAAGCGCCGAAGCTCTTTGGCGCCGGATCGACGCGCGCCGCTGTCACGCAGCACTCGCCGGAGGCGGCGGCAGGTTGCGCACGCGCAAGCGCCTGATGCGCCGCGGGTCGGCGTCGATCACTTCGAACTCGAGACCCGAAGGATGCGCCACCACCTCGCCGCGCGCAGGAATGCGACCGGCAAGCGCGAAGACAAGCCCGCCAAGCGTGTCGATGTCCGCGCGCTCCTCCTCGCGCAGCACGCGGCCGACCTTGGCCTCGAACTCCTCGACCGGCACCCGCGCATCGGCGATGAGCACCCCGCCCGCACCCTCGACGATGCTCGGGCGCAGCTCCCCATCGTGCTCGTCCTCGATCTCGCCCACGATCTCCTCGACGACATCCTCGATGGTGACGAGGCCGTCGATGCCGCCGAACTCGTCGACGACGAGGGCGAGATGCCGGCGCGTGGCGCGCATCTTGAGCAGAAGGTCGAGCGCGCGCATCGAAGGCGCTATGAAGAGCACGGGGCGCATGATCTTCTCGATGTGGAACTCGGCTGGCCGGCCCCACCAGGCGAGCACATCCTTGATGTGCACCATGCCGATCACGTCGTCGAGCGACTCGCGATAGACGGGGATGCGCGAGTGCGCCTCCTTGCTCATCACCCGCAGGAGCTCGTCGAGCGAGTCCGTGTGCTCGACCGCCACGATGTCCGCGCGAGGCACCATGACATCCTCTGCCGTGAGCTCGTGGAGCTCCAGGATGTTGGCCAGAAGCGCCCTTTCCTGCGGATCGATCTCGGCGGCGGCGGCGTCGGTCTCCTCGATGAGCTCGCCGAGCGCCTCGCGCAAGGACCCTTCGCCGTTGCGCGTCCCGCGCAGGCCCTTGAGCCAGTTGCGCAGAATCCCGATGAGCGACGCGCTGCCGCCCCCGCCGCGACCGGGTGCCGAGGAGGGCTCAGCCATGGAGCGCGACCCCGCCGCGGCTTGACCGCGACGCGCGGCCGGCGGGCCGGGGTGCCCCGTAAGGGTCGGCGATGCCGAGCCCGGCAAGGACGGCGGCTTCGAGCCGCTCCATGCGCGCGGCGTCTCTTGCGAGCGCGTGGTCGTAGCCCAGGAGATGGAGCGTGCCGTGCACGACGAGGTGGGCAAGATGATCGGCGAGCGGCTTGCCGAGAGCCGCCGCCTCGCGGCGGCTCGTCTCGAAGGCGACGACGACGTCGCCGAGAAGTGCCGGCCTCCCCGGCTTCCTTGCGCGCGCGGCGCGCGCGCGCTCCGCATCCGTGAGTGCGGGGAAGGACAGCACGTTGGTCGGCGCGTCCTTCCGCCGATAGAGGCGGTTGAGCCCGCGCACCAGCGCGTCGTCGCCGAGCACAAGGCTGAGCTCGGCAGCACTCGGCACTTGAGCCCCCTCGCGGCTTGCCGCGGCGAGTGCCGCCGCGGCCGCCCTACGCGCAAGCCGGGGCGCGTCCGCGATCGCCCGGCGCCAACGCGCGCACGCGACGGAAACCTCGATCTCGATGCGCGTCGTCATGATCAGCCGGCGCCACCCCTCTTCCTCGTGGGCCGCGCGGTCTCCAAGAGACGCCGATCCTTGGCGTCATAGGCGCGCACCACGCGGGTGACGAGGGGATGGCGCACCACGTCCTTGTCGGTGAAACGGATGAGGGTGATGCCGGCGACACCCTGCAGCACGTCGATCGCATCCTCGAGGCCCGAGCGCGCGCCGAGCGGCAGATCGATCTGCGTCAGGTCGCCGGTGACGGCCATGCGCGAATTCTCGCCGAGGCGGGTGAGAAACATCTTCATCTGGACAGGGGTGGTGTTCTGCGCCTCATCCAGAATGACGAAGGCGTTCGAGAGCGTGCGGCCGCGCATGAAGGCAAGGGGTGCTATCTCGATCTCGCCGTTGCCCAGGCGCTTCATGACCTGGTCCGCCGGCAGCATGTCGTAGAGCGCGTCATAAAGCGGACGGAGATAGGGGTCGACCTTCTCGCGGATGTCGCCGGGGAGAAAGCCGAGCCGCTCGCCCGCCTCGAGCGCCGGCCGCGAGAGGATGATGCGGTCGACCCGCCCGCTCGTGAGCATGGCAACCGCGGTCGCCACCGCAAGATAGGTCTTCCCCGTACCGGCCGGGCCGAGGCCGAAGACGAGCACGAACTCCTGGAGCGCCTTGATATAGTCGCGCTGGGTGGGCGAGCGCGGCGTGATCACGCGCCGGCGCGTGACCACCTCGAGCTCGGCTTGGCCCTCGCCGCCGTGTGCGGCCAGCCTCAGCGCGGCATCGACTTCGTGCATGTCGACGTCCTTGCCCTTCTTGAGCCGACGGTAGAGTGCCGTGATGGCGTCGCGCGCGGTCGCCGCCTCCGCGGCCGGACCGTAGATCGCCAACTCGTTGCCGCGCTGGGAAAGCTCGACGCCGAGCTGTTGCTCGACGCGCGCGAGATGCTGGTCATGCTCTCCGTAGAGCCGCGCCAGCAGCCGGTTGTCCTCGAACTGCAGGCGGATCGGGTTGCCCTCGCCCTCTCTCGTGCGCGTGCTCACGCGGGGATCCTTGCCTCCTTGATTGGCGGCGCCAGCTGCCGCGGCGCGTTGGGACGAGCGTCTGCGAGCCGCCCCGCGACGCTCACCGCGCGGGCAT
>DATNIJ010000015.1:0-12066 GCA_035604475.1 Alphaproteobacteria bacterium
GGTAACGTCAATTGTTGTGTGTCAGGAGGAAAGGGGTAGCTGAGCCCTGGGACTTGTTTTCATGGTTGAAGACGGCGAAGAGGATTCGGTCCATGGAGGTTCTGTCCTGGAAGGTTCCCATCGGCCGGGTCCGGCGGCGGACTTCGCGGAAGCGGCGTTCGATGGCGTTGGTGGTTCTGACGAGCTTACGTTGCTCGAGAGTTTTGTAGCGGAAGCAGGTCAGAAGATCGTCGAGGTCGTCGCGCAAGCAAGCGACGGCCTTGGGGTAGCGCTCGCCCCAGCGCTCGGCGAAGCGTCGTGCGGCGTGGCGGGCGGCGGGGGCGTGGATTGCATTCATGACGAGATGGAGGCCGCGCTTGACGGTGCGGTGGTCGACCTTTTTGACCTTGTCGAGGACGTTTCGGATCTTGTGCGCCCAGCAGCGTTGCACGGGGATGTCGGGGAAGGCGGTAGGGAGGGCTGCCAAGAGGCCGGCGCCGCCGTCGACGCAGATCATCTCGAGCCGCGCGCCGAGGAGGCCGCGGCGGATGAGATCGCCGAGAAAGGCCTCCCAGGCGGCGGCACTCTCGGCCGGCGCGAGGCGGAAGTCGATGACTTCCTTGCGGCCGTCGAGGCGGATGCCCAAGGCCACGAGAACGGGCCGCTTGAGCGCCCCGGCGCCGGTCTTGCGGGCGAGCACGACGCCATCGAGCATGAGCACCTTGTAAGCATCCTGGAGCGGCCGGCGGTGGAAGGCGGCGACCGCGGCATCGAGCTGCTTGGCGACCCGGCTCACGGTCTCGGCGCTGACCGGCCGGCCGAGCAGCGCGAGCAGCACCTCACCGACCTTACGCGTCGATAAACCCAGCACGAAGCCGGCCAGGATGACGCGATCGATCTCAGGCGCCCGGCGGGCATAGGCCCGCAGCACCGCGACCGGGCTGAACCGTCGGGTGCGGGGCACGTGGAGCTCGATATCGCCCAACTCGGTCAAGAACGAGCGGCGATAGAAGCCGTTGCGCCGATCCGGCGCGTCCGCAACGCCGAGCCGATCGAGGTAGACATCGACCGCCTCGACCATGCGCCCCTCGATGATCGCCGCCAAAGCCTGGCGGCCGAGCGCACGGTAGCCTTCGCTCCACTCCAGCCCGTCTGCTTGCATGGCCTTCACGAGCGCAAACGCCATCGCTAAACTCTCAATCGTCGCAGCATGCTGTGGCATCGGGGTGCTCCTTTTGTGGACCTTGGTCGGCCACAGGGGAGTACCCCTTTCTTGCCCTGACACACAGACTGTTACGTCACCTCGTGCTCTGGGGTTGTTGCTGGTGCCCACGGATGAGGCTATCCTACCCCGCGGATGATAGCTTTGTTTCGACATCCTGAAAATGCCGGATGAACCGTGCGTGCGGCGCGATCGAGAGGGCGCCGGGCGTCTTCCTAGAAAAGCTGAAAAAGAAAGTGGGGGAACAATGCGGCGCATTTACCGATCGTCGTTCGTGGCGGGCGTGCTCGCGGCTGCGGCCGCTATGGCGCAGCCATGCCTAGCCGACGGCAGGATCACCTACCTCCTGACCTCGCCGTCGCCCAATGTCGCTGAAGCGCCCCATTCCTCCGTTCCCGAGGTCCTTGGCTATTGGAAGGACGCGGGACTCGATGTCGATGTGAAGCCGTTCAACGGCTCGACCGGCGCAATTCAGCTCGTGATCGCGGGCACGGCTCAGTTCACGATGGCCACACCCGAGGGGCTCATCATCGCGCGCCAGGACGGTGCCAGGCTCATCGCGATCTATAATCATGTGCGCGAGCCGATCTACACGATCGCCGTTACCGAAGACAGCCCGATCAAGGAACTCGGCGACTTCAAGGGCAAGACGATCGGCGTGCTCAGCCTCTCGAGTGGTGCGGTGCCCGTCGACAAGGCGATGCTGAAGTCAGCCGGCCTGGATCCCGAGAAGGACGTGAGGTGGCTGCCGGTCGGCCTCGGCCCGCAGGCGGCGCACGCGCTCGAGGCGAAGCAGGTCGATGCTTTGGGGCTGTGGGACTGGGGCTACGCCATGCTCGAGAACTCCGGCTACAAGTTTCGGCATTTCAGCTCGCCCGCGACCAACAAGCTCCTCAGCATCATGCTGATCGGCAACGAGGATTACGTGCAGGCGCACCCCGACGAGACCGTCAAGTTCGCGCAAGGTGTCGCCAAGGCCGCGCTCTTCACGCTGACCAATCCCGAGGCCGCCGTGAGGATCCATTGGCAGAAGTACCCTTCCTCGAAGCCCTCCGGCATTCCGGAGGCGCAAGCGCTCAAGGAGGCCGTCCACGTGCTTGAGGCGCGCCTCGTCAAGTACCGCATCGCAGGCCGCGCGGTGCCGAAATGGGGTGCCTTCACGAAAGAGGAATGGGAGACGACGCGCGACTTCCTGTACGACGCGGGAATGATCAAGGAAAAACCCGATGTCGCGTCTTATTATACCAACCGGTTCATCGATAAAATCAACGACTTCGACGCGGCGAAGGTAAAGCAGCAGGCGGAGGCCTACCGGTGACGGCGGGCATGCCGGACCCGCTCATCGAGGTCGCCGGCATCAGCAAGCAGTTTCGCACCCGCTCGGGTGACGATGTCATCGCGCTCTCGGAGATCGCGCTTGCGATCCCCGTGCGGGAGTTCGTCACGATCGTCGGCCCGAGCGGCTGCGGCAAGAGTACGCTCCTCCGCCTGATTGCAGGGTTGGTGGCGCCGAGCACCGGGCGGGTTCGGATCGCCGGAACGCCCGTTTCAGGGCCGCGACGTGACATCGGCATGGTCTTTCAAGTCCCGGTGCTGTTGCCGTGGCGGACGGTCCTCAAGAACGTGCTCGTGCCCGCCGAAGTGATCGGGCTCGAGCGGCGCGCGGCGGCGGGGCGGGCGCATGAGCTTCTGGAGCTGGTGGGACTAGGCGGGTTCGCCGACAAGTATCCGAGCGAGCTCTCGGGCGGCATGCGCCAACGCGTCGCGATCGCGCGGGCGCTCATGCACGATCCGGCCATCCTTCTCATGGACGAGCCGTTTGGTGCGCTTGATGCTATGAGCCGAGAAGCGATGAACCTCGAGCTCTTGCGCATCTGGCACGCAAGCCGCAAGACCATCGTGCTCGTCACGCACTCGATCGAGGAAGCCGTGTTCCTTGCCGACCGCGTGGTCGTGATCTCGGCGCGGCCCGGCCGGGTCTCCGACGTCGTGGAGGTGCATCTCGCGCGTCCGCGCACGGCGAAGACGCGAAGCGAGCCCGAGTTCGTGCGCATCGCAGAGCGGTTGCGTGGGCATTTCGAGATGGTCCAGGCGGCATGACCGCACGGCCCTTGCGCGGCAGGCTCGAGCGTTACGGTCCGCCGCTCCTGGCCGGTGCCGCGTTGTTGGCCGCGTGGGAGTACCTGCCGCCTCTGTTCGGCATTTCGAAGCTGCTCATCCCTCGCGCTTCCGCCGTGGCTGCGGCGCTCTGGGTCGAGATCGAGCGCGGACTGATCTTCGACGCCTTCATGGTGACGCTCTTCGAGGCGCTCGCCGGCTTCGTGATCGGGTCCGTCACGGCGATCGTCTCGGCGGCGCTCATCACGCGCTCGCGTCTCGTCGAACGAGCGCTGATGCCCTATCTCGTCGGGCTCCAGGCGCTGCCCAAGGTGGCCCTTGCCCCCCTCATCATCGTCTGGGTCGGCATCGGCATCGAATCCAAGGTTGCGATCGCCTCGATCATCGCGTTCTTCCCGGTACTCATCAACGCCATCGTCGGCTTCTCCACCGTCGAAGCGGAAAAGGTCGAGCTCATGCGCTCGCTCGTCGCTTCGCCTTGGCAGGAGTTCCGCATCGTCATCTTTCCGAACGCGCTCCCCTTCATATTCGCGGGTCTCAACGTGGCGATCGTCTTCAGCATTACGGGCGCGCTCGTCGGCGAATTCGTCGGCGCCGACCGCGGCCTCGGCAACCTCCTCATGCAGCTCAACTTCGGCATGGACATCGCCGGCATGTTTTCTGTGCTCGTCGTGCTGGCCTTGCTCGGCGTGGCGCTCCACGCCCTCGTCCGCTTCGCGCACCGCCGACTGATCTTCTGGGCGGAGCCCGAGAATATCGAGACCAATACCCCCTGACGGCCAAACCGGGAGATCAACCGTGCCCGACCTCATCCTCGTCGAGCGCAGCGACCGGATCGCGACGCTGACGCTCAACAATCCGCCGGTTAACGCCCTTTCGCTCAAGCTCGTCGAGCGGCTTCACGCCGTGCTCGACGAGATCGAGAAGGACAAGAAAGTACGCTGCGTCGTGCTCACGGGCGCCGGAGAGAAGGCGTTCTGTGCCGGCGCCGATCTGCGCGAGGAGGGCCGCTTTCGCGATCCCGCGCAATCGCGGGCATTCCGCGAGCTCGGGCGGCGCACGCTCAACCGGATCGAGGGTTTTCCGAAGCCGATCGTCGCGGCGATCCACGGCTACTGCATCGGCGGCGGCACCGCGGTCGGCTGGGCATGCGACATCCGCATCGCCGCGGAGAACGCCGTCTTTCGCGCGGGCGACGCCTATCTCGGTCTCGTTCCGAGCTGGGGCATGGGCCTCCTCCGCCTGCCGCGCTATGTCGGCCGCAACCACACGCTCGACCTCCTCCTCATCGGCGAGAACTTCGGCGCGGCCAAGGCCTATGAGCTGGGCCTCGTCACCCGGGTCGTGCCGAACGCCGCCTTGCGGGAAGAAGCGCTTAAGATCGCAACGCGGCTCGCCAAAGCTTCGCCCTTCGCGATCCAGGCTACGCGCAAGGCGGTCGCCTACAACCTCCGCCACGGCTGGGACGAGATGGTGGCTTACGAGGAGGAGATCTGCCGCGAGGTCTTCGCCCATCCCGACGCGGAGGAAGGACCTCGGGCGTTCCTCGAGAAACGGCCGACGAAGTTCCAGGACCTCTGATGTCGTTGAGGCACCTCCTCAGCCCCCGGTCGGTCGCCATCGTCGGCGCATCCGACAAGATCGGGCCCGGCTTCAATGCCTGGAAGGCGCTCGAGTTCGTGGGCTTCGAAGGCACCGTCCACCTCGTCAATCCGAACAAGGGGGAACTGTTTGGGCGGCGGACCTTGCCTTCGCTCGCGGATGTTGCGGGCGAGGTCGATGCGGTGTTCGTCGCCGTCCAGGCGGAGCGCATCCCCGAGATCGTGCGCCAGGCCGCAAGCAAGAGGGTCGGCGGCATCGCGATCCTCTCGAGCGGCTTCGCCGAAGCCGGCGAGACGGGTGCGGAGGCGCAACGGCAGCTCGTCCGGATCGCGGCGGAGAACGGCATGGCGGTTTGCGGGCCGAACTGTCTCGGCCTCCTCAACTTTGCCGGCAAGGCGGCCCTCTTCGGGACGTCGCTGCCCGAGAGCGTCGCGCGCGGCGGCGTCGCTGCCATCGTGCAGAGCGGCTCGGTCGGGATCGCACTCCTCAACGCGGACCGCGGCCTCGGCTTGAGCCACCTCATCACCTCGGGAAACGAGGCCGTAACCGCCGTCGCCGATTATCTCGAGGCGCTCGTCGAGGACCCGGAGGTCAAATCCGTCATCGCGTTCCTCGAGCAGCTGCGCAAACCCGCGAAATTCATCGCCGCCGCCGCGCGGGCACAGGCACTCGGCAAGCCGGTGATCGTGCTCAAAAGCGGACGCTCGGCGGAAGGTCGGGCGGCGGTGATGGCGCACACCGGCGCCGTGGCCGGCAGCGTAGAGGTCTGCCGGGCGGCGTTCCGCGCGGCGGGCGTGATCGAGGCCGGCTCGCTCGACGAGCTCGTGGAGACGGCGGTGCTCGTCTCGGGTCTCGCATCCCGGCCGCGCGGTGAGGGTGTCGGCGTGGTTTCGCTTTCGGGCGGCGAAATAGCCCTCGCCCTCGACGTTGCCGAGGAGGTCGGATTGACGCTGGCGCCGATCGCCGAGGCGAGGGCGGAAATCGCGGCCCTCCTGCCGGAATTCGCCCACATTGCCAACCCCCTCGACCTCACATGGGCGGGCCTCTACGATCCCACGATCGCCGAGCGCATCGCGCGGGCGATAGGCGGGCAAGGCGACGTCGGCACGCTCGTGCTGCTGCAGGATGCACCCCGCGGGCTCGGCACGCAGCAGGCGACGCGCTATTCGAACCTCTTGAGGGCCGTGGCGAAAGGTGCCCGCGAGGCGGGCAAGCCGCTCGTCGCGGTGTCCAATCTCTCGGGCGATCCCCATCCCGGCTTCGCCGCCGCGGCAGCGGAGGAGGGGGTGCCTTATCTGCGCGGCACCCGCGAAGGGCTCCTTGCCGTCGCGAGCTTCGCGCGTTGGGCAGCACCTCGGAGCGTCGAACGAGCCGTCGGCGCGGATAAAGCCGCCGCGGCGAAGGCGCGGAACGAGTGGACGGCATTGCCGGCAAACCGCCTCCCCGCCGAGCATGAGGCGCGCGCGATTCTCGCAAGCTATGGCTTGGCGGGACCGCGCGAGCGCTTCGTGACCCGGGCGGAGGCGGCGGCGGCTGCCGCGGCCGAAATTGGATTTCCCGTCGTCTTCAAGGGCGTGGTTGCGAACCTCGTCCATAAATCTGACGCCGGACTGGTCAAGATCGGCATCCGTTCGGCCGACGAAGCCCGGCACGCGGCCGAGGAGCTCCTCGACCGCGCCGCCCGGCTCGAGAGCGGCGAGGTGCTCGGCCTCCTGGTCCAGGAAACGGCGGCACCGGTCGCCGAGCTCCTCGTGGGCGCACGGGTCGACCCCGAGTTCGGGCCGATCGTCGTTGCCGGCGGCGGCGGGGTGCTAGTGGAGCTCTACAACGATGTCGCCATCCGCTTGGCGCCGGTCGACGAGGCCGCCGCAGGTGCGATGATCGCCGAGACGCGGGCCAGCAAGCTACTTGCCGGCTGGCGCGGCAAGCCTGCCGGCGATCTCGCGGCGGCCAGTGCTGCGATCGTGGCACTCTCGCACTTCATCGTCGACTTCGCCGACGAGATCGCCGAGGTCGAGATCAATCCTCTTGCCGTCTTCGCCCAAGGCGAGGGCTGCAGCGCGCTCGACTGCCTGATCGTGCCGAAGCGCTGAACCGGGTGACGGCGAGTCCGGTAAGGGTGGGTCGCGTCCGCGCGGATCAGCCCACGCCGACCCCTTCGAAGACCGCCCGCGACAGGGATGCGAAGGGGACGGCCGCGGCGAGGCGCTCCGCGCTGGCAGCGGGCTCAGCACGCCCCTCGAGCACGTCCCGGAACAGCGTCGCCACCACGACCATATCCACCGCGTGAGGCCACAGGCGGAAGATGTCCACACCCGCCTGGCTCAATCGCGGAAGCTCGGGGAGCAGGCTGCGCGCCGTGATGGACAAGGCTTGCGTGCCGTTGACCGCGAGGAAGCCCTCGCCGTCGAGGGTCTCGACCGTCATGCCGTCGTCGTCGAGGCCGCAGACATATTGGCAACCGTCCTTGTGCAGCCCGTGCGCCCGCGCGTGATAGCACCGCGCCGACAGCGCCAAGGGCAGACGCCCGAAAGCCTGGAGCTCGATCTCTACGCCGTTCGCGCGCTTTGCGAGCGCCGTGACCGCATCGCGCGGCATCTCGGCCGGCAACACCGCGCGCACCGCACCCCGCTCGTTGAGATAGCTGAGCGTGCCCTCGTTGTAGACGTTGACGAAGGGTCCGATGACATGGGGCCGCCCGCCGAGCAAGCGCACGGCCGCCATATCGTTGGCCTCGACCATGAGGCTCGCCTCGGCGGCAAGCGCCTGCAGCGCACAGCACTCCCGCGCGCTAGTGACGAGTGCCAAGGTGGAATGCACCACTTCCTTGCCGGCGCGCGCAAGGCGCTCGACGATTGCGGGGAGGTCCTGCTCGAAGAAGACGGTCCGCTTCGAGCAGGTCACCTCGCCGAGATAGACGATGTCGAGGGGGGCCTCGTCGGCAATGCGAAAATAGAAGTCGCGCCGCCGTGCTGCGTCCCAGTTGAACAGCAGCGGGCCGAGGCTTAAGCGCGCCGGAGCGGAAGAAGCAGCCCTCATCGCCAGCCCCTCTCGTACGCACCCGTGGTATCCCGGCCGCCCTCGGCGACCGAGGCGAGCAGCCCCGGCGGAACCGGCTCGCCGCGCGCCGCCGCGTCGACCGCGCGCCGGAAGGCCGAGACCACGCGCACGACGTAATCGCGCCCCCGCTGACGGCCCTCGATCTTGAGCGCCCGCACGCCGGCCGCCGCAAGCTCGGGCAGCATGGTCATGGCGTTGAGCGAGACCGGCTCCTCGAAGAGATACGAGACCTCGCCTTGCGCGGCGAAGCGCCCCTTGCACAGCGTCGGATAGCCCGCGGGCTCGTCCGCCTCGAAGCGGTTGATGGTGAAGCGGCCGAGGCGCGAGACCATCCGCTCGCGCTCGCGCTCGTAGCGGACGTGGCTCGCCGGCGAGCACACCCCGTGCATGTTGGGCGAGCGGCCGGTGACATAGGCTGAGAGCGCGCAGCGCCCCTCGGCCATCACGCACATGCCGCCGAAGGCGAACACCTCGGTCTCGACCGGGATGGCGGCATTGAGTGCGGCGATCTCCGGCAGGGTGAGCACGCGCGGCAGCACGACGCGCTTCACCCCAAAGGCCTCGTGGTAGAAGAGGATCGCCTCCGGCGTCGAGGCCGAAGCCTGGACCGAGAGGTGGCGGCGCACCTCGGGATAGTGCCGTCTCGCATAGTCGAGCAAGCCGATGTCGGCGAGGATGAGCGCATCGGCGCCCAGGCGCGCCGCGTCGTCGACCGCCGCGTGCCAAGGCCGCGCATTGCCGACCGCGGGATAGGTGTTGATCGCGACATAGACCCGCGCGCCACGGGCATGGGCGTAGGCAAGCCCGTCGTGCAGCTCGGCCCGATCGAAGTTGAGCCCCGGGAAGTTGCGCGCGTTGGTCTCGTCGCGGAAGCCGAGATAGACCACGTCGGCGCCCGCATCGATCGCCGCGCGCAGGGCCGCGGGCGTGCCGGCGGGACAAACGAGCTCGAGGGCCTGCGGCATCTTAAAAGGACTCCCCGCCCGTGGGGCGGGCGGCGAGGTGTTTCCGCTTCTCGCCCTTGAGTGCCGCGAGTGCGGCCTTGAGCTCCTCGACCTCCGTTGCCTGCCGCCGCGCTTGCCGCTCGAGCGGAGCCAAGAGGGCGGCGCGCAGCGTCTCGAGATCGCGCGCCGCGGCGCGCAGCAGGCCCGTCATCGCGCCGAAGCCGGCGCGGCCGAGCCCTTGAAGCGGCCCCAGCAAGGCGGCCATGTCGCGGGCCAGATCGATCTCCGCGTTCTCGATCGCGTTGCGCAGGGCCACCACCGCCGCGGTATCGCCCTCGATGGTCAATTCGCGCGTGAAAAAGACGGCGTCGCCGTCGATGCGGCCTTCCAGCATATCGAGCAGGATGAGCAGCGGGCCGCGCACCACGGCCGTGGCAGCTTGAGCGCCGGGATCCTTGCCGACCGCGCTAAGCTCGAAGTGTCTGCCGCTTAGGCGCAGCAGGAATGCGATCGGCAGGTCCACCGGATCGACCAGGAAGCGCGCATCCTCGAAGCCGTCGAGCCGCGCGAGCAGCGCTGGATGACGCCGCACCACCGCCCCCGCCGCGAGCCGCAGCAGCGGCTGGAGCATGGGCAGAGGGACGGGCCGGAGCGCAAGCCCGGCGAGCAAGACGAGCGAGAGCGGGCCGGCCGGGCTCGCCTCGCTTCGCGCGCGGAGCCGGCGTTCGGGTTGCTGCATCGGACTGACCTTGAGCGCCGCGGTAAAGCGCTTTCTTTGCACATCCGGCCGCACCCGGTCGCTGGGCCATCGCATTGATGCCCAATTGGGATCGGTGCTATAGTGTAAAATTGTCTTTAGCCGATATTCCGCGGATAGCCGGGGCTCCGAGCGTCAGGGTCGCCATTTGGGCTCCATGCGGCAATCTGAAACAGTTCGCCCGGCACCGAGACTTCGGCCATGTGGAAGATGAGGTAACGAAAGGGCGGTGTCCGGCAAGGCGCCTTTGCCCCGCCTCTCAGCTCTCTGCCGCGACCCTGGCCTCGAACGCCTTGAGACGCTGCTGCAATTTGGCCAGCTCGTCTTCCGGCAGGCTGTCCGCGCATCCGGTGACAACGCGACGGGCGCGCTCGAGAAGCGGTCTCTTAAGCTCGGCGTGCGGGGTGGTGCTTGCGATGTCGTCGAAGGCGCGCAGCAACCGCAGGCTCACCGCGACGTCGGAGACGGCATAGTGCCGGATCTGCTCGAATGCCGTATCGAGCAGGCCTTGGAAGCCGAGCCACGGTACCGTGAGGCGCAGGACGTGCGGCGGCGCGTAGTAATGAGACGGCGGCGGCACACGACCTATCCAGCGAATCACGACGCGGCTCAGCTGGTCGACGCAGCTGATTGCCGTGCTCGGATCGTTGATTGCGGGCGAGATCGCCCGCAGCCCGATGTCGACGATCTGGATTATGCCGAACTCCACGTCTTGCTGCATGGTCCGCGTCGGACCGATATCGAAGGTGCCGAGGAGATGAAGGGCGCGGTCGGCGGGCACGCGCTCCACATCCGATACGCTCATGAGGGGAACGCCAGCCGGCACGAAGTGGCCGACGCGGCGCTCCAGCCGCACGCGAATGCGGTAGGCCTTCGCGAGCGCGACGAGGCGATTGATATCGATGTAGCGGATATATCCGGACTCCGGGCTGGCGATGGGGGAGCCGCCGGCGACCGCAGAGGGCTCGTTGCGGTCCTGCAATGGGAACGGACCCCTCGGGTAAGGCATGAATTCGTCGATCACGAGCTCGGCCTCGCGGGCGATCCGGTCCACGATGTGGTTGACGCTGATCGAGAGGGAAATGTGGTTGATGAAGTAGACGAGCCAGCCGACGCAAACCAGCGCGAGCAGCATCGCCCCCGTCACAGTCGCGACGGGCACGAATGGGTGGGGAAGAGAGCGCGCCGCGGGCAGTGCCGCCATGCAGTAGGAGAACGTGCCCAGGAAGACGCCGAGCGTCCACTGCGTGGTGTGGTCCCTGACGAAGTTGATGAGGATGCGGGGCGAGAATTGCGTCGATGCGAGCGTCAGCGTCATCAAGAGGATTGCGAACACGATCGACACGACCGTCATGATCGAGGTGGCGATGCCGCTCAGGATCACCTGGGCCACCTGGGGATCCGCGCGCGAGGGAAACAGGGTCTCGGGGATCCAGGCGCTGATTGCCGGAACCTGCTCCTCGAGGGAGGAGAGCACAGCACCCGCAATCCCGAGGAGCACGGCAATGACCAGCGGGCGAATGAGGAAGCCGCCGCGCAGCGCATACATCGCGGAGCGGAAGAGGAGAGGCAGGCGCTCGAACATATTCCGATGCCTCGCTTCGGCTCGAGGAATAGGGAGCGTCTCACCCAATCGGGCGAAATTCAACGAATTCCGGACGAGCTCTGCGGTGTTTCGAGAGGAGCGCACTGAGGCCTGCGGCCACACGTGGCGGCGCCGCGCCGCGCGAAGCCGCCAGTGCAAGTATGCCATGAAGATAGGGTCAGCGAATGATCCGGATCACGTCTTTTTTCCAGCACGGGACTCGTGCGAGCACGGGCTGCGCGGCGAGATGGTGCAGCGCGGTCATCGAGCAGCGAGATTGCGCCATTCCATCGCGCAATCAGGTACCCAAGCTCGCCCGCGACCGGCTCCGCCTTGCTACATGAGCCGAAGAGGTGCATTCTCACACGTGCAAGACCAGTCATCGGGGAAAAGCCGGTCAATTTGTTGCACCCGCCGCCCGCGAAGCCGGTTCGTACATGCCTTAGCGCTTGCGCGAGGGCAATCTCAGGGCGATGGGCGCAAGATCGAGGGAAAGATGCGTAGCGTCAGATATGGCTATTCGCGCTTTGCCCGGCTCGCGATTCTTGCGTGCCTGGCGCTCGGCGTCGCGACGAGCGCTTCCGCGCCGGCCATGGCGCAGAAGAAGGACGTCTACTTCCTCACCTGGGGCGGCACCATCCAGGCCATGCTCGAGCGCGACGGATGGGCCAAGAAGTTCGCCGAGGACACGGGCTACAACGTCATCCTCGTGCCCAAGGCGACCGCGCCGGAGATCATGGCGACGGCGTTCGCGCAGAAGGCCTCACCGCAGGTCGATGTGGTGATGGCCGACATGCTG
>DATNIJ010000016.1:0-5292 GCA_035604475.1 Alphaproteobacteria bacterium
CACGCTCGTCATGCCCGCGAAAGCGGGCATCCAGAACGACAGAATCCCGCCATTTCAGCGAATGGATTCCCGCTTTCGCGGGAATGACGAGACCATGCGAGGAAACATGTGTGCATACCCTAGCGCGCAAGCGGGGGTCCACAAGCTGCCTGGATTCCCGCTTTCGCGGGAATGACGATACGAGAGAACTCCCAGAATATTCCCGAGCAAGGCGCTCTACGTCCCGAGCGCCCGCGTCGCGGCCTCGAGCCAGCGCGCGGTCGCGCGATCGAGGAGCGGGGCGAGGCTCGCGCGCACGCGGGCGTGATAGGCATCGAGCCAGGCGATCTCGGCAGCGCTCAAGAGCTCCGGCTCGACGAGATCGAGGTCGATCGGCGCCAAGGTGAGGGTCTCGAAGGCGAGCATCTCGCGCTCGGCTGCCGCGTGCCCGTCCGCCGCGGCGACCGCGACCAGGTTCTCGATGCGGATGCCGTAGGCGCCCGTCTTGTAATACCCGGGCTCGTTCGAGACGATCATGCCGGGCTTGAGCGCCACCGTGTTGGGGATCTTCGAGATGCGTTGCGGCCCCTCGTGCACGCCGAGATAGCTTCCCACCCCGTGGCCGGTACCGTGATCGTAATCGAGGCCGGCCTGCCAGAGCGCCGCGCGCGCCAGCACGTCGAGCTGCGAGCCCGTGGTACCCGCGGGGAAGCGCACGGTCGCGAGTGCCACGTGCCCCTTGAGCACGCGGGTGAAGCGCTCGCGCATCTCGGCAGCGGGTGCCCCGATCGCGAGCGTTCGCGTCACGTCCGTGGTGCCGTCGAGATACTGAGCGCCCGAATCGATGAGGAAGAGCTCGCCGCTGGCGAGACGGCGGTTGCTCTCTTCCGTCGCGCGATAGTGCACGATGGCGCCGTTGGGGCCCGAGCCGGCGATCGTCGAGAAGCTCAAGTCGCGGAAGAGCTCGCCCTCGCGGCGCAGCGCGTGGAGCCGCTCGGCCGCCACGATCTCGCTGATGCCGCCAAGCGCCGCGCGGCCCTTGATCCAGGCCAGGAAGCGCGTCAGCGCCGCCCCGTCGCGCCGGTGCGCCGCCCGCATGCCGGCGAGCTCGACCTCGTTCTTGCAGGCCTTGGGAAGCGCGCAGGGATCGGCGCTCTTCACGATCTCCGCACCTGCGCGCTCGAGGCGGTCGAAGATGAAGGCCGCCGCACCCGCAGGATCCGCCGCGACGCGCTTTTTGGCCTGGCCGAGCCGATCGAGGGCCGCCGGGAACTCCTCGCGCCCACGCACGCTGACCCCGTTGCCGAGATGCCGGGCAAGACCGGGGCTGAGCTTGCGCGGGTCGCAGAAGAGCTCGACCGTGGCGTCGGCAGAGAGAAGGGCGAAACTCAAGGGCAGCGGGGTATGCGGCACGTCTCCGCCGCGGATGTTGAGGAGCCAGGCAATCGAGTCGGGGGCCGTAAGCACGGCCGCATCGATCGCCTGCTTGGCGAGCTCGCTTGCGAGCACTTGGCACTTGTCGAGCGAGTCCCTGCCGGCGTAGGCGAGGGGATGCGGCACCACCGGGGCGATGGGAGGCGGGGGCTGGCCGGCCCAGACCGCGTCGATCGGGTTCTGCTCGCAGGCGACGAGACGCCCGCCCGCCTTGGCCGCGGCGGCGGCATATCGCTCGCGATCGACGGCGGTGTGAAGCCAGGGATCGTAGCCGAGGGCCTGGCCTTTTGCGAGTTGCTGCGCGATCCAATCCGCCGGCGGGTCCTCGATCAGGTGATGGAACTCGTAGAGCTCGCCTCTCGCCTGAGCGCGCGCCTGAAGCGTATAACGCCCGTCGACGAACATCGCCGCGTTCTCCGCCAGCACAATCGCGGCACCGGCGGAGCCGGTGAAGCCCGTGAGCCAGGCGAGGCGCTCGGCGCGCGGCGGGACATACTCGCCCTGGTGCTCGTCGCCGCGCGGCACGATGAAGCCGGCAAGCCCGCGCCGCGCGAGCTCGGCGCGCAAGAGCGCCAAGCGCTCGGCGTGGGCCGGCGCGCGCGCGGCCGCAGCCAGGCTCTCGGCCCGCATTTTGGCCGCGAGCGCCAAGAGCTGTCCCTTGAGCGCGGTACCCGGTTTCGCCGTGACGAGCTCGAGCCAGGCGCTCTGATCCTCGGCCACGGGTGCGGCAATGACGCCTGCGACAAGGGCGCGGACGGAAGCGACGTCGCGGCCGACTCGCTCTAGGGCGAGCAACTCTGCCAGCGCCTTGTCGCCTTGATAGGCTGCGTGTCGTTGCGACACGGCACCTCCTTCCTCAGCAATTGCCGGCGGAACGCCTCAAGCTAGGCCGGCACCCGGGACGAGACAAGTGGCGGCGGCACTGGACGACTCGGCCGAATATCGCCGTCTTAGATAAGCACTACGCGCATTAAGCTTCGGTTTTGCATGCGAAATATACATTGCTGCATTGCACAATTTCCCCTGTCTCGCAGGGCCGGGCCATCCTATGTCTGTGTCACGCGAGTAACGGGGTCACTCGCATCCGAGACTAAGTGTCGCACCCTGGACGCCGATGGGCGTCCGCGTAGAGAGTAAGGAACAACCATGAGCTCCAAGATCACTGCCTTGCCGCCGCGCTCCGCCACTGTCGTGCGGCTGCTCGACCGCCTCGTTGTCAAGCCCTTGGCGAGCTGGCGCGCGCGCCAACTAGCCCTTGAGGAGCTTTCGTCGCTCGACGATCATATGCTCGCCGATATCGGTATCACCCGCGGCGAGATCCCGGGCATCGTCTCGGGCAAGTTGGTGCCGCACCGCGCGGTCAACGAGAACGAGCCCTCCGCAGCCGCCTGACCCTCCATTTCTAGTTGCACGGTCCCTCACCGCCCCCACCCCTTGCGGCTTGAATAAATTAAGGAAAAGTCTACCATTTGCCCATGGGGGATGGGGGTCCACGGCGCATGCGCCGGATAACGCAGGTGCTTTGGGGATTGAGTGTCGCCTTCCTGGCCACGCCGGGTCAGGCGGTCGAGAGCGTGTGGCCTGACGATCCGCCGATTCCCGTTTTCAAGCCCGCGATGCCCGCCGTCCTCGCCGCCGCGGAGTTGTTGCGGCTCGAGTTCCTGCCCCTCTTGCCCTCCCCGCCTTTTGCCGGGCCTACGGCCAAGGTCGCAACTCTCGCGGTCGTGCCCACACCGACGCCGGCCGCCGAGGCTGCGCCCAGCGCCAGCGAGCCTCCGCTCCCGGTGCCGAAGCCCGGCGGGGCCGTCGCGTCGACAGCTTCGGCGGCGTCCGAGATGCTGCGGGTCGAGCTTCTGCCGCCTCTCGCATCCGGCGTTTCCCTTGCGGCGCTCGAGGCTGCCGCGGCAGCCGGGACGCCGAGCGATGGGCAGCCGTTCGCGGCCCCTCCCCTCACCTCGTCTTTCTCGCTCAGTGTTGCGAGCAATGCGTTCCGCTTCGCGGTGCCGCAGTCGGGCGACGTGTCGATCGTACCCTCCTTGGAGCTGGTCGGCCTGCCTGCCGCCGATCCCAATCTCATCCGCATGTCGGCACCCCACGAGCCGCGGCTTACTCCCGCCCCCGGGATCGGTGCCGTGATGCAGTTGGGCGACATCACCCTCGACGCCAAGTTCAACCAGCCGTTGCGGGCGGTGGAGACGAAAAGCTCGCCCGACACCCGCATGCTCGAGGACCGCAGCAACTTCGGCGTCGATATGAAGGTGAAGTTCTGAGCCGCGGCAGGCTCAGCGCGAGCGCCGCGGCCCCGCCTCGCGAACGATCAGCGTGACCCAATCACCGAGCTCGATCCGGCGCTCGAGCGCCAGCCGTTGCACGCGGTAGGCGGCAAGCACGCCCGGCACCTGGTGCCTGAGGATGCCCGAGAGCACGACCACACCCCCGGCACGGCGCGCGCGCGCGAGGGAGGGCGCCAAGCGCTCGAGCGGGCGCGCCAGGATATTGGCGAGGATGAGATCGTAACGGCAGCACTTGCCGAGCCCCCGGCCTCTAAGCCCGTCACTTGCAAGCACATGCACGAATGCGGCAAGGCCGTTGCGCCGGGCATTCGCGCGCGCGAGCTTGACCGCCACGGGGTCGCTGTCCGCCGCGGCGACCGGCCGGCGCCATAGCCTGGCCATCGCAATCGCCAGGATGCCCGAGCCGCAGCCGAGATCGAGCGGCGCGCGGAAGCGGCGGCGGCGCGCCAGGCGGTCGATGGCGAGGAGGCAACCGCGCGTCGATTCGTGCGTGCCGCTGCCGAAGGCGAGCCCGGCGTCGAGCGAGAGGACGATGCGCCCGGGCGGCTTAGCACCCGCGAAGAAGGAGCCGTGGATGAAGAAACGGCCGGCAGAGGTGGGCGGGAACTGGTGCTGGTTCTCGCTCGCCCAGTCCCGCGCAGGAAGGCGTCGCAGCGCCACCTCGGGTGCCGAGAGCCCGAGTGCTGCGGCAACGAGCGCGCACCGCGCCACCAGCGCCGCCCTATCGGGCTTGCGCTTGAGGTAGGCCGCGAAGCGCCAGAGCTCGCCGCCTTGCGTCTCGAAGCAGCTGAAGCTCTCGGACAAGCTGGCGAAGAGATCGGCGAAGACCACCCCACCCGCCTTGGGCACCTCGAGCTCCACCACCCAGGGCCGCGCCGCCATGATCCGCTCCGCACCTCGCGCACTTTCGCAGTCGAAGCCCCGTATCCCTCTCCCGCAAGCGGGAGAGGGAAGGGGCCCATCCCGAAGGGATGGGAAGGGTGAGGGATTGCCCCGCAGATCCGCTGCAGCTTTCAATTGCAGATTCGGGGTGGTTCATTTTCGACAATCGCCCCGTCCCTCACCCTCCCACGGCCTTCGGCCGCGGGTCCCTCGTCGATCCGCTTTGCGGCTCGACCCCGCAAGCGGGAGAGGGAGTATTCGCCCGTGATCGTCGAACAGCGCAGCTATTTTGTGCGGCCGAGTAAGACGGGGGAGTTCCTGCGCGCGCTCACCGGCAGCGAGGTGCTCCTCACCCCGCCATGAGCTCGAGCTCGGGGAGGAGGAAGCGGCGGAAAAGGGGATAGTTCTCGACCATGGGGAAATGGCCGATGCCGGGCATGATCGTGAAGCGCGCGCCCGGGATCGCGGCCGCGACCGCCGCGGTCATCTCCGGCGTGCAGGAATAGTCGTATTCGCCGGTCAAGAGCGAGACGCGGCACTTGTTGGTGTCGATGCGCCGGATGTCCTCGCGCGCGTCCCAGTCGTTCGAGTAGAAATGCACGTCGCCCTGATAGACGCCGGGTCCGGACTGGCTGTAGTACCACCAGTTCTCGCGCTTGCCCGCCTCGGGGCTCGCGGGCGCATTGAGGCCGTAGGTGTAGCT
>DATNIJ010000017.1:0-3465 GCA_035604475.1 Alphaproteobacteria bacterium
CCGGCACGGCCGGCGTGAGCTGGTGCTGATGTCGGCGGATCACTACGATTGGCTGATGGCGGCGGCACGGCGGACCTTCCGGACGGCAGACGCAGCACCCGTGGTGGTCGATGCGGTACGCCGCGCGCAGATGGATTCTGAGCACGCGCACCTCGACGAGCTGATGAAGTGAGCCACTTCCGGTGGCGTTGCCAGAGCCGAAACCCGGCTTGGTCATTCGTTACGACTACTTGTGGAGCCGCGAGGCTGCCGTCGGGCGCGATCAGGGCAAGGACCGCCCGGCTTGTCTCGTCGCAGCCAGCGATTCAACGACCCTGCCGCGTTTCGTCGTCATCCTGCCCATCACGCGCACGGCGCCAGCTGAAGATACGGTCGGGATTGAAATTCCACCGAGAGTCCGTCAGGCGATCGGCCTGGACGACGCGCCAAGTTGGGTGATCGTGTCGGAGCACAACGTCGATGAATGGCCGAATGCCGGTCTCGCGCCCATTCCCGGCCGTCCCGGGGTCTTCAGTTATGGCTTTATCCCGCCTGGTATATTCGCAGAGATCAAGGCCAAGTTCGTCGAGCTGAGCGAGCAAGGTCGCGCTGCCGGAGTCCGAAGGTGACGCCGTACGTGAACGAATTTTTTCCTCCCCACCGAAAGCAGCCGGCACGGGGCGAACTCGGCTAGCCGACGACGCGCCGGAGTGCCAGACGCCGATGCGGGCGGAAGCCGAGCCGCTCGAGAAAGCCCAGCAGCGCAAAGTGGTTCCAATCGACCTCGGTGCGCACGCGCTCGACGCGAAGGGCCGCGAGATTGGCCATGAGCTGGGAGACCAGCGCCTGGGCAACGCCCATGTGGCCGTAGCCCGGATCGACGCCGATGGTGTCGATCACGGCCTCGGGCTCGGTGTGGCCGAACTCGCCGAAGTCGACCCGCGCCATGATGACTCCCGCCACCTGGCGATCGAGCTCGGCCACCAAGGAGACGCGCACCGCCGATTCGCCCATGGCTTCGACGAGCTTGCGCCTGTAATAGCCCTCGCGGCTGCGCCCGGTAATGCGGTTGTCGATGCGGACGATGGCGGCGAGATCATCCGGGGTCATCGAGCGGACGGGCACGCGGTCCCGCGCGAGGGGCGAGAAATCGTCGCCCGCGGGGCGGCCATAGTCGATCTCGTCGCGGCCTTCGGGCGGCTTGGTCGATGTCTTGCTCCTGACCGGCGGCATGAAGCGTCTCCCTTCCTCAGAGCGCAACCGTCTCCTCGACGGACCGTTCGAGCACGATGCGCGGTGCGGGCGCGAAGTCCGCGCGCGCGAAGAAGCCGATCAGATCGGCCTCGGTCCAGACCGCCTGGGTCGAGAGCTCCTTGATGCCGCGGATGCGCATCGCCTCGGCCATGGCCTCGATCAGCTCGCGGCCAATTCCCCTGCGGCGGACCTTCGCATCGACACCGATGGCGTCAAGCGACGCCTCGGGGGCCAAGCGCCCGAACTCGCCCTCGTAGAGGCGCGCGAAGGCGAAGCCGACGAGCCGCCCGCCGAGCTCGGCCCCAAGGGCCACGAAGGCGCCTGGCTCGGCTGCGAAATGCGCCAGGCGCCGCTCGTAGAAGCCCCGGCGCGAGCGTCCGACGACCGCGCGGTCGAGGGCCACGATGGCGGCGAGGTCGCTCGCGGCGAGCGGGCGGATCCTGAGGGCTTCCTTCCCGGCCGCAGAGCGGGTGCCACCTGCTTTTCCCGTCGGCATCGCGATCTCCTTCTCCTCTCGAATTCACCGATCCGTTTCAGCGCAGCTCGGCAAACTGCAGCGCCAGCCGATCGTCGGTCTCCTCCTCGAGGAGATCGTCCAAGGCGGGCAAGAGTCCCATCTCCTCCTTCTGGATATGGGCGACGAGGCGCTCGTCCAGCTCGGCACCAAGGGCGTGAAACTCGGCCCAGAGCTCCTCGCTAAGCCCGCTCTCGCGGAAGCGCTTCGCGAGTTCCGCGAGGTGCCGGGCCAGCGGCAGGATCTCGCCGTGCTCGGCAAGCAGCACGGCGCACATCTCGCGGTCGCCCGCCTCGCTCAGGATGGGAAAGATGTGGCTCTCCTCGAAAGCGAAGTGAGGGCCGATCTCCGTATCGATGGCAAAGATGAGGCCCTTGAGCAGCGCGGCGAGTTCCGGGCTTGCGCGGTCGGGCGGCCGGCGGCCGCCGTGGCGGCCGAGCAACGTCTCCAGCCGCTCGAGGATGGAGAGCGTCGCCTTGTGCTCGTCGTGGAGCGCCCGACATACATGCCTTCGCAATTCCATTCCGATGCCCTCAAGTCGCCGCGCGGTGACGGCGGCTCACGTCTTCGCTCTGAGGTCGCGAACGCGGACGGCCTTGCCTTGCGAGCGCGGCACCTCGCCGGGTCGCTTCACCACGACGTCGCAGCTCACCCCGAGGAGCGATTTCAAGTGGTGCGTCACCGCCTTGGCGATCGCCGCGTAGCTCGCCGGGTCCGCACTCGCGGCGGGATCGGCCTCGACCTCGAGCGTTGCCTGATCGAGGGCACCCCGCCGCTCCAGCACGAGCTGGTAGTGCGGCGACACGCGGGGAAACCCGATCAGCACGGCCTCGATCTGCGAGGGATAGATGTTGACGCCGCGCACGATCAGCATGTCGTCGCTGCGCCCGGTGATGCGCCGGATGCGGAGATGGGTCCGGCCGCAGACGCAGGGCTCGTCGGTCAGGCGCGTGATGTCCCGGCTGCGGTAGCGGATGAGCGGCAGCGCCTCCTTGGTGAGGGTCGTGATGACGAGCTCGCCGGTCTCTCCCATGCCCAGCTGCGCACCGGATTCGGGATCGATCACCTCGAAGAGGAAATGGTCCTCCCAGCCGTGGAGACCGGATTGGGCCTCATGGCACTCGCAGGCGACGCCGGGGCCCATGATCTCCGAGAGGCCGTAGACGTCGATTGCTTTCAATCCCAAGCAAGCCTCGAGCTCGCGGCGCAGCGACTCGCTCCAGGGCTCGGCGCCGAACATGCCGATGCGCAAAGGTCCATGACTGAGATCGGCACCCATGCCTCGCGCGACCTCCGCGATGTTGAGGGCGTAGGACGGCGTCGCACAGAGTACGCTCGCGCCGAAATCGTGAATGAGCGTGACCTGCCGCTCGGTACCGCCGCCGGATACCGGAACAACCGTGCACCCCAGCCGCTCGGCCCCGTCGTGCGCTCCGAGCCCGCCGGTGAAGAGCCCGTAGCCGTAAGCGTTGTGCACGATCTCGCCCGGCCGCACGCCGGCGCACGCGAACGAGCGCGCCATGAGCGACGCCCAGTTGGAAAGATCATCCGCGGTGTAGCCGACCACGGTCGATTTGCCGGTGGTACCCGAGGAGGCGTGGAGGCGGAGCAGGTTTTCCCGCGGCACCGCGAACATGCCGAAAGGATAATTGTCGCGCAGGTCGCCCTTGACGGTGAAGGGAAAGCGGGCGAGGTCGTCGAGCCCGCGAAGCGACGAC
>DATNIJ010000018.1:0-7407 GCA_035604475.1 Alphaproteobacteria bacterium
CGAGCAGTCGCGCTCGAAGAGGTGAACGGCATTGCCGTGAGCGTCGGCGAAGAGCTGGATCTCGATGTGGCGCGGCCGCGCGAGATACTTCTCGAGGAGCACGCGATCGTCGCCGAAGGCGGAGGCCGCCTCGCGCTTGGCCGACGCGAGCGCCGAGGCGAGCGCATCGGCGCGCTCGACCACGCGCATGCCTTTGCCGCCGCCGCCGGCGGAAGCCTTGATCAGCACCGGGAAGCCGATGCGCTCGGCGGCGGCGCGCAAGCGCGCGAGCCCCTGGTCCTCGCCGTGATAGCCGGGGACGAGCGGCAGTCCCGCCTTCTCCATGAGCCGTTTCGCCTCGCTTTTCGAGCCCATGGCGCGAATGGCGGAGGCCGGCGGGCCGATAAAGACGAAGCCCGCCTTCTCGCAAGCCTCGGCGAAGGCGGCATTCTCGGAGAGAAAGCTGTAGCCGGGATGGATCGCCTCGGCCCCCGTCGCCGCGGCGGCGGCGAGGATCGCCTCGATCTTCAAATAGCTCTCGCGCGCCGGCGCCGGGCCGATGAGCCGCGCCGTATCGGCGAGTGCTGTATGGCGCGCGTGCCGGTCGGCCTCCGAATAGACGGCGACGGTCTTGATCCCCAGCCGGCGCGCGGTGCGGATGATGCGGCAGGCGATCTCGCCGCGATTGGCGATGAGGAGTCTAGCGAACATGACATCCGTTCGCCGAAAGATATTTCACCACGGAGATCACGGAGGACACGGAGGAAGGGAAGATGCCCGCGGGCCCTCTCGGCGTGCTGCGCACGCCGTGAATTATCCAAGCAGCGGCCCTTCGGCCGCGGGGCGCGCAAGAAAGCCTTCTCCGTGCTCTCCGTGTCCTCCGTGGTGAATGACTTCTATTCACGGCGCCTTACATCCGGAAGACGCCGAAGCGCGTGCGCTCGACGGGCGCATTCAGGGAGGCGGAGAGGGCCAGGCCGAGGACGCGGCGGGTATCCTTGGGATCGATGACGCCGTCGTCCCACAGCCTCGCACTCGCGTAGTAGGGATGCCCACCCTCCTCGTACTGCGCGCGGATCGGCGCCTTGAAGGCCTCCTCCTCATCCTGGGGCCAGTTCCCACCCCGCGCCTCGATGTTGTCGCGGCGCACGGTCGCGAGCACGCTCGCCGCCTGCTCGCCGCCCATCACCGAAATGCGCGCGTTGGGCCACATCCAGAGGAAGCGCGGGCCGTAGGCGCGCCCGCACATGGCGTAGTTGCCGGCGCCGAAGCTGCCGCCGATGATGACGGTGAACTTCGGCACGCGCGCGCAGGCGACCGCGGTCACCATCTTGGCGCCGTCCTTGGCGATCCCGCCCGCCTCGTATTTGCGGCCGACCATGAAGCCCGTGATGTTCTGGAGGAAGACGAGCGGGATGCCGCGCTGGGCGCAGAGCTCGATGAAGTGCGCCGCCTTGAGTGCTGATTCGGAGAAGAGGATGCCGTTGTTCGCGACCATGCCGACGGGATAGCCACAGATGTGCGCGAAGCCGCACACGACGGTCGAGCCGTAAAGCTGCTTGAATTCGTCGAGGACGGAGCCGTCCGTGAGGCGCGCCACCACCTCGCGCACGTCGTAGGGCTTGCGCACGTCGCTCGGCACCACGCCGTAGAGCTCGTCCGCGTCGTAAAGCGGCTCGGTCGGCTCGCCGAGCGCGAGCTCGATGCGCTTCGTGCGGTTGAGATTGGCCACGATCTGCCGCGCGATCGAAAGCGCATGGAGGTCGTTCTGGGCGTAATGGTCGGCGACACCGGAGGTGCGCGCGTGCACGTCCGCACCGCCGAGCTCCTCCGCACTCACCACCTCGCCGGTCGCCGCCTTCACGAGCGGCGGGCCACCGAGGAAGATGGTGCCCTGATTGCGTACGATGATGCTCTCGTCCGACATCGCCGGCACATAGGCCCCGCCCGCGGTGCAGGAGCCCATGACCACGGCGATCTGCGGGATGCCGGCGGCCGACATGGTCGCCTGGTTGTAGAAGATGCGCCCGAAATGGTCGCGGTCCGGGAAGACCTCCTCCCAGGTCGGCAGGTTCGCACCCCCCGAATCGACGAGATAGATGCAGGGGAGATTGTTCTCGCGCGCGATCTCCTGGGCCCGCACGTGCTTCTTGACCGTGAGCGGGAAGTAGGTGCCGCCCTTGACCGTGGCGTCGTTGGCGACGACGACGCACTCGTTGCCCGAGACGCGGCCGATGCCGGTGATGATGCCCGCGGCCGGGACCTCGCCGCCGTACATGCCGTAAGCCGCGAGCTGGCTCAGCTCGAGGAAGGGCGAGCCCGCGTCGAGAAGCGCGCGGACGCGCTCGCGCGGGAGCAGCTTGCCGCGCGCAAGATGCTTCTTCCGCGCCTCCTCGCCCCCACCTTCCTTGATCGCGGCGACTTTGGCGCCGAGATCGGCGACCGCGGCGCGCATCGCCTCGGCATTGCGGCGGAAGTCCTCCGCGCTAGGGTCGAGCGCTGTCTTCAGCACGGCCATGCGCACCTCATTCCTCTCTTCGGCGAGCAGCGAAACCCGCCGAGCTCTTATAGCGCAGCACCCCCCGCTTGGCACGCGGGGAGATCGCGAAGCCGCACCCCGGACCGCCACGCGGGTCGTCGTTGACGCCGCTCCCCTCTTCATGCAATGTAACAAAATGTAATACTCAGTAATAGGCCGATCATGCCGCGCACGACCGCCCTTCTATCCGTGTCTCTGCCGCCCGCGATGGCGGAGGAGCTCGACCGCGTCCGCCGAAGCGAGCACCGTACCCGCTCCGAGCTCGTGCGGGAGGCGCTCAGGAAATATATCCGCGAGGCCGATATGGAGCGGGCGCGGGCGCGCGTCGCCGCGTTCCCCGAGGATACTCCACATGCGGAGGAGACGGCGGCGATCGAGGCGGGGAAGCGAGAGTTGCGCGCGGGCATGCACCGGCCTTTCCAGCAACTGCGCCATGAGCTTCGCGCTTCACGTCGCCCGCCGCGCCGAAAGAAGCCTTAGGCGCATCCCCTCCGCCCGCCGTTACCAAATCATGGCGGCGCTCGACGCGATGCACGAGGACCCTTTGGCGGGCGACGTAGTGAAGCTCAAGGGTACCGACGCCTTTCGCCGCCGCGTGGGAGACTATCGCATCATATTTACGATCGACTTCGATCACGCTGCCGTCGGCATCATCGACGTCCTGCGCTGAACGAGGACGACCTATTGCTGAGCGCGGGGAGACCGATTTCTCGGCGATACCGCTTCACAAAAACCGTAGCCAAGCGTCTTAGGGACGAGGCCAATGGGAAGAAGTGCCGGAGTGGCTTGGCAGGGTCGGGCTCTGCCCGGCCGGCCGCGGGGGTGGAAGGAGTGCGGTAGCCGCGCTCGAGCCCCCGCTGCTGGCAGATGACGCACCCTCGCGCGTGGCAGCACCCGGGTGCGGTGCGAGCCCCTGGGTTAGGCCGCGGCGTTGCCGGTGCCGCTCTTTGCGGCACCGCCGCCCGCGGTCGCGCCGGGCATCACGCCGAAGATGCCGAGCACGCCAAGCAGCGTGGCCGCTTGCGCGACGGAGGCGAGTTGCTGCTGGGCCTGGACGGCGTTCTCGTAGAGCAGGCCCGTCGAGTGGGCATAGCTCTGATAGAGCGCCGCCATGGCGAACTCCGGCGCGCTCGCGAGGCCGGCACCGCTCGCCGGCGTGGCACCATCCTTGGAGGCGGCTTGCGATGCAGTAGTAGTTTTACCGCCTGAAGTCGGATTACCTGGCATGGAACACTCCCTTGGTTGTGCTGGAGCTGGAACGCGCCATACTACCATAGGTCGTTCCATGCCGTCTAAATGTACGATTTGAGATTGCAGAATGCCGCACCTACGCCGCGCGATCACCCGGCCGCGATCTCGCGCGCGATCACCATGTGCTGCACGTCGCTCGTGCCCTCGTAGATCTTGGTGACGCGCACGTCGCGATAGATGCGCTCGACCGGGAAGTCCTTGAGGTAGCCGTAGCCGCCGTGGATCTGGATGGCGTCGGAGCAGACGCGCTCGGCCATCTCGCTCGCGAACAGCTTGGCCATGCACGCCTCCTTGAGGCAGGGCTCGCCGCGCTCGCGCAGCCCGGCCGCGTGGAGGACGAGCTGGCGCGCCGCCTCGATCTCGGTCGCCATCGCCGCCAGGCGGAAGGCGACGGCCTGATGCCCCATGAGCGGCTTGCCGAAGCTCGTGCGCTCCTTGGCGTAAGCGAGCGCCGCCTCGTAGGCCGCGCGCGCCATGCCGAGGGCCTGGGCGCCGATGCCGATGCGCCCGCCCTCGAGATTGGCGAGGGCTATGCGGTAGCCCTCGCCCTCCTCGCCGAGCAAGAGGTCGGGGGTGAGCCGGCACTCCGCGAAGACGATCTGGCAGGTATCGGAGGCGCGCTGGCCCATCTTCTCCTCCTTGCGCGCCACCTGGTAGCCCGGCGTATCGGTCGGCACGATGAAGGCGGAAATCCCCTTCTTGCCCTTGGCGGGATCGGTCACCGCGAAGACGATCGCGACCTTGGCCGTGCTGCCGCTGGTGATGAACTGCTTGGTGCCGTTGAGCACGTACTGGTTGCCCTCGCGGCGCGCGCGGGTCTTGAGGTTGGAGGCATCCGAGCCCGCCTGCGGCTCGGTCAGGCAGAAGGCGGCGAGCCACTCTCCGCTCGCCATGCGCGGCAGGAAGCGCTTCTTCTGCTCCTCCGAGCCGAAGCGGTAGATCGGCATGTAGCCGACCGAGTTGTGCACGCTCATGATGCCGGCGCATGAGCCGTCCCCGGCCGCGATCTCCTCCATCGCCAGCGCATAGGCGACCTGACCGGCGCCGGCCCCGCCCCATTCCTCGGGCAAGAGCATGCCCATGAAGCCGAGCCGGCCCATCTCCGTGATCGCCTCGCGGGGAAAGCGCGCCTCGCGGTCCCACTCCGCGGCATGGGGTGCTAGCTTCTCGCGCGCGAATGCCCGCGCGGTGTCCCTAACCATCGTCTGCGCTTCGTTGAGCAACATGAGCCTCTTCTCCCTACCAGGGGATCTCCGCACCGTCGTAATTGAGGAACCGGCCGTTGTCGGAGGGCTTGAGCCTGGCGATCACCGCGCGCATGCCGGCAATGCTGGTCGCGGGGTCGAGGGCAGCGCCGGGGCCGCCCATGTCGGTGCGCACCCAGCCCGGATGAAACACCACGCAGGTGATGCCGCGTCCCGCGAGCTCGAGGGAGAGCACGCGCACGCCGGCGTTGAGTGCCGCCTTGCTCATGCGGTAGGGATGCCACCCCGCACCCGCGCGCGCGATCGAGCCCAACTGGCTCGAGATGAAGACCATCAACCGCATCTTGCTCTTCGCCACGTTGTCGGCGAGGGCGGAAGCGACGCGGAGCGGTGCTATCGCGTTGACGCGCAAGACCTCGAGCCAGTCCTCGTCGCGAATATCGGCGATCGGCTGCCCGCGCGGACCGGGGATTCCGGCGTTATTGAGCAGCACGTCGATCGCCTCGCCGGCAAGGGTCGTCTGCAACAGGGCGATCTCCTTGCCTTTGCACACGTCGAGGCGATGAGTCACCACCTCGCCGGCAAGCTTCTTGAGTGCTGTCGCCTTCTCGGGCTGCCGCGCGCAGGCATGCACGCGCCAGCCGTCGGCCGCGTATTGGCGGGCGAACTCGAGGCCGAGGCCGCGCCCGGCACCGGTGATGAGCACTGTCGCCACGAAGACGCGTCCTCCTACGAGACGATCTGGAACTGGGCGTCCATCGGCGTGCAGGCCAGGCCGTTGATCGGCACGATGTCCTGCGGGCAGGCCGAGAAGGCGACGACGCAATCCATCTCGGCGCGCAGCGTCACGTAGTCGCCCGGCTTGGAGACCGCGGGCTCGAAGCTCAGGCTGCCGTCGGCCGCCACCGGGATGTTCATGAAAAGGTTGAGCGGGCTCGGGGTCTCGGGCGGCGCCATGCCGAGCTCGCCGAGTGCCGAGGCGAGGTTGTCCGTGCAGCTGTCGTGATGGCCCTTGCAGCCGAGCTGCTCATAGCGAAAGCGGTCGCAGGCCGCGAGCACCGTGTCGTGGATGCCGGGCGAGGTGTCCTCCACGAGGGTGAGGATCGGGCGGCGCCGGTTGGTGACGAGGCTGTCGCCGCGCTTGGGAAAGAGCCTCAGGAGATGGGTGCGCGTGTGCTCCATCGACATGAACTCGCGCGGGTCGCGCATGCTGAAGGCCCAGGTATCGACGACCTGGCTGCCGTGGATGTTGATGACGCGCACGCTTTGGCCCTGGCGCACGATCGCCGCCTTGCCCTTGCGCGCCGGAATGGTGACGCGCTCGCCTTCCGCCATGATAATCCTCTCTAGTCCCTCTCTTATGCTGGCTTCCTCGCCATGAGGCCGCTCTCGATCTTGGGCTGCGGTTGGGTCGCCAGGATCGCGAAGCCGGGCACCCGATATCGACCCTTGATCATCGAATCAGCCGGATCTCGACACCGATGTCGAGTTTGGTCCAATTGCGGTCCGCGGTCAGCACGGGGAGAGCGAGGTGCTTCGCAAGCGAAAGGCATGCTCGATCGCCGAGCGATATTCCGTGCCCCCGCATTGAGCGCCATAACATTCCAGCGGAAAAGGCGGCCTCCTTGTCGAACGAGCTGACCTCCAGCTCGAGCTCGTCAATAGTCTCGCGAATCTCCTCCTCGTCCAGGGAGCCGCGCGACAACCACGCCGCTACTTCGGAGAGGTTGACACTCGACGTGGCCGACCTAGCCATTGCCGATGCAACCTTCTCCGCACCGGCTTCGCCCATCAGAAAGGCGATGATCGCCGAGGCGTCGAGCACGCTCTCAGCCATCGGCGTCTTCTCGCTGCGCTTGAGCACGCCGATCCGCCAGGAAGGCATCCACCGAAAACTCCGGGCCTTTCATTCGGCTCGCAACACGCTCTTGGATGCGGCTGAGACGCGCCGCGCGGCTTTCCAAGTGAAGTGTGCCTCCCTCCAGGCTCAGCACGACCTCCTCACCCTCCTCGAGCCCGAGTATTTGGCGATAGGAGGCCGGGATCGCGACGCGGCCGCCCGGGCCGACGGTCGTCGTAATTCGCATGGGCAGAATTTCGGGCGGCGACGCCACCAAGACGTTGCGGACATGCTGATAACGAATGTCCAGGAACTTAGCGATCTCCGACCGGCTATAGCCGGCACGCGCAAGCGCGCGAATTTTCGCGGATTTCGTCGGCAATCCCGTCGCGACCCGCTCCATGGCCTCGCGTCCATGAACTTGGCTCGTACCCATGGTACCACCTATGTTTCTGCCATATAAATATTCTCTTACCAGAGTAATATAATTATGTCAAATAAATTGTACCGTGACCGCTCACGCGGGCGAGTGTTTGGGCCGCCTTGCCTCCCTCACAGCAACGCCTCGATCGCCTCGCGGGTCTCGGCCGACG
>DATNIJ010000019.1:0-2824 GCA_035604475.1 Alphaproteobacteria bacterium
GTGGTTGCCGGGAACGTAGATCACCTTGGTGCCCTTGCGCGCCTTGCGCAGGATCTTCTGAATCACGTCGTTGTGCGTCTGCGCCCAATACCAGGAGCGCCTGAGGCGCCAGCCGTCGACGATGTCGCCGACGAGGTAGAGGTGCTCGGACTCGTTGTGCTTGAGGAAATCGAGCAGGAACTCGGCCTGGCAGCCGCGCGTGCCGAGATGGATATCGGATATCCAGATGGTGCGGTAGCGATTCACTCCATTCATCCGCGCGCCGAAGCCGGCAAGGAGGCGATGCCTTTCCGTGCGCGGAAGCTAATGCAACATTTGGGGAATTTCAAGAATAAACCTACAACAGCTGCGATATTATTTGTCATATATATGACACTTAAATGTAACTTCACAAACTTCTTCGAGCACTTTAATAAATCCGCAACAGAAATTTAGCGAAATTCGGCGAGGCCTCCCCTGAACGCTCCCGATCGTCCTTCGAGGCCGCGGCGCCTCCTGGTCATCTACAACCCGGCGGCGGGCTGGCACCGGCGGCGGCGCTTTGCGCGCGTGCTGGCGCGCCTCGCACGGCTCGGCTGCGCGCTCTCCGTTCGCGAGACGGCGGCACAGGGCGACGCCGAGGCCTTCGCGCGCGCGGCCGATGCCGCGGCTGTCGACCTCGTGGTGGCCGCGGGCGGCGACGGCACGATCAACGAGGTGATCAACGGCCTCGCGCAAAGTTCGGTCCCGCTTGCAATCCTGCCGCTCGGCACCGCGAACGTGCTCGCTGCCGAGATCGGTCTCGCAGGGTCGGCGCGCGCGATCGCCGAGACGATCGCCTTTCACCTGCCGCGCCCGGTCTTTCTCGGCAGCGCCAACGGCCGGCGCTTCGCGCTCATGGCCGGCGTCGGCTTCGACGCGCGCGTTATCGGAGCGCTCGACCTGCGCCTCAAGCGGGCGCTTGGCAAGTTCGCCTACGCGCTCACCGCACTCTCGCAGCTCGTCGGCTATCGCGCGCGGCGCTATCAGGTCGAGATCGACGGCAAGCATTTCACCGCAGCCGCCCTCGTGATCGCCAAGGGCCATTACTGCGGCGGCCGCTTCGTCGTCGCACCCGACGCCCGCCTCGACGAGCCGCGCCTTCACGTGGCACTTTTCGAGCGCGCCGGGCGCTGGAACCTTCTGCGCTATGCCTGGGGGCTCATCGCCGGCCGCATGGACCGCCTGGCCGACGTGCGCGTGCTGCCGGCAAGCTCGGTCACCGTCGAGGGCGAGCCCGGCGAGGCGGTGCAGGCGGACGGCGATCTCGTGGCGGCCCTCCCGCTCGCGGTCACGCTCGCGAAAGAGCCGCTCGCACTGGTGAGAGCAGGTTAGGGCTCCTTGCCAGGTGCCGCTCGTGCTACCGTCGCTCCCGATTGGCGCAGCGAGGAGGTGCCGAGCGGATGGCGGCCGAGACATTCACGATCAGCGTGCCCGACGCGGTGCTCGATGATCTCAAGCGGCGGCTCGCCGCCACGCGCTGGCCCGACGAGATCGCGAACGCCGGCTGGGAGCGCGGTACGAATCTCGCTTATTTGCGCGCCCTCGTGGCTTATTGGCAGAACGGGTACGACTGGCGCAGGCAGGAGGCGGCCCTCAACCGCCTGCCCCAGTACCGTATCGAGCTCGACGGCTTGCGCATCCATTTCGTGCATGTGCGCGGGAAGGGAGCGAGGCCGCTCCCCCTCATCATCAGCCACGGCTGGCCGGGAAGCTTCGTCGAGATGGCGAGGCTCATCCCGCTCCTTGCCGATCCGGCGGCGCACGGCGGCAGTGCCGAGGACGCCTTCGACGTGGTGGTGCCGTCGCTGCCGGGCTACGGCTTCTCCGACCGCCCGCTCAGCCCCGGCATGAACCCGAACGCCATCGCCCGACTATGGGTGCTGCTGATGAGCGAGCTCGGCTACGCGCGTTTCGCCGCCCAGGGCGGGGATTGGGGCTCCGCGATCTCGAGCGCGCTTGGTCTCGATCACCCAACACGCCTCGTCGGCATCCATCTCAACCACATCGCCGGCCGCTTTCTCCTGGGCGGCACGCTCAACGAGCCGCAGCAGGACGAGGTGGCCCGGCGCTATGTCGCGGAGCTGCGCGCCTGGTGGGAGACGGAGGGCGGCTACAACCATCTCCAGTCGACCAAGCCGCAAACGCTCGGCTACGGCCTCAACGATTCGCCGGTTGGACTCGCGGCCTGGATCATCGAGAAGTTCCGCACCTGGAGCGATTGCGAGGGCGACCCCGAGTGCCTTTTCAGCCGCGACGAGCTCCTCAACAACGTGATGATCTACTGGGTGAGCGGGACGATCACCGCTTCCACGCGGCTCTATTACGAATCACGCGCCCAGCCGCTTCGCCTCTCGCCCGCGAGCCGCGTCACGCCGCCCGTCGCGGTAGCGCTCTTCCCCAAGGAGATCCCCATCCCGCCGCGCGCCCTCGCCGAGCGCGGCTACAACATCCAGCGCTGGACGGTCATGCCCAAAGGCGGCCATTTCGCCGCCATGGAGCAGCCCGAGCTCTTGGCGCAGGACATCCGCGAATTCTTTCGCGCGCTGCGGTGAATGCTCCTCTCCTCCTTCAGGAGGAGAGGAAGGGGCCCATCGCGTAGCGATGGGAAGATGAGGAGGCGCCTCCTCACCCAACCCTCTCCTCCTGAAGGAGGAGAGGGCAAAGTTCACGCCCCCGCGATGGTCATCTCGGCGATGCGCAGCGTGGGCGCGTTGGTGCCGTAGCGGAAGACGAGGTCGTCGGCCGCCGTGAGGGCCAGGTACATGTCCTTGAGGTTGCCCGCGATGGTGATCTCGCTCACCGG
>DATNIJ010000020.1:0-2667 GCA_035604475.1 Alphaproteobacteria bacterium
TCGTGGGCTACGACGAGCTCATGCGCGTATTGCAGGCGGACAAGGTCGCGGTCGAGCCCGGCGACATGGTTTGCCTCCACACCGGCTTCGCCCAGCTCGTGCTCGAGATGAACAAGAAGCCCGACGCGAGCGTCCTCGCGAACGCCTGCACGGCCCTCGATGGGCGGGACAAGCGGCTCCTGCAGTGGATCACGGATAGCGGCCTCGTCTCGCTCATCGCCGACAATTACGCGGTCGAAGCCTTTCCGGCGCGCGCCGGGCACGGCAACTGCGCGGCACTGCCGCTCCACGAGCATTGCCTTTTCAAGCTCGGCGTCAATCTCGGCGAGATCTGGCATTTGACGCCGCTTGCCGAGTGGCTGCGTGCGCATGGACGCTACCGCTTCCTCTTGACCGCACCTCCGCTGCGCCTGCCGGGTGCGGTGGGCTCGCCGGCGACGCCGGTGGCGACGGTGTAGGTGCTCGAAAGGCATCAAGCGTGAGCTGGATCACCGGCGTCGGCCTCACCGCCTTTGGCCGGCTCGAGGGCCGCACCACGCTCGACCTCATGTCCGAGGCGGCGAGTGCAGCACTCGGCGATGCCGGGCTCGAGCGCCGCGAGGTGGACGGCGTGCTCTGCGGCTACTCGACGACGCTCCCGCATCTCATGCTCGCGACCCTGTTCTCGGAGCATTTCGGCCTCGAGCCGAGCTATGCGCACGGCATGCAGGCGGGCGGTGCCACGGGCTTCGCCATGGCGATGCTCGCGCACACGCTGGTCGAGGCGGGTATCGCACGCCACGTGCTCGTCGTGGCCGGCGAAAACCGCCTCACCGGGCAAGGCCGGCAGAGTGCGATCGAGACGCTCGCTCAAGTCGGCCATCCCCAATACGAGGTGCCGCTTGGCCCCACCATTCCCGCCTATTACGGTCTCGTCGCTTCGCGCTACATGCATGAGCACGGCATCGCCGAGGCCGAGCTCGCCGAGCTCGCGGTGCTCATGCGCCGGCATGCGGCGATGCATCCGGGCGCCCAGTTCAAGGAGCCCATCACGGTTGCCGACGTACTCGCCTCGCGGCCGATTGCCACACCGCTCAAGCTGCTCGACTGCTGCCCGGTCTCGGACGGCGGTGCGGCCTTCGTGGTGAGCCGCGAGCGCACGGAAGGAGCCGGTATCAGGGTGCGCGGCTGCGGCCAGGCGCACACGCACCAGCATGTCAGCGCCGCCGCGAGCCTGACCGAGTTCGGCGCACGAACGGCGATGGAACGCGCGCGCGCCACGGCGAAAGTGGCAGTGGCGGACGTGCGTTACGCCGCCGTCTACGACAGCTTCACGGTGACGCTCGCAATCCTCCTCGAGGAGCTCGGGCTTTGCGGGCGCGGGGAGGCGGGCGAGCTGGCGCGCGCCGGACATTTCAGTTACGACGGCGCCTTGCCCGTCAATACCCACGGCGGGCTCTTGTCCTACGGCCATTGCGGGGTGGGTGGTGCCATCGCCCATCTCGTCGAGACGGCGCTGCAGATGACCGGCCGCGCCGGCGCGCGCCAGGTGAAGGACGCCTCCCTCGCACTCCTCCATGGCGACGGCGGAATCATGTCGTCCCACGTTAGCCTCTTCCTGGAGCGCGTGCGATGAGTGCCGTCTCGGGCGGGGGGCTCGCGGACTGGACCCAAGGGACGCCGGCGATCGTCTATCAGCGTTGCAGCGGCTGCGGCCACGTCTGGTATTTCAGGCGGAGCTTCTGCCCGCGCTGCGGGGCCGAGCGGGTCGAGGATCACCTCGCCTCCGGTCGCGGCGTCGTGCATGCGGCGACCATGGTGCACAGGGCACCCCTTGCCGCGCTCGCGGCCGCGGCCCCTTATCTCGTGATCCTCGTCGACGCCGAGGAGGGCTTTCGCCTCATGGCCCATGGCGAGCCGGAGCTCGCGATCGGCGATGCCGTCGAGGCCGGATTCGCGCATCTCGCCGGCCGCCTCATCCCCTATTTCCGCCGTCGAGGATAAAGGAGGCACATGTCCATCGAGAGCTTGAGGCCGGCGTTGGCCCCCAAATCGGTCGCGATCATCGGGGCGTCCGAGAATCCCAACAAGATCGGCGGCCGGCCGGTCGCTTACCTTGCCCGCTTCGGCTTCGGCGGCAAGGTCTATCCGATCAATCCGCGGCGCGAGGAGGTGCAGGGATTCCGCACCTTCCCCGACCTCGCGAGCCTGCCCGAGGTGCCCGAGACGGCAATCGTCGCCCTACCCGGCGATGCCGCGGTGGCCGCCGTCGAGGACTGCGCGCGCCGCGGGGTCAAGGTGACGGTCGTCATGTCCTCGGGCTTCGGCGAGACCGCGTCGGAAGAGGGACGTGCCAAGGAGCGCCTTATGGTCGAGGTGGCGCGCGCCCACGGCATGCGCCTTATCGGGCCTAACGCGCAAGGCTTGGCGAACTTCGGCACCGGCGCCATCCTGAGCTTCTCGACCATGTTCATCGAGCAGGAGCCGGCGGACGGCCCGGTCGCCATGTGCAGCCAAAGCGGCGCCATGAGCGTTGTTCCCTACGGACTCTTGCGCCGCCGCGGCATCGGCGTGCGCCATGCGCACGCGACCGGGAACGATGCCGACGTGACGGTCGCCGAGCTGGCTTGCGCCGTCGCCGCCGATCCGGAGGTCAAGCTTCTCCTCCTCTATCTCGAGAGCATTCCC
>DATNIJ010000021.1:0-3218 GCA_035604475.1 Alphaproteobacteria bacterium
TGACGAATGGTGCATTGAAAATGAACGAGTCAATTCGAGTTAGGGACTGAGCCATGGCAGAGGGACAAAGCTTCAAAGGCCAGCGTGTGCTGGTGACGGGTGCGGCCGGCGGGCTCGGCCAGGCCCTCGCGCGCGCCTTCCACGGCGCCGGTGCCACGCTTGTCCTCGCCGATCGCCACGCCGAGGCGCTTGCCGCCTTCGCGCGCGGCCTCGGGCGCGGCATCGAGTGTCATTATTACGAGCAGGGCGAGCTTGCCTCGCTTGCGGCCCTCGCCCAGGCGGTTGGCGCCGTCGATGTGCTCGTCAACAACGCCGGCATCCTCCTCGCGCGGCCGCTCATCGAGACCACGCCCGAGGAGATCGATGAGGTGATCCGGGTCGATCTCGTCGGGCCCATGGTGCTGGCGCGCTTGATCGGCGCCCGCATGGTCGCGCGCCGCCGCGGCGTCATCCTCAACGTCTCCTCCCAGCTCGCCTTCTGCGGCGCCGAGGGGCGCGCCGCCTATGCCGCGGCCAAGGCCGGACTCGCGCAATTCACCCGCACCGCCGCCGTCGAATGGGCGCCCTCCGGCGTGCGCGTCGTGGCGGTGGCACCCGGGCGGCTGCTCACGCCGATGACCGCCTATCAGCGTGCCGACCCCGAGCTCTACAAGGCCGCCATCGCGCGCATTCCTGCCGGCCGCTACGGCGAGCCGGAGGAGATCGCCAAGCTCGTCTTGTTCCTCGCCTCCGCCGACGCCGGCTACATCGTCGGCGAAACCGTGATCGCCGATGGCGGCTATGTGCTCGGCTGAGCGCGCGGCTCTGGTAGGTTTCACCACGGAGGCCACGGAGGCCACGGAAGTCACGGAGAAGGGAAGGAAGCTTTAGCTGAGAGGATGCGGAAGTTACGCATGGGATACTTCTTTGCGTCCTCCGTGAAATCCCTGTGTGCGCCGCGTCAAGGTCTTCCTCCGTGTCCTCCGTGCTCTCCGTGGTGAATTCTTTGGTCCCGACGCGTGAAAGGAATTCTCTAATGTCCGAAAGCTCGATCCTGATCACCGGCGTCAATGGCATGATCGGCTACGCGCTCGCGCGCCGGCTCGCGGCCGCGGGCCGCTCCGTCGTCGGCATGGACCGCATCGCACCGCCCGAGGACGAGCTCGGCTGTGCGATCGTGCTCGGCGAGCTCGCCGACCCGCACCGCCTCCACTGGGCCATCCGGCAGCATGGGGTCGACCGCATCGTCCATTGCGCCGCCGCCTCCGGCCCCATGCTGCTGCGCGACAACCCCTTCCAGCTCCTCGAGACCAACGTGCACGGCACGCTCCACCTGCTCGAGGCGGCGAGGGTCGAGGGCGTGCGCCGCGTCGTCTTCATGTCGAGCATCTCCGCCTACGGCGCTCAGCCCACCGACCGGCCCGTCAAGGAGACGGCCCCCTTGCTCGCGGCCGAGCCCTATGGCGCGAGCAAGATATGCTGCGAGGCCATGCTGCGCGCCTACTCGGCGCGCTTTGGCATCGAGGCCGTGGCGCTGCGCGTGAGTGCCGTCTACGGCCCGCGGCGGACGACGGACTGCCTCATTCGGCTGATGATCGAGAACGGGCTTGCCCGCAAGCCGACCCGCCTTGCCTTTGGCGCGGGCTGGCGCCGGCAATACGTCAACGTCGAGGACGTGGCGACGGCACTCGCCTTGGCACTTGACCGCCCGGGCCTCTCGCAGCTCGCCTACAATATCTCGGGCGGGGTCAATCCGACGCTCGAGGAGGTGGCGGCGCTCGTCGCCGCCGCGGTCCCGGGAGCGCTGGCGGAATTCGGCACGGCCGCCCATCCTTACGATGTGGAGGTCGGGCCCCTCGACATCGAGATGGCGCGGCGCAAGCTCGGCTATTCTCCCAAGGTGACGCTCGCGCAAGGCATTGCGGCCTATGCCGCATGGCTCAAGGGGAAGACGCGCTGAGCGGGAAGCGAGAGAGGAAGGTCGTCATGGCTGGTCCCGAGGCTGCGTCATCCGGGAGTCTCGAGCCCACCCCACCGGTGCGTTTCGTCGATGTCGAGCGCTGCCGGCGCGCGATGGGGGAGGCGAGGCTCGACGCGCTCGTCGCGACCGGGGACGAGAACCTCTATTATCTCTCCGGCCACGCGCCCGATTCCGTGCTCGCGCATTTCTACGACACCTGGGACGCCGCCATTCTGCCCCGCGCGGCCGACGCCCCGCCCTGCCTCATCGTCTCCGAATACGACCTGGCCTATTGCGTCACCCACCCGAGCTGGATGCCGGAGCTGCGCGCCTACGGCGCCGAATGGTCGAGCGCGGCGGGCCTGCTCGACCGCATCAACCGCGGCATCGGCGTCGATACCGAGCTGCGCCAGCCCTTGCGCGCGCTCTACCAGCGCACGCTTAAAGACCGCACCCCCAATCTCATCGAGGCGATCCTCGGCTACATCCGCGACGAGCTTAAGAAGGGGCCGCTGCGCCTCGGCTTCGACGATTTGCGGCTCGCCGCCGCGGTGCAGGCGAAGCTCGGCAATCGCCTGGAGGCGGTCGACGGCCTGCCGGCTCTGCGCCGCACGCGGCTCGTCAAGACGCCGGCCGAGATCGAGCTCCTGCGCGCGGGGGCGGCGATCAACGACGAGGCGCTCAAGGCCGCTGCGGGGGCGGTCCGCGAAGGCCGGCCGTGGTACGACATGGTGCGGGCCTATCGCCGGGCGCTCGACGAGCGCGACGCCAAGCCGTCCGGCGAGCGCGGCATGCTGTTCGGCTCCGGACCGGACGGCAGCTTCGTGCTCGATCACCGCTACGTCGAGCGCAAGCGCTTCGCCCGGGGCGATGCGGTGGTGCTCGATGCCATCTGCACCTACCGCATGTACCATGCCGACATGGCGCGCACGGCGATCGTGGGCGAGCCGAGGAAGCGCCACCGCGAGCTCTATGACGCGGTTCGCCATGCGCTCGAGGCCTCGGAAGCGCGCTTGCGCCCCGGCGTGCATACGGCCGAGGTGCAGAAGAGTGCTGCCGAGGTCCTGGCCAAGCACGGTCTCGAGCCCGGGCTCGCCACCTTGGTCTTCCACCCGATCGGCCTCAACGTCTTCGACTACGCCTCCGCCGAGGAGGCAGCACTGGGCTGGGTGATCGAGCCCTCGACGGCGATGAACTTCGAGGTCTTCTATCGCGATCCGGAGTATGGCGGCATGCACCTCGAGGACACGGTGCTGGTGGGCGAGCGCGGCATCGAGCA
>DATNIJ010000022.1:0-6424 GCA_035604475.1 Alphaproteobacteria bacterium
GCAGTTCTGGGAGGAAGAGGGTTTTGCGCTGCGCCAACCGGCCGTGGAGGCACGGGGATCGGCGCTGGACTTCACCGACATCGCAACCGAGCTCGCGCGACGCACCGGATTGCTCGAGCCCTATAACAGAGCGATCAATAAGGGCGCTGCCGGAACCCCGCTCAAGGCGGACGGCTACGATTTCAGCCTCGACGTGGCGAAGGCCCATGGACGCGAGGACATCTGGGACGCCGTGTGCCGGGCGGCAAGTGCCGAGCTCACGGATGGGGCTGCTTCCGACGGGCTCGATTGGTACAAGGCGCACGGCTACCGCACGCGACGCTTTTCCACCCTCGATTGGTATCTCTATCCAACTCTCGTCCGCCAAGGTCTGCGCTTCGAGCTGCCTTACCAGGAGCGGCTCTTCCGCATCGGACAGGAGCTCGGCCGCCGCTTGCACGATCAAGGCATGACATGGTGGGACGAGCAGCTTGCGGAATACCAGGCGCTGCCGCCGTGGAGGGACTTCCCGGCGTTGTGGGAGAAGGCCGCCGCTGACGCTGGATTGAACTCGGCGGATTTCCCGTTCTGGCTGGTGACCGCGCGCAGCATGCAATACGCCTGGGGCGCCAATGCCGGCATCCAGATCATGCACGAGGTCGCCGAGAACGTCGCCGGCCACGGCGGCGTAATCGTGAACGCGGGAACCGCAGCGCGGCTCGGCATCGCGGACGGCGATCTCGTCGAGATAAGCACGCCCGGGCGCGCGACCCGCGGCCGCGCCGTCCTGCGCCAAGGCATCCGTCCGGACACCTTGCTCATGATCGGGCAGTTCGAGCATTGGGCGACGCCTTATGCCAAGAATTTCAACGTCCCGAGCATGAACGGCTTGGTACCCATGTCGCTCGATCTCACCGACGCGACCGGGTCGGGTGCGGACCTGGTGCGCGTGAGTCTTGCGCGCGTGGGAGGCCGAGAATGACCCGCTGGGCCATGGTCGTCGACCTCCGGCGCTGCGTCGGCTGCCAGACCTGCACCGCGGCCTGCAAGCAGGCGAACGCGACGCCGCCCGGCGTGCAATGGCGGCGCGTGCTCGACATGGAAGTCGGCGAGTATCCCGAGGTGCAGCGCACCTTCGTGCCCGTCGGCTGCATGCACTGCGACGATCCGCCTTGCATGCACGTGTGCCCGTCGACGGCCACGCGCAAGCGCGAGGACGGCATCGTCACCATCGATTACGACCTCTGTATCGGCTGCGGCTATTGCATGGTCGCGTGCCCCTATCAGGCGCGATTCAAGACGGACCGGGCGAGCTTCGCCTACGGCGATCGGCCGACCGATGCCGAGGACAAGGGCTTCGATGGCGGCCGCCTCGCCGTGGCGACGAAGTGCACCTTCTGCGTCGACCGCGTCGACGCGGGCACCGCCCAGGGGCTCACGCCCGGAATCGATCCCGAGGCGACGCCGGCGTGCGTCAATTCGTGCATCGCAGGCGCGCTCCATTTCGGCGACATCGACAATCCCGCCAGCAACGTCTCGCACCTAGTCGCCGGCAACACGCATTTCCGCATGCACGAGGAGCTCGGAACCGGCCCTCGCATGTACTACTTGTGGGGCTAGGACCGGCCATGGACCGCATAGCACCCTGGCTGCAGACTCATTGGGACGCTCGTGCCGCCGGCAACTTCATCGGCGGCGGCACCGGCAGCGGCCTCGCGATCGTCGCCGCGGCAATGCTGCTGGCGAGCGGCGAGACCCAGCCGGCGGCCTTCGCGCTGGCGGCACTCCTGATCGCTCTGGGACTGGGGCTGGTTTGGCTCGAGATGGGTCGGCCGTGGCGCTTCCTTCATGTCTTTCTGCATCCGCATACGTCCTGGATGACGCGCGAGGCCCTCATCGCACCGCCCTTGCTGGCGGCACTCGGAATCGCGGCTTGGTTCGAAGGCGCTGCATCCGGCGTCGCCGCCTTGGTGCTCTCATTGGCATTTCTCTATTCCCAGTCGCAAATCTTGCGCGCGGCCAAGGGCATCCCCGCCTGGCGCGAGCCGCGCATCGTACCCTTGCTCGTCGCGACCGGCATTGCCGAAGGAGCGGGCGCATACCTCCTCCTCGGCGCCGTCTTTGGAGTGCTGCCGGAAAGCCCGTTTGCAATCGCCTTAGCGCTCGCGGCGATCTTTGCCCGCTCGCTTGCCTGGTCTTCCTACCGGCGGCACTTTGCTCGTGGCTCGGCACCCACTGGCACGCGCGGCGCGCTCGCGGCGATCTCGCCCACGGTGGTCATGCTCGGCACGTTCGTCCCCTTCGTCCTGCTGCTCGCAGCACTCGCCCTGCCGGACGCCGTAAACGCGTTGGCACCCTTGGGGGGCCTCGCAGCCCTTGCCGCCGGCTGGTGGATGAAGTACGCGATCGTCCGGCGCGCCGCCTTCAACCAGGGGTTTGCGATCGCTCAGCCGCCCGCCGAGCGCAGCGGTGCCACAAGGGCCGAGGCCCGGCCGGGGTGGAGCTGAGGAATGAGCGAAGCGGCAAGAGCAAGCGACCGCGAGCGCTCCTTCCAACGGGACGTGGAGAAGCTCGAGCTGGGCGCGGGTGCGGTCTTCCACGGCGAGACCATCGTGGCACTCGCCAAAGCCATCCTCCAGGCGGGTGTCGCCTACGTCGGCGGTTACCCCGGAGCGCCGGTGTCGCACCTCGTCGACGTGCTCGCCGACGCGCGCGACAGCGTGCTGGAGCCGCTGGGCGTGCAGCTCGAGGCTTCCGCGAGCGAGGCAGGCGCTGCGGCATTGCTCGGAGCCTCCATCCACTATCCGCTGCGTGGGGCGGTCACCTGGAAGTCGATCGTCGGCACCAACGTCGCCTCGGACGCGCTTTCGAACCTCGCTTCAGCCGGGGTGGTCGGCGGCGCCCTCATCATCGTGGGCGAGGATTACGGCGAGGGCGCCAGCGTCATCCAGGAGCGCACCTATGCCACCGCGATGAAGTCGTCGCTCCTGCTGCTGGAGCCCCGCTACAGCCTGCCGCGCATGGTCGAGCTCATCGAGGACTCCTTTGCGCTTTCGGAAGCGAGCCATCTTCCGGTGATCATGAGCCTGCGCATCCGTGCTGCGCATATGACCGGCAGCTTCGTGTGCAAGGACAACAAGGCGCCGCGCTACAGCCTCAAGCACGCGCTGCCCGGCGCGCGCTTCGATTACGGCAAGATCGTTCTGCCGCCGTCGTCCTACGCGCATGAGAAGGCGAAGTTCGCCGAGCGGCTCCCGGCAGCGCGCGCATTCATCCGCGAGCGCGGCCTCAATGAGGTGCATGCGGGGGCGGGCGGCCGTTTCGGGATCATCCTGCAAGGTGGGGCCTACGGGACGGTGATGCGCGGCCTTCGCCTGCTCGGTGCCGCCGATGCCTTCGGCCGCTCGGAGGTGCAGCACCTCGTCCTCAACGTGACCTACCCGCTGGTCCCCGAGGAGATCGCGCACTTCCTCGACGGCAAGGACAGCGTGCTCGTGGTCGAGGAGGGCAACCCGAACTTCATCGAGCAGCAAGTCCGCGCCATCGCGCAAGAGGAGGGCCTTGTCATCCGCATTCACGGCAAGGACCTCCTGCCCATGGCCGGCGAGTACACCGCCGATGTGGTGCGCGGCGGGCTTGCGAAATATCTGGAGTGCTGGGCATCGGAGCCGATCGCGCGCAAAGCGGCCGGGCGTGCAGCCGAGATTACGGAAGCCGCCGCCGTCAGCGTCAAGGCTCCGGCGAATCTGCCCGTGCGGCCGCCGGGCTTCTGTACCGGCTGTCCCGAGCGCCCCGTGTTCACAGCCCTCAAGCTCCTGGAGCGCGAACGCGGGCCCATGCACGTGTCCTGCGACATCGGCTGCAGCACGTTCTCGACGATGGCGCCCTTCAATATCGGCAATACCGTGCTCGGATACGGCCTCAGCATGGCGAGCGGCGGGGCGGCGGCGGCGGCACTCGGCCAGCCGATCGTCGCCGTGATGGGCGACGGCGGCTTCTGGCACAACGGGCTCACCTCGGGTGCCGTCAATGCCGTGTGGAACGGCCACGATGCGGTTCTGGTCGTGCTGGAGAACGGTTATGCCTCCGCCACCGGCCAGCAGCATGTGCCGTCGAGCGGCTCCACACCCTGGGGACGGCGGGTCCGCGTCTCGATCGAGCAGGCGTTGCGGGGCATCGGCGTCCGCTGGATCAAGCGAGTGGATTCCTACCGCTTGCGCGACACCTTGAGGGCACTCCGCGCCGCACTCGACGCGCGCGGTCCGAGCCTGCGGGTCGTCATTTCCGACCGCGAGTGCATGCTCGCACGGCAGCGCCGCGAGAAAGCAGCGCTTGCGGCCGCGGAGGAGGCCGGCCGGCCGCTCACGCGGGCGCGCTTCGGCGTCGATGAGGAGGTCTGCGTCGGCGATCACTCGTGCATGCGCTTGAACGGCTGTCCCTCCCTCACGCTCAGGCCCCAGCACGATCCGCTCAAGGACGGGCCGAGTGCCACGGTCGCGGCAAGCTGCCTCGACTGCGGCCTCTGCGGTGCCGTGATCCGGGTGGCGGGTCTCTGTCCTTCCTTTTACCGTGCTGTGCGGCGGATCAATCCGAGCCGTTGGCGGCGTTCCCTCGCGCGGCTCGAAGGGCGGCTCATGACGGCACTCGGTGCATCATGAGTGCGGCTCGCCCGATCAATGTGCTGATTTGCGCGCTCGGCGGGCAGGGGGGTGGTGTGCTCGTAGAGTGGCTCAGCGAGGCAGCACACCTTGCGGGGTTCCCGGCGCAAGCGACCTCCACTCCCGGCGTCGCCCAACGCACGGGCGGCACTACTTATTACTTCGAGCTCTATCCGGAGCGCGCCCCCGCGGCGGAGCCGGTGTTCTGCCTGTTTCCGAGTGCCAGCGAGGTCGACCTCGTGGTAGCGCTCGAGCCTGTCGAGGCGGCGCGCGCGCTGCATAACGGCTACATCGGTCGAAATACCACGGTCATCGCGCTCCCCGGCCGGGTCTACGCGATCGGCGAGAAGATCATCGGCGGGGACGGAACCTTGCCGGCGGAGGCCGCACTCGAGAGCGTGAGAGAGGCGGCCGGGCGCCTTCTGGTGCTTGACGCGCCAGGGCGAGGCGAGGGACAGGCGAACGCACTCGTCTTCGGCGCGCTGGCCGCCGCGGGCGTCCTGCCGCTCGCGCTCGACGATTGCCGCCGGGCGATCACATCGGTGGGGATCTCCCCGCGGGCGAATCTCGCCGGATTCGAGCGCGGCACGGAGGCGCAGACAGCCGCACCGCCGGAGAGCACGGCGATGCGGGAAAGCGAGCTGCTGCCCTGCCCGGCAGCACTCCTCCCGGCACTCGCAGCACTGCCGAAGCAACATCGCCCCGTGATTGCTCATGCAGCGGCACGCTTGAGCGATTATCAGGACTTCGCCTATGCGCGGCGATATCTCGAGCGTCTCGGCGCGGTGGCACTCCAGGACAGCGCGGGACCCGGCCTGCCTTCCGAGAGGACCCTCACCGGCATCGTCGCCCGTCGCCTCGCAAGCTGGATGATGTACGAGGACGTGATCCGCGTGGCCCAGCTCAAGACGCGCCCCGGGCGTCTCGGGCGCATTCGCGCCGAGCTCGGGGCAGGGGCCGCGGAGCCCGTAGCCGTCACGGACATCTTGAAGCCCGGAGGCGACGAGCTGCGCAGCCTGCTGCCGCAATGGCTCGGCCGATTTGTGCGGCCGGCGAAGCCGGGGCAGCGGCGCGGCGGCATTGCGCTCAAGTTGCCGACGAGCCGGCCCTGGGGCTATGCCACGCTCAAGCTGCTCGCCTCGCTGCGGCGGTGGCGCCCGTACACGACGCGCTTTGGCGAGGAGGACCGCGCGATCGATGAGTGGATCGCCGCGATCAAAGCGACAGTACCGCTTGATTACGCGCTCGCCTGCCGGCTCGCGGAGCTCGCCGTGCTCGCGCGCGGCTACGGCGACGTGCGCGTCCGCGGGCTTCGGCGCTTGGGCGGGCTGCTCGCCGGTTGGAGCAATCGCTTTTCATCGGATGGGACGACGCGCGCGCGCGAGGCCGCCTCTCTCTTGGATGCCGCGCGCAACGACCCCGACGCGGGCTCAGCACCCGTTTAGAAGGATAGAAGCCATGACCGCTCGAGCCGCGAGAGTGAGACGAAGCGAGCCGTCGCACGGAATGTTCGCGCCCGACATCGAGACGATGCCGCGCGAGCGATTGCAGGCACTTCAGCTCGACCGCCTGCGCCGCGTGCTTCACCACGCCTACGGCAACGTCGATCATTACAAGCGCAGCTTCGATGCAGCCGGGCTCAAGCCGTCGTCGCTTCGCGGGCTCGACGACCTCGCCCGCTTTCCCTTCACCGTCAAGGGCGACCTGCGCGACAATTATCCTTTCGGCATGTTCGCGGTGCCGCGGGAAAACCTGCTCCGCCTCCACGCCTCCTCGGGTACCACCGG
>DATNIJ010000023.1:0-14249 GCA_035604475.1 Alphaproteobacteria bacterium
TGGTGGGCGTCACCTACCTGCCGATCCCAGTCGGTGGCGCGATCACGCTGCTGTTCGTGATCGAGCGCGTCCTGATCGGTCCGCCCGCGCGCGACGCGCAGGCGCTCCATTGAGGGTGGGCCCTTGGACATCCTAATCGTCATCGCAGCCATGTTCGTCTGCTTCGCCATGGGCGTGCCGATCGCCTATTCGCTGGGCGTCGCGGCGATCGTCGGGGCCTTCTGGATCGACATCCCGCTCGAGGCGGTGATGCTGAAGATCTCCGCGGGTGTGAGCAGCTTCGCCATGCTGACGATCCCGTTCTTCGTGCTGGCGGGCGCGATCATGGCCGAGGGCGGCATGGCGCGCCGCCTGGTGGCGCTGGCGAACGCGCTGGTCGGCGTCGTGCGCGTGCGCGGCGGGCTCTCGGTGGTGAACATCGTCGCCACCACCTTCCTCTCGGGCATCTCGGGCTCCGCGGTCGCCGACACCTCGGCGATCGGATCCGTGATGATCCCGCAGATGGAGAAGAGCGGCTATCCCCGCGTGTTCGCCACCAACGTGACGATCACCGCCTCCGTGCAGGCGCTCCTGGTGCCGCCGAGCCACAATGCGGTGATCTATTCGCTCGCGACCGGGGGCACCATCTCCGTCATAGCACTCTTCATGGCCGGCGTGGTGCCGGGCCTGCTGCTCGGCCTCGCCCTCCTCATCCTATGCATCGCACTCGCCTATATGCACAAGCATCCGCGCGGCGAGACCGTGCCGTTCGGGGAGGCGGTCAGGCTCTCGATCGACGCGCTTTGGGGCCTGATCACGCTCGCGATCATCCTGGGCGGCATCTTGGGCGGCATCTTCACCGCGATCGAGGCGGGGGCGGTCGCCTGCGTGTGGGCCTTTTTCGTCACCATGTTCATCTACCGCGATTACCGCTGGCGCGACCTGCCGCTCCTGATCCACCGCACGATGCGCACGGTCGCGATGGTGATGACGCTCATCGCCTTTGCGGCAAGCCTCGGCTACATCATGGCGCTCATGCAGGTCCCGGCCAGGGTCACGGCCTTTTTCCTGACGCTGTCGCACGACAAGAACGTGATCCTCCTGATGATCAACGTCATGCTGCTCCTGCTCGGCTGCGTCATGGACATGGCGCCTTCCATCCTCATCTGTACGCCCATCCTGCTCCCCGTCGTCGCCAGCTTCGGCGTCGATCCGGTCCATTTCGGCATGATCATGATGCTCAATCTCGGCATCGGGCTGTGCCATCCGCCCGTCGGCTCGATCATCTTCGTCGGTTGCGCCGTCGGCAAGGTGACGATGGAGCAGGTGATGCGCCACATCTGGCCGTTCTACGCGGTCATGTTCTTGGTGCTCATGCTGGTGACCTTCATCCCCACCATCTCGCTGTGGCTGCCGCACCTGTTGAAGCTGTGAAGGCGGCGGCCTCTCGTCGATCCGCTTGGCGGCTCGAACACCCCCTCACCTTGATCCTCTCCCCCTGAAGGGGGAGAGGAAATTCATTTTGAAAGAGGATGAGGCAGAGGCGGCTCAGGCTTCGCCGCCCCCGACCGTCTTGCCGAGGCTGGCGGCGACTTGTCCGAGCGAGCGCGCGAGGCCCTCGCGCTCGCCCCGCCTGAGGGCCGCGAGTGCGCTGCGCTCGAGGGCGGCCGCCTCGCCCTCGACCGCGCGGCGGAGTGCCCGCCCGCGCGCGGTCAGCCGCACGTTGAAGGCGCGGCGGTCCTCCTTGCTCGGCACGCGCTCGATGAGCCCGTCGCGCGCCATGCGGTCGAGCGTGCGCGCCATCGTCGGCTGCTCGACGCGCACCGCGCGCGCAAGCTCGGCCTGGGTGAGGCCGTCGCCCTGCCACAGGCGCTGCAGCACGGAGAGCTGGCCGGGTGCCACGCCGTGGGGCACCAAACGGTCGTGGAGCGCGCGCGCGAAAAGGCGGCTCGTGAGTGTCACGAGCGAGGCGAGCGTGCGCGGCCGGGCCGCCCCGGTCCACGCGGGCTTGGCTGCTTTCATCCTGCCGGTCGCCTTGCCCGCACCCTTCCGTGCTTGCCTCGCCATGATCCGCCTCCATGCCCCGAAACCGTCAAAAGTATAGCACACTACGCGCTTCTTGAGCCCGCAATCGAGCCGCACCCGGGAGCCCGGCGACTTGCCGCCCGTCAGCCGAGGCCGTCGGTGCCGGCCCCGCAGACGATGACTGAGATGCGCTCCTTCTCATGTGGTTTGTATCGGCCCGTGCGCAAGGCGGCGATCGCCGCGGCGGCGCTGAGCTCGACCGAGAGCCCGAGCTCGAACCAGAGCCATTCGGCGGCGGCGCGCATCTCCTCGTCGCTCACCAGCACGATGTCGTCGACGTTTTGCCGCACGTGCGCGAAGGTGAGCGGCTCGGTGCGCCGGGCGGCGAGGGTGCCGGCCAGCGTCTTGATTTCCTTGAGCTCGACGATGCGGTCGGCCTTCAGGCTCTCGAAGAGCGTGGCTGCCCCCGTGGGCTCGACGCCGATCACCTTCACGCGCGGCTGAAGCGCCTTGAGTGCGGTCGCGACACCGGCGATGAGCCCGCCGCCGCCGATGGCGACAAGCACGCTGTCGACGCGCGGGTCGTCCTCGAGGATCTCGAGTGCGATGGTGCCCTGCCCCGCGATCACCGCGCGGTCGGCAAAGGGATGAATATAGGTGAGCCCCTCGCGCTCCGCGGCCGCGAGTGCTATCTTGTTGCTCTCGTACCAGTCGGTGCCGGCGAAAACCGCCTGCGCACCCCAGCGTTTGAGCTTCTCCGCTTTCGCTTTTGGCGCGCTCGTCGGCAGATAGATGCGCGCCGGCACGCGCGCGAGCCACCCCGCATAGGCGACCCCGAGCCCGTGGTTGCCCCCCGAGGCGGTGACCAGGCCGCGCCCGATTTCGGCCTCGCCCAGGCTCTTGAGCTTGTTCACGGCCCCGCGCGCCTTGAAAGAGCCCGTCACTTGCAGGCATTCGAGCTTGAGCGTGAGCTCGCCCGCGGCCGCGGCGGGCATTTGCGTCGGCGCTGCCGCCAGGAGCGGGGTGCGGCGCACCGCACCCGCGATGCGGCGCGCCGCCGCGCGGAATTCATCGAGCCCGACGAGCTTGATTTGGTCCATCGCCTCTCCCTTGCCGCAAAGCTCGGCTGCGGCCTGCCTCTCTCCGCAAAGTGCTGAGTTGCCCGGATCGCCCGCGGACCCGGCGGCGTCAGGAACCGGGTGGCTTCACATGGGTGGGAAAGTAGCGCACCGTCAGCGACTTGTCGCGCGTCGCCGCGAAGTCCGGATTGTAGTAGGTCAGCACCACGCTGGTGGCGGGGAACGTCCAGCGGTCGGCCACGCGGAACCACGGGATGTCGCCCGCGTAGCCGGTCTTGCACTCGCTTTTCGCGGGCGGGCCGAGGGTGGCCTCGAGCGCCTTCAAGACATCGACATAGCTCGTGTGGGTGGGGGTCGCACCTTTGGCGCGCAAGAGCACCTGCACGAGGCGGCCCTCGCCGGGGTCCATCTGGAAGAGCGCCACGAAGCGCACCCCGCCGAGAATCACGTCGCCGACGACCTGCGTCACGAAGCTGTCGCGGTAGTAGATCGGCGCCGGGAGCTTCTTGAGGCGGGGACCGAAGGCTGCCGCGAGCTCGTCCATGGTCATGCCCCAGCGCGCCTTGTCCCAACCGGCAAGATCGCCCCCTTGGGCGCTAGCGGGGACGGCCGGCAGCAACGCCGCCGCCGACAATAGGACAAGTGCTACGACGGCCCTCACATGAAGCGCGGCTCGTAGCCGTCGATGGTGCCGTAAGGCTTGGGCCATGGCATGGCGTATCCCTGCTTCGTCGCCATATGGCGCGTCCAATAGGGATCGTAAAGATGCGCGCGCGCCAACACGCAGAGATCGGCGCGCCCCGCCGCGAGCACGCTGTTCACGTCCTCGAAGGTCGAGATGTTGCCCACGGTCATGGTCGCAATTTCGGCCTCGAGCCGCACGCGGTCGGAGAACGGCGTCTGGAAGAGACGGCCGTAGACCGGCTGCTGCTCGGGCACCACCTGCCCCGCCGAGACGTCGATGATGTCGCAGCCGCTCGCCTTGAGCGCAGCCGCGAGCCTCACCGCGTCCTCGCCGTCGAAGCCGCCCGGCACCCAGTCCGTGGCCGAGATGCGCACCGAGATGGGCTTCGCCGCGGGCCATGTTGCGCGCACCGCCTCGAAGACCTCGAGGGGATAGCGCATACGTCCCTCGAGGCTGCCGCCATATTCGTCCGTGCGCCTGTTGGTGAGCGGCGAGAGGAAGGAGGAGAGCAGATAGCCGTGCGCGAAGTGGAGCTCGAGAAGGTCGAAGCCGGCCTCCTCCGCCATGCGCGCCGCAGCGACGAAATCCTCGCGCACCTTGTCCATGTCGGCGCGCGCCATCGCCCGCGGTACCTGGCTGTGCGCGAGATAGGGGAGCGCCGAGGGCGCCATGATGGGCCACTCACCCGCGGCGAGCGGCTCGTCGTAGCCCTCCCAGGCGAGCCTGGTGGCCCCCTTGCGGCCGGCGTGTGCCAACTGCATGCCGATCTTGGCGAAGCTGTGGTTGTGCACGAACTCGACGATACGGCGCCAGGCCGCGACATGCTCGGGCTTGTACATTCCCGCACAGCCCGGCGTGATGCGCCCCTCCCGGCTCACGTCCGTCATCTCCGACATGACGAGGCCGGCGCCGCCGAGCGCGCGGCTGCCGAGATGGACGAGATGCCAATCGTCGATCGTGCCGTCCTCGGCCGAGTATTGGCACATGGGGGAGACGACGACGCGGTTCTGCAACACGAGCTCGCGCAGGCGGAAGGGCGTGAACATGGGTGGGGTCGCATCCGTCGCCACGTTGACGCCGGACTGGTTGGCCGCCTTGGCGGCGAACCAGCGGTCGACCTCGCCGACGAAGGCGGGATCGCGCAGCTTGAGGTTCTCGTGACTGATGCGCAGCGAGCGCGTGAGCAGGCTGAAGGCGAACTGGATCGGCTCGAGCCGCGCGTAATAGCGCTCGCTTTCCTCGAACCAGCGCTGGCTCACGAGTGCCGCGCGCTGCAGCGCCTCGACCTCGGGCCGGTGCCCCGCCTCGTAGTCGGCGAGTGCGGCGGGGATGTCGTCCGGACGCGCCCTGACCGCGCCCGCGAGTGCCATCGCATCCTCGATCGCGAGCTTGGTTCCCGAGCCGATCGAGAAATGGGCCGTATGCGCCGCATCGCCGATGAGGACGAGCCTGCCTGAGTGCCATCGCCCCGTGCGCACGTTGGGGAAATTGCGCCAGATCGAGCGGTTCGCGAGAAGGCCTGTGCCGGCGAGCTCGCGCGCGAAGAGCCTCTCGCAATAGGCGACGGCCGCGGCCTCGTCGTTCGCATCGAGGCCCGTCCGCGCGAAGGTCGCGGCCGTGCATTCGACGATGAAGGTGGCGCGCCCCGCCTCGTACTGATAGGCGTGCACGCGCCAAAGCCCGTGCTCGTTCTCCTTGAAGATGAAGGTGAAGGCAGGAAAGCGCGCCACGGTACCGAGCCAGATGAAGCGGTTGGGACGGAAATCGATCTCGGGCTCGAAGGCGTCCGCATAGACCCTGCGCAGCGCCGAGTTGACGCCGTCCGCCGCCACCACGAGGTCGCACCCGGCGAAGGGCCCCGCGTCCGTGAACTCGTGCCGGAAGGCGAGCTTGACGCCAAGTGCGAGCGCGCGCTCCTGCAGGACGTTGAGGAGCGCCTTGCGCGAGCAGCCGCAGAAGCCGTGGCCCGTCGAGCGCAGGACCGCACCCTTGAGGTGGATGTCGATGTCGTCCCAATGGGCGAGGCGGCGGCGAATCTCGGCATAGCTCTCCGCATCCGCGTCGCCGAGGTTGGCGAGCGTCGCGTCGGAGAAGACGACGCCGAAGCCGAAGGTGTCGTCCGGGCCGTTGCGCTCGTAGACCGTCACGTCGGCGTGCGCCCAGGCCTTCTTCATGAGAATGGCGAAGGTGAGCCCGCCCGGCCCGCCGCCCAAGCACGCGATCTTCATGCCGCACATCTCGTCTCAGCCGCCTGGATTGCTTCGCCTTCGGCTCGCAATGACGGGTAGCCCGTCGTTGCGAAGAGGCGAAGCCGACGAAGCAACCCAGGACATGACATGAGGGACGACTCAGCTCGCCTTCGCCTGTGTCCGCGCGAGCTCGGACTGGCGCAGCTTGAAGCGCTGCACCTTGCCGGTCTCGGTGCGCGGCAGCGCTTCCACGAACTCGACCGCGCGCGGATATTTGTAGGGTGCGATCTCGCGCTTGACGAACTCCTGCAGCTCCTTCGCCGTGGCGGGAGCGGCCTCCTTCGCCTCGCGCAGCACGACGAAGGCCTTGGCGACGAAGCCGCGCTCGGCGTCGGGCGAGGCGACGACCGCGCATTCGCGCACCTTGGGATGGTCGAGCAGCACCGCCTCCACCTCCGGCCCGGAGATGTTGTAGCCGGCCGAGATGATCATGTCGTCGGCGCGCGCCTGGTAGTGGAAATAGCCGTCCTCGTCCTCGACATAGACGTCGCCGGGGAAATTCCAGCCGGCGCGCACATAGGCCTTCTGCCGCTCGATGTTGGCGAGGTAGCGGCAGCCCGTCGGGCCCCACACCGCGAGATTGCCGAGCTTGCCGGGAGGAAGCCGGTTGCCGTCGTCGTCCACGACGGCGGCCTCGTAGCCCGGGACGGCCTTGCCGGTCGCCCCCGGCCTGATCTCGGCCCCCGAGGCGGAGACGAAGATGTGCAGCATCTCGGTCGAGCCGAGGCCGTCGATGATCGCGAGGCCGGTCGCCGCGCGCCAGCCCTCGAACGTCGGCAGCGGGAGCGTCTCGCCCGCGGAGACGCATTTCTTGAGGCTCGAGAGACGGTACTTGGCGGCAAGCTCGGTCATCGCGCGATAGCCCGTGGGTGCCGTGTAGAGCGTGGTGACGCGGTAGCGCTCGACGGTCGCGAGCAACGAGTCCGGCGTGAACCTCTCGAGCAGCACCGTAGCCGCGCCGAAGCTCAAGGGAAAGCAGAGCATGGCGCCGAGACCGAAGGTGAAGGCGAGCGGGGGCGAGCCCGTGTAGACGTCGGAGGCCTCGCCCTTGAAGGTGTATTTCGGGAAGCAGTCGCACATCGCCATGACGTCGCGATGGAAGTGCACGGTCCCCTTGGGCTCGCCCGTGGTGCCGGAGGTGAAAGCGATGAGGGCCACGTCGTCGGCCGCGGTGTCGACCGCCGCGAAGCCGGTGCCGGCCTTGGCGACCCTGCGGTCGAGATCAGCCTCGGCCTTCGCTCCATCGCCGAGCTTGCTGAAGTAGCTGATGCGCTCGAGGGCAGCGCTGCGTGCCTTGGCGCCTTCCATCTCCTCGGCGAGTGCCGTGTCGCAAAGTGCCAAGCCGATCGCGGCCTTGTCGATGATGAAGGCGAGCTCGCGGGCGCGCAGGAGCGGCATGGTCGCGACCGCGATCCCGCCTGCCTTGAGCACCGCGAGCCAGGCGGCCGCCATCATCGGATTGTTGGGCCCGTGCAGGAGCACGCGGTTGCCCGGCACCAGGCCCAGCTCCTCCACGAGCACGCGTGCCAGGCGGTCGGAGCGCTCCTTGAGCTCGCCATAGCTCCACACCTTGTCCTCGAAGTAGATCGCCGGCCGGCTCCCGCGTCCCGCGGCGACGTGCGCATCGACGAGTGCGGTGCCGGCGTTGATGCGGCTCGCATAGGAGCCGAGCTCGGGCAGCGTCGCATAGTCCATGCGCGGCCACAGTGCCTTGGGCGGCAGGTTGTCGCGCGCGAAGCCGTCTACTTGCGCGCTCGGCACCCCGCCCGGAAGGAAGGGGACCTTCATGCCGCGGACTCCTTGCCGGCCGCGGCGGCGGTGCCGCGCACTTGCGCCGCGATGACGAGCTTCTGGATCTCGCTCGTGCCCTCATAGATGCGGAGCGCGCGGATCTCGCGATAGAGGCGCTCGACCGCATTGCCCGAGACCACGCCAAGCCCGCCCCAGATCTGCACCGCCTCGTCGATCACCTTCTGCGCGGACTCGGTCGCATGGAGCTTCGCCATCGCGGCCTCGCGGCTCACGCGCTGGCCGAGCGCATCCTTGGTCCAGGCGGCGCGGTAGACGAGGAGGGCCGAGGCATCGACGGCGAGCGCCATCTCCGCGAGCTTCGCCTGGATGAGCTGATGCTCGGCGATGGGCTTGCCGAAGGCGACGCGGCTCTCGGCGCGCGCGAGCGCCTCATCGAGGGCGCGCCGCGCGAAGCCGAGGGCGGCGGCCCCCACCGTGGCGCGGAAGATGTCGAGTGTGGCGACCGCGATCTTGAAGCCCTCGCCCGGACGGCCCAAAAGATGGCTCGCCGGGACGCGGCAGGCCTCGAAGCCCAAGGTGCCGAGCGGATGGGGTGCGATGAGCGGAATGCGCTCGAGGAGCTTGAGGCCGGGATTGTCCGCCTCGACCACAAAGGCGGAAAGCCCCTTGGCACCCGGCGCCTCGCCGGTGCGCGCGAAGACGACGTAGTGGCCGGCGATGCCGGCGTTCGAGATCCAGGTCTTGCGGCCGTCGATCACGTAGGCGTCGCCCTCGCGGCGGGCCGCGCACTGGAGTGCGGCAACGTCCGAGCCGGCCTCGGGCTCGGAGAGCGCAAAGGCGGCGATCGTCTCGCCGGAGGCGACGCGCGGCAGGTAGCGCGCTTTCAGCATCTCGCCGCCGAAAAGCGAGATGGGCGCGCTGCCGAGACCTTGCATGGCAAAGGCGAAGTCGGCGAGGCCCGAGCGATAGGCCAGCGTCTCGCGCAAGAGGCAGAGCGCGCGCACGTCGAGCTCCTTGGCGATGCCGCCGTGGGAAGCGGGTACGGCGTAGCGCAGCCAGCCCGCCTCGCCGAGACGCGCAACCAGACGGCGCACGAGGGTTTCCGCCTCGCCCTCGTCATGCTCGCGAGGTGCCAACTCGGCCGCAACCCAAGCGTCGAGACGGGCCTTGAGGCGGCGATGCGCCTCATCGAAAAAGGGCCAGGCGAGGAAGCTCTTGTCCGCCATCTTGTCCTTTCGCCGCTAAAGTTCCCGCCGCGCGGGCCGCGCGCGCGAGCAGTCCCTGGGTGCCGTCCGGCGCCCAGCTCCCTCGGCCTCCTCGAGCGAGCGCTTGAGCCGGGCGAGGAGCGCGTAAAGCGTTGTCATCTCCTTGCGCCCGAGACCCGCCATCATGGCGGCGATCCAGCTTTCGTGCACCGGCGTCATGGCATCGAAAGTGCTGCGCCCGGCCGGCGTCAAACGCACCAGCTGCACGCGCCGGTCGCTCGCGGCAGCCGTGCGCTCGACGAGCCCTTCGCTCGCCATGCGCTCGATGAGGCCGGTGATGTTGCCGCTCGTCACCATGAGCCGGCGCGAGAGCTCTCCCATGGTGAGGCCATCGGGAGCGCGCTCGAGCTGGGCCAGGAGATCGAAGCGCGGCAGGGTCATTTCGAAGGACTCGCGCAGGCGCCGGCGCACGCGTCTCTCGATGAGATTGGCGCAGGTGAGAAGACGCAGCCAGACGCGCAGCTCGAGCCGGTCGCCGTGGCGCACGCCGCTCTCGCAGTCGAGCCGCCGACCCACTTCTGGAGCTCGACCGCCCTCGGCCATCACATCACCTCTCCGCCCGCGACCGCGATGCTTTGGCCGGTGACCGCGGCCGAGTCCGGAAGGCAGAGCCAGCCGACCGCAGCCGCCACCTCGGCGGGTGCTATGAAGCGGCCTTGGGGATTGCTCTTGACGAGCTCGGCGCGCGCTTCCGAGACACTCATCCCGGTTGCCTTCGCGATGGCATCGAGCGCCCCTGCCACCAGATCCGTGTCCGTATAGCCGGGGCAGACCGCATTGACCGTGATCCCCTTGGCCGCGAGCTCGAGGGCCAAGGACCGCGTCAAGCCCACGAGCCCGTGCTTCGCCGCAGAGTAGGCGCTCACGTAGCGATAACCGACGAGGCCGGCGGTCGACGCGATATTGACGATGCGGCCCCAGCCGGCCGCCAGCATGCCGGGGAGCGCCTCGCCGACCGCGAGAAAGGCGCCCGTCAGATTGACGGCGAGCATCTCCTCCCACATGGCGCGGCTCGTCTTGAGGAAGGCAGCACTCTTCACAGCACCCGCGTTGTTGATGAGGATGAGGGGTGCGCCAAGGGCGGCGCGCGCCCGCGCGAAGGCCGCGGCAAGGGCCTCGGCATCGCCCACGTCGGCGACGGCGGTCTCGATCTTGCAGCCATGGGTCGCGCGCAGGCGCTCGGCCTCTCGACGGAGCGTTCCCTCGCTGCGACCGACGAGGGTGAGGTCCGCACCCAAGGCCGCGAGCCGCTCGGCGATCGCGGCCCCGATGCCGCGCCCGCCTCCGGTGACGAGGGCGTGGCGGCCGCGAAGTGGGGCATCCCCTACTCCCGCACGGGTGGGGAGTGGGGCTCGCTGCGAGGTGGCGCTGGCTGCCATGATCGCTTTGCCTCGTCCCGAAGCCCTCTCGCGCGAGGCCACCGTCTTGCGTGCCGCCTCGCGGGCTTGCCGGGAATTTAGTTTAAACCTAAAGTAAACCGCCGGTGCGGTTCAAGTCCCATGGCAAGGCGATGCGATGAGCGAGAGCCTCTTTCACACCACCACGCCGATCCGTTTCCAGGACTGCGACTCCGCGGGCATCGTCTATTACCCGAATTTCCTCCACAAGGTGGAGGCGGCGATCGAGGACTGGATGAGCTCGGCGCTGGGCGAGTCCTACCGAGATTGGATTTTCGCCGAGCGCCGCGGCATGCCGCGCGTCAAGGTGGTTTGCGATTTCCGCAAGCCCTGCCGCATGGGCGACCGGCTCACGTTGACACTTTACTTGCGCAAGCTCGGCCGCACCTCGATGGAGGTCGAGGCGGTCGGGCGCGTCGCCGGCGAGGAGCGTTTGAGGATCGCGCTGGTGCTCGTCGCCGTATCGCTCGAGAGCCACAAGGCGGTACCCTTCAGCGAGGCGTTTCGCGCCAGGCTCGAGCGCTACCTGAGGCTTTCGAAAGAGGAGGCTTGAGCGGCGGCGCGTCAGCGCTCAGCCGTGTCATGGCAGGGAAGGAGGCCGATCATGCAAGTGCTGCAGCCGCCGGGCTGGCCGCGCCCCAAGGGGTATAGCAACGGGATCGCGGCTGAGGGCCGCCTCGTCTTCATCGCCGGCATGGTCGGCTGGAACGAGGCCGAGCGTTTCGAGACCGACGCGCTTGCGGGCCAGGCGCGCCAGGCGCTCAAGAACCTCCTCGCCGTACTCGCCCAAGCCGGGGGCAAGCCCGCGCACATCTGCCGCATGACCTGGTACGTGACCGACAAACAGGAGTATCTCGCGAACGTGCGCGAGCTCGGTCAAGCCTACCGCGAGGTGATCGGCAACCACTTCCCCGCCATGACCCTCGTCGAGGTCTCGGCCCTCGTCGAGGACGGCGCCAAGGTCGAGATCGAAGCGACCGCGGTGGTGCCGAAGGGATAGCCGAGCAGTCGCTCACCCTTCCATCCCTGCGGGATGGGAGGGTGAGGGCGCGCCCTATCTTCTGCTGGCGAGCGGCGCGCCGCCTCTTCACGCACAGTTGGCTTGACCCGGCCAAAAGAGTTGAGTAGCAATGGTTTACTCGCGTTCGCCGGCAGCAAGAAGCGTTGAGCTAGCGAAGATAAAGGGAGGCGCCGGGCGGGCGGAACTTGGGGCGGCAACGCCTCGGCGCGGTGTCGCGCCGGGCGCTTGGGCCAATCCCTGGTGTCCGCCCTCCGGCCGCGGTCACGAGGAGGCGTCATGGCTGAGTTGCAGCAAGGAACGCCGCAAGGCGCAAGGCCCGGCTCGCCCGGGCTCGATACCTTTCCCAAGCTTCTCATCCACCACGCGCGCCTGCGCCCCGAGCGGCCCGCCGTGCGGGAGAAGGACTTCGGCATCTGGCAGAGCTGGAGCTGGGCGGAGGCACTCGCCCAAGTGCGCGCCATCGCCTGCGGCCTCGCCGCTGCTGGCTTGAAGCGCGGCGACAAGCTCGCGGTCGTGGGCGACAACCGCCCCCATCTCTATTGGTCGATGGTGGCGGCCCAGGCCCTGGGTGCGGTGCCGGTGCCGATCTATCAGGATGCCAATGCCGGCGAGATGCAGTTCGTGCTCGAGCACGCCGAGGTGCGTTTCGCCGTCGCCGAGGACCAGGAGCAGGTCGACAAGCTGCTCGAGGCGATGGAGCGCCTGAAGGGCCTCGAGCGCATCATCTACGACGATCCGCGAGGCCTGAGGAACTACAAGCAGCCGGCCCTCATGAGCCTCGCCAGCCTCGAGGAGGCGGGCGGCACCTTCGACGCCGCTCATCCCGCGTTCTTCATGGACGAGATCGGCAAGGGCAAGGGCAGCGACGTCGCGAGCTTCTACTACACCTCGGGCACTACCGGCCAGCCCAAGGGCGTGATGCTCTCCTTCGACAACCTGATCCTGACCGCTGAAAGTGCTGCCGAGCTCGAGGGACTCAACGACCGCGACCTGGCACTCGCCTATCTCCCCATGGCCTGGGTCGGCGACAACGTGTTCTCGGTGGCGCAGGCCTATTGCACGGGCTTCTGCATCGCGTGTCCGGAATCGGGGGCCACCGTCATGCAGGATTTGCGCGAGATCGGGCCGACCTATTTCTTCGCCCCGCCGCGCATCTGGGAGAACATCCTGACCGGCGTCATGATCCGCATCGAGGACGCGGGCGCCTTGAAGCGCGCCATGTTCAAGACCTTCATGGATCACGCGCGGCGCGTCGGCACGCGCATCCTGATCGGCGAGCCCGTGGCGCTCATGGACCGCCTCCTCTATTGGTTCGGCGGGTTGCTCGTCTACGGACCGCTCAAGAACACCCTCGGCATGAGCCGAATCCGCCTTGCCTACACGGCGGGCGAGGCGATCGGGCCGGACATCTTCACCTTCTACCGCTCGCTCGGCGTCAACATCAAGCAGCTCTACGGCTCGACCGAGGCCTCGGTGTTCGTCACCATCCAGCCCAACGGGGAGATCTGGCCCGAGACGGTGGGCCGGCCCGTGGCGGGGGTCGAGCTCAAGATCACCGAGGGCGGCGAGGTGATGTTCAAGAGCCCGGGCGTCTTCGTCGAGTACTACAAGAATCCCGAGGCGACCGCCGCCGCCAAGACTCCGGACGGCTGGATGCACACGGGAGACGCCGGCTACATCGACGAGCATGGCCATTTGAAGATCATCGATCGCGCCGCCGACGTGGGCCGCTTGTCGAACGGCACCCTCTTCGCGCCCAAATACCTCGAGAACAAGCTCAAGTTCTTCCCCTACATCAAGGAGGCGGTCGCCTTCGGCCACGGCCGCGACCACGCCGCGGCCTTCATCTCTATCGACATGGGGGCCGTCGGCAACTGGGCCGAGCGGCGCGGCCTCGCCTATTCGAGCTACAGCGAGCTCGCGGACAAGCCCGAGGTCTACGAGCTCATCAAGGGCAACGTCGAGGCTGTCAACCGCGACCTCGCGCGCGATCCCGTGCTCGCGGGCTCGCAGATCAAGCGCTACCTCGTGCTGCGCAAGGAGCTCGACGCGGACGACGGCGAGCTCACGCGCACGCGCAAAGTGCGCCGCCGCTTCATCGGCGAGAAATACGCAACCCTGGTGGAGGCCCTCTACTCCGGGAAGACGGAGTGCGAGCTCGAGATCCAGATGAAATTCGAGGACGGCCGCACCGGCACGGTGCGCGCCGTAATCCGCATCGCGGACGCCGAGACCTTCGCTGGCGCCGGCGCTCGCGAGCTCGGCGAGCCGGCAGCGCTCAAGAAGGCGAGCTGAGGAAGACAAGGCCGATGGCAGAGCTGCCCGCCGCGCGCGCGACCGGCGAAGTCCTCCTCGGGGTCGAGAGCATCAGCCTTTCCTTCGGCGGCGTGCGCGCACTCTCGGCCGTGAGCTTCGATGTGAGGAAGGGCGAGATCCGCGCCATCATCGGTCCGAACGGTGCGGGCAAGAGTTCGATGCTCAACTGCATCAACGGCTTCTACAAGCCCCAGGAGGGCACCATCACCTACAAGGGGCGGGCGGTGCACCACATGCGCCCGCACGACGCCGCCAAGGAAGGCATCGCGCGCACCTTCCAGAACATCGCCCTCTTCCGCGGCATGTCGACGCTCGACAACATCATGACCGGGCGGCTCCTGAAGATGCGCACGAATTTCCTCTTCGATGCCGTGCACCTCGGGCGCGCGGCGCGCGAGGAGATCCGCCATCGCGAGTTCGCCGAGCGCATCATCGACTTCCTCGAGATCCAGGCCATCCGCAAGACCCCCGTCGGCCGCCT
>DATNIJ010000024.1:0-3706 GCA_035604475.1 Alphaproteobacteria bacterium
GGCGCCTCCTCGACGCCGAGCCACTTCACGACGCCGTTGTCGATGACCATGGCATAGCGCTTGGAGCGCACGCCGAGCCCCGCGGCGGAAAGGTCCTGCTCGAGCCCGACCGCCCTGGTGAAGTCCGCGTTGCCGTCGGCGAGCATCATGACCTTGTCGCCCGCCCCTTGGGCCTTGCCCCAGGCCCCCATGACGAAGGCGTCGTTGACCGAGATGCAGGCGATGGTGCCGACGCCCTTCTGCTTGATCGCGTCGGCGCTCTGAACGAAGCCGGGGACGTGCTTGGCCGAGCAGGTCGGCGTGAAGGCGCCGGGCAGACCGAACAGCACCGCCTTCTTGCCCTTGAAGAGCTCGTCGGTCGTGGTCTCGCTCGGGCCGTTCGCACCCATATACTTGATTTTGACGGACGGAATCTTGTCTCCAACCTTGATGGTCATTTCCCTTCCCCTTGCATGAGATCAACCCTCTATAGCCGCGGCAGCACCTCGGGCGCGGTGCCGCGAGACGCCCATAAATACCCATTCCGCGCGGCAAATCCAGCCCCTTCGCCGCGGCCTCATCCTCGAGCGCCAGGGCCGCTTCCAGCGGCCTTGGCGCGGGCGGCAGCCTCGAGTGCCGCGCGCACCGACTCCGCGGTCAAGAGCTCGGGGAGGGCTATCCCTGCGGGCGCGCCGGGGCCGTAGACCGCGTTGAAGGGGATGCCGTAGCGCCCGAAGCTCGCGAGATAGGCCGCGATCTCATCCGAGGGCCGCGTCCAATCGGCAACCATGCGCACCACCTCCGCGCGCGCGAGAAGCCCGGCAACCGGCGGCCGGTCGAGCACGAACGCCTTGTTCGCCTTGCAGGTGATGCACCAGTCGGCGGTCACGTCGACGAAGACGACCTTGCCTTGCGCCACGAGGCGCGGGATCTCGGCGCGCGCCAAGGGGCGCCAATCGCCCGCGCCAAGGGCACTCTCCGCAGGTGCAGCCAACTCGAGCTCGCTCGGAAGGACGAAGGCGGCGATGATAAGGGCGAAGACGGCAACGATGCCCGAGCGCCCGAAATAGACGGGCCAGCGCTGCCGCACCGCGAGGACGAGCGGCAGGCCTGCGAGCAGGGCGGCTATGAGAAGGGCCGCGCTTGGGCCGAGCTCCCCCACCATGACGAAGACGAGCCAGCCCGCCGTCCCCGCAAGGGCGATGCCGAGGGCTACCTTGAGCTTGACCATCCAGCGCCCCGGCCGCGGCAACATCTGGGCAAGCCCCGGTGCCGCCGCCACGGCGAGGTAGGGGAGTGCGAGGCCCATGCCGAGCGCCGCGAAAATGGCGAGGATCTCGAAGGCTCCGCGCGCAAGCGCGAAGCCCAAGGCGCTGCCGAGGAAGGGGGCGGAGCACGGTGTCGCGAGCACCGTGGCAAAGGCGCCGGTCAGGAACTCGCCGAGGATGCCGTGGCGATAGCCCCCGCTCGCCAGCGCGTCCGAGAGAAAGCCCGGCAGGCGGATCTCGAAGAGACCCCAGAGATTGGCCGCGAACAGCATGGCGAGAGCGGCAAGTGCGGTGAGGAAGGCGGGCTCCTGGAACTGCATGCCCCAGCCGACCGCATGCCCCGCGGCTTTGGCGGCAATCGCAGCCCCCGCGAGGGCCAAGAAGACGGCGAGCACGCCCGCGGCCGAAGCGAGGAAGCTCAAGCGGATCGCGCGGCGCTCAGCCCCGCCGTGGCCCACGATGCCGAGCAGCTTGAGGGAAAGCACGGGCAGCACGCACGGCATCAGATTGAGGATGAGCCCGCCCAAGAGCGCCAGGCCGAGCATGGCGAGGAATTCCCTCCACTCCGCACCCGCCGGTTGGGCGAGTGGGGTGAGCGACGCTTCGAGCGAGCGCGCGCCATCGACAAGGGTCAGCGTGAGCGGCGTCTGCGACCAGTTGGGAAACGCCTTGGCGACCGTGCCGATGGCGATGCGCAGAAGGGCACGATGGCCGCCCTCCGAGAGCGCGAGCTTGGGGGCCGCGAAGTCGAGCTGCGACGGCCCCTCGACGAAGAGGTCGGGCGCGTTGAAAGGCTCGCGTGCGGCCGCCGCCACCTCGAGCACGGGCCGCTCGGCCGTGCCTGCCACGACCGCGCGCTCGATCGCGAGCCCCGCAGCAGTACCGTCGCCCGGCACTTGTGCTACGAAGCGGTCGATCAGCTGGGTGAAGCGGGTGGCATCGGCCGGCCCCGCGGGCACCTCGAGCGCGAGCCTCGCCGTATAGGGGATGCAGATCTCCTTGCAGATGAGGTAGTCGACCTTGAGCGCGAGATTGAGGGGTGCGGCACGCTTGGCCAGCTTCGCCTCGAGCGGAAAGACGACGAGGTCGTGATAGCCGAGCGTATCGAGGCCGAGCACGGAGAAGCGGGTGGGCTGAGGCCATGCCATCTCCACACCGGCGAGATTCTGCGAGCCGGCCCAGTCGAGCCGGGGCGGAAATCCGGCGGCACCCGGGCTGCGCCAATAGATCTTCCAGCCCGGCTGAAGCTGGAACTCGAGGCCGAGGCGCAGCTCTGCGGCCTCTCCGGTTCCGGCCGCCGCCGAGAGGAGGCGCAGCCGGCTCTGCTCGGTCACGGCCCACGCCGAGGCGAGTGCCGGGGCCGCCGCGGGGGGGCTGGAGAGGCTTTCTTGCGAGGAGGCCGGTGCTGATTCGAAGGAGGCGAGGCCGGCCAAGGCGGCGGCGGCGAGGAGTGCGAGCGCCGCAGCGCGCCGGGATCGCCGTCTCAGAGGATCAATCGCCATCATCGGCCCTGCCGTCCGGTGCCATCAAGGTATGGAGCCTATGCGGCCCTCATATAGAACCGCCGGGCCGGCAACGCAAAGATGTGTTAGAGTGGAATTGCATTGGCGCCGCCGCCACCATATGTGATGGCCATGAAGCTTCGCGGCACGACATCGGGCTATCTCGCAAGCCAGCTCCTCATCGCCATGCCCACGATGCAGGACCCTCGCTTTGCCCGCACCATCGTCTACATGTGCGCGCACAGCTCGGAAGGGGCCATGGGCCTGGTGATCAACCGGCTGCTCAATCAGTTGACCTTCTCCGAGCTTCTCGAGCAGGTCGGCATCCATGCCAGCCACCTCGACCAGGACGTGCGCGTGCATTTTGGCGGGCCGGTCGAGTCCGGGCGCGGCTTCGTGCTTCACTCCTCGGACTTCCGCACCGACGGCACGCTCGCCGTCGACGACGCGATAGCCCTCACCGCCTCCGTCGACATTCTCAAGGCGATCGCCGATGGCCGCGGTCCGCGCAAGTCGCTCCTGGCCCTTGGCTACGCCGGCTGGGGCCCGGGCCAGCTCGAGCAGGAGATCCAAGCCAACGGCTGGCTCAACGTCCAGCCGGACGAGGCGCTCGTGTTCGACGCCGAACTCGAGACCAAATGGGCGCGCGCCATGGGCAAGCTCGGTGCCGACCCCAGCATGCTTTCGGACAGCGCCGGCCACGCCTAAAGCGCACCTCGACATCTCGGAAAAAGCCTGAGCTCAGCACCCAGGGGGGGTCGGGGCTACTCCGACCGTTGCGTCCTCACTCGAAGGCCCGCTCCGAGGGATGGTGAAAGCCCGCCTCTTCCGCGAGCAGCGCGAAGAGCAAATGGTCGCACCATTCGCCGTTGATGCGCAGGTAGCGCTGCGCATAGCCCTCCTGCCTGAAGCCGAGCTTGCGCAAGACGCCCTGGCTCGCTTCATTGGAGGGCAGGC
>DATNIJ010000025.1:0-7027 GCA_035604475.1 Alphaproteobacteria bacterium
TCGAGCCGGTCCATGTCCTCGTCGCTCAGGCCGAAATGATGGCCGATCTCGTGGATCAGCACGTGGCGCACCAGCTGGAACAGGTCCTCGCCGGTCTCCGACCAATAATCGAGGATGGGGCGGCGGTAGAGGAAGATCATGTCGAGGTCGCGCGGCGTGTCGCCGACGCTCTTGCGGTTCAGCGCAACGCCGCGATAGAGGCCGAGCAGGTCGAACGGGCTTTCGAGGTCCATTTCCTCCTCGATCTCCTCGTCGCAAAATTCCTCCACGCGGATGACCACGTTGCGCACGTGGCGGGCGAGCTCCGCGGGGACGGTGGCGAGTGCTGCGCGCCCGATCGCCGCGATATCGTCGAGTCCGGGCGGGGTGGTGAAGCTCTTCGGCATGGCCAAGCTCCTAAGTCCCCTCCGCTCTTGATCGCGGCGCCGAGGCGGTCCACTCTCGCGCGCGCAAGGTGGGGCGAGGGAAGCCGAAGGGAGGGATGAAAATGGCACAGAAGCTCGCCGGCGGCGCGCGCAAGGAAGCGCTCAAGCGCGTGCCCGCCTGGCAGGAGGTGGCCGGGCGCGACGCCATCCAGCGCGCCTTCAAGTTCGCCGATTTCAACGAGGCCTTCGGCTTCATGACCCAGGTGGCCCTCTTGGCGGAAAAGATGGATCATCACCCCGAGTGGTTCAATGTCTATAACCGCGTCGAGATCACGCTGAGCACCCACGACGCCGGCGGGCTTTCCGAGCGCGACATCGAGCTCGCGGCCCGCATCGACAGGCTCCGCACCTGAGGCGGCTTATTTCGCCTGCATGCGCATGGCGCCATCGAGGCGGATGCATTCGCCGTTGAGCATTACGTTCTCGATGATGTGCAGGCAGAGCCGCGCATATTCGTGCGGGTGGCCGAAGCGCTGCGGGAAGGGCACTTGGCTCGCCAGGCTCTCCTGCACCGCCTGAGGCATGCCGAGAAGAAGCGGGGTGGCGATGAGCCCGGGTGCGATCGCCAGCACGCGAATGCCCGAGCGGGCGAACTCGCGCGCGGCGGGAAGCGTGAGTGCTATGACCCCGCCCTTGGAGGCCGCATAGGCCGCTTGGCCGATCTGGCCCTCGAAGGCGGCGACCGAGGCGGTCGAGATGATGACGCCGCGCTCGCCGTCCGCAAGGGGATCGAGCCTGGCCATGTCGGCGGCGGCGAGGCGCATCATGTTGAAGCTGCCGATCAGGTTCACGGCGATGACCTTGCTGAACTGGTCGAGCGGCATGGGGCCGTCCTTGCCGACGATGCGCGCGGCGGGCCCGATGCCGGCGCAGTTGACGAGCACGCGCGCCGGGCCATGCCGGTCGCGCGCCAAGGCAAGGGCGGCCTCTCCGCTCTTGGCATCCGAGACGTCGCAACGCACCGCGGTCCCGCCGATCTCCTTCGCGACCGCCTCGGCAGCGGCCATGTTCACGTCGAGCACGGCGACCTTGGCGCCCGCCCGCGCGAGATGGCGCGCCGTCTCGGCGCCGAGACCCGAGCCCGCGCCCGTGACGATGGCCGCATGTCCGCGTACGTCCATGATCCTCTCTCCTTCTGGAGGGCACTTCTCCCCTACCCGCGCGCAGGGCGGCCTTCCTTAGCAGATGGGACGGCGGGAGGCGAGGCCGTTCGGAAGCAGGACGCCCTCTCAGCCGCGGCGCGCCAATTCGCGGGCCCGGTGGAGGGGATTGCGCCGGACCAGCAGCATGGCGAGGGAGGGTGCGGTCTGGGTGAGGAGCGCGCGGAGGCACTCCCTGCGCGGAACGCCGAGCCGGCTGAGCGCGCGATAGATCGGCAAGAACCCAAGCGGGCCGAGCTGCCGCGCCACGCGAAGGAGCTTGGCCTCGCGGGCATAGGCGGCGATGTCCGCGCTCACGCGCGCAGCACTTGCGGCATCGATGCGCCCTGCCGCGGCCATCATCGCCACGTCCCGCCGCATCGTCGCCGCAACGGGGATGCGGTACAGCAGATCTTGCGCAAGCCAATCGCGCAGTTGCTTGCCACTCCACGAGGCGCTGACGGCACCGCTCACGTTCGACATGTGCACGCGCCGCAGGACGAGGATTTCGGGAATGGTCGCCAGCCGGCCGAGCAGGATCGCGCGCAGAGCCAGGATGCGGTCCTCGCTATGGCGCAAGCCGGCAAGCGAAGTGCCCGCCTCGAGCACGGCCCGGCGATAGGCCGCAACCGCACCATGCGGCCCCGCCCGGCCGCGCGCGATTTGAGCGGCATCGAGGAGCTCAGAGGCCGGCCCTACCCCTGCCGCCGCCGGGGACACGCCTTCCATCGGACGCCCCTTCTCGTCGATCACGTCGAAGCGGCAATCAAGGCCCATGAGCGAGGGACCGCCTTGGCACAACGCCTCGTAGACGCGCTCGGTCCGCGTCGGCAGCGAGATGTCGTCGCCGTCCGCGATGACGAGGACCTCGCCGCTCATGTGCCGGCGGATCTCTTCCATCTGGCTGCCGACGCCGAGATTGGCCTCGTTGCGGATGAGGCGCACCCGGTGGGGCCCGCGGTAGGCGTCGAGAAGCCGCTGGGCGATCTCGAAGCTGCCGTCGCTCGAATGGTCGTCGGCAACGATGATCTCGAGCGGGCTGTAGCTCTGCCCAAAGGCGCCCTCTAGTGCCGCCTCGACAAAGTCGGCGCAGTTGTAAAAGCGGACGGCCATGGTGATGAGCGGCCGCTTCGCGCTCAGCGCCGCGATCGCGCTATGGCTCGGCTCGTCGTGGATCTCTCGCTCTCCCTCGCTCGTCCGGCACCCTCGCTCGCGGGACGCCCTCAGAGCGGGTCTCAGAAGGGGTTGATGCCGCTGAAGATCGAGGTGCTCCGCTGGCTGTCGTAGCAGGTGAAATAGCCCTGGTCCCAGCCCTTCTTATATTCGGTGTCCTGGCCGTAGCGCTGGTCCACTTTCGAGTTGTTCCAATTGGAGCCTTGCTTGGCCGCACCCTCGAGCCCGGCGGGGCAGCCCTTGTCATAGCCCTCCTTGAAGGCGGCACTGACGTTGGCAGGTGGGGTGCGCGGGTCCGGCTTATCGTCCCCCCCGCAGGCGCCGAGCAGCGCCATGCCGGCGCCAAGCAGGATTCCGAGCCAAGCGAGGCGAGCGCGTCTCATCGTGGTTTCCTTGCCATCCGTCCCCCGTTCCCCTGCGGCTCGATGCAGCTTAAGGCGATCGCGTGCCGTTGAGAAGCCTCGCGTGCATTCGCTCCCGTTGCAAGGGCGCCAGGCTCGGGCTGCGAATTGACAAGCCCGCCCCCGCTCGACGATCGCACTTTCGGGGTTGCTTTCTGCCGTCATATGGCTATGCCTCTTGGGAAGGGGACGAGCTCCGGGGAATAGGCAGGGAGAGACGCATGGCCGAGCCCCTCTGGCGGCCGAATGACGAGCGCGTCGCGAGCGCCAACATGACCGCCTTCATGCGCAAGCTGGAAGCGGATTGGCAGCGCGAGCTCAAGGACTATGCAGCCCTCCATCGCTTCTCGATCGAGGAGATGGAGAAGTTCTGGCTCTCGCTGTGGGATTTCTGCGGCGTCGTCGCCGAGACGCGCGGCAACGTGGTGATGGAAAATCCGGAGCGGATGCCGGGCTGCCGCTTCTTCCCCGATGCGCGGCTCAACTTCGCGGAGAATCTGCTGCGTCGGAGCGACGACAGCGATGCCCTCGTCTTCCGGGGCGAGGACAAGGTGCGGCGCCGCATGAGCTGGCGCGAGCTCCACGAGGCGGTCTCGCGCCTGGCCCAGGCGCTCGAGCGCGACGGGGTCGGGCCGGGGGACCGTGTCGCGGGCTGGCTCCCCAACCTGCCGGAGACCGTGATCGCCATGCTGGCGGCGACGAGTCTCGGCGCCGTGTGGTCCACGAGCTCGCCCGACTTCGGCGTGCAGGGGGTCGTCGACCGCTTCGGCCAGATCGAGCCCAAGGTGCTGTTCGCCGCCGACGGCTATCATTACAACGGCAAGGCCCATGATTGTTTGGTACGCCTCAAGGAGATCGTCGAGCGCCTGCCGAGCGTCAAGCGCGTCGTCGTGGTCGCCTACACGCGCGAGGTGCCCCCACTCGGCGGCCTCCCCGCTACCACCTCATGGCATGAGTATCTGGCCCCGTATCGGCCCCAACGGATCGACTACGCCCAGCTCCCCTTCAACCATCCGCTCTATATTCTTTTTTCCTCGGGTACGACCGGAGCGCCCAAATGCATCGTGCACAGTGTGGGCGGCACCCTCCTCACCCATCTCAAGGAGCACAAGCTCCACGGCGACATCAAGCCCGGCGACCGCCTCTTCTGGTTCACCACCTGCGGCTGGATGATGTGGAACTGGCTCGCCTCGGGCCTGGCGGCCGAGGCCACGCTCCTCTTGTATGACGGCTCGCCCTTTCATCCGAGCGGCAACGTGGTGTTCGACTTTGCCCAAGAGACCGGGATGAGCTTCCTCGGCACCTCCGCCAAGTTCATCGACGCTTGCCGCAAGGCCGGTCTCGCGCCGGCCAAGAGCCACAAGCTCGCGAAGCTGCGCGCGATCGGCTCGACCGGCTCTCCGCTCGTTGCCGAGGGCTTCGATTACGTCTATGCGCAGGTCAAGGAGGACGTCCATTTGGCCTCGGTCTCGGGCGGCACCGACATCATCGGCTGCTTCGTCGGCGGCAATCCCTTGGGGCCCGTCTGGCGCGGCGAGATCCAGGCTAAGATGCTCGGCATGGCGATCGAGGTGTTCGACGAAGAGGGCCGGCCGCTTGAGGGCGAGAAGGGCGAGCTCGTCTGCGTCAGGCCCTTTCCCTCGATGCCGATCGGCTTCTGGAACGACCCCGGCGACAAGAAATACCGCGCCGCCTACTTCGAGAAATTTCCCGGCGTCTGGTGCCATGGCGACTGGTCGATGACCACCGAGCATGGCGGCATCGTCATCTATGGGCGCTCGGACGCCACCTTGAACCCGGGCGGCGTACGCATCGGCACGGCGGAGATCTACCGCCAGGTCGAGCAGCTCGACGAGGTGGTCGAGAGCCTGGTCATCGGCCAGGACTGGGAGAACGATGTGCGCGTGGTGCTCTTCGTGCGCCTGCGCGACGGCACGAAGCTCGACGCGGCACTTTCCGATAAGATCAAGGCTCAGATCCGGCGCAACACCACGCCGCGCCACGTGCCGGCGAAGATCGTGCAGGTCCACGACATCCCGCGCACGAAATCGGGCAAGATCGTCGAGCTCGCAGTGCGCGAGGTGGTGCATGGCCGCCCGGTCAAGAATCTCGAGGCCCTTGCCAACGCCGATGCGCTCGATCTCTTTAAGCACCTCCCGGAGCTCAGTCATTGAAACAGATCCCGACCCGCCTCCTCGGCAAGCCCTCTCGCCTTGCCGGCCCGATCCGCGCCGCGATCTCCGCACTCGAGCCCCAGCTCATCGCCGATGTGTCGAAGCTTGCCTTGGGCGACCCGAAGGTGATCCCGCTGTGGTTCGGCGAATCCGATGTCACGACACCCGAGTTCATCCGGCGCGCGGCCAAGGAGGCGCTCGACAGGGGCGAGACCTTCTACACCCACACGCGCGGCATCCCGCCCTTGCGCGAGGCCCTCGCCGACTATCTCTCCGGGCTCTACGAGCGCCCCGTGGCGCTCGAGCGGGTGAGCGTCACCACGGCCGGCATGAACGCCATCATGTTGGCGATGCAGCTCGTGCTCGGGGCGGGCGACAATGCGGTCATGGTGACCCCCCTCTGGCCCAATGCCGCCGCCGCCGCGCGGATCATGGGGGCTGAAGCGCGCGAGATCGCACTCGCGCGCGAGCAGGGCCGCTGGCGCCTCGACCTCGACAAGCTTTTCGCCGCCTGCGACGGAGCCACGCGGCTCATCTTCATCAACTCGCCGAGCAACCCGACGGGCTGGATGATGACGCGCGAGGAGCAGCGCGCCGTGCTCGACTTCTGCCGCGAGCGCAACATCTGGCTCCTTGCCGACGAGGTCTACGCGCGCATCGTCTACCAGGGCCGCGCGGCACCCTCCTTCCTCGACATCGCCGAGCCCGAGGACCCGCTCCTGGTCGCCAACAGCTTCTCCAAGGCTTGGGCGATGACCGGCTGGCGCATCGGCTGGCTCGTAGCCCCCGCGGCCCTCGGCGATCTCCTCGGCGAGATGGTCCAGCACAACGTGAGCGGTGTCCCCACCTTCCTCCAGCCGGCCGCGGTCACCGCACTCAAAGAGGGCGAGCCCTTCGTGCGGGAGATGGTCGAGCGTTGCCGGCGCGGGCGCGACATCGTCGCCGACCACTTGGCCACCATGCCGCGCGTGCGCTTCACCCCGCCGGATGCGGCCTTCTATGCCTTCTTCGAGGTGGACGGTGTCGCCGACAGCCTAGCGCTCGCCAAGCGTATCGTCGCCGAGGCCGGCGTGGGGCTCGCTCCGGGGGCTGCCTTCGGCAAAGGTGGCGAGGGGGGATTCCTGCGCCTCTGCTTCGCCCAGGCGCCCGAGCTGCTCGCGCGCGCCATGGAGCGGCTCAAGCGCCTGCTCGGCTGAAGCGGGAAAGGGTCAATCGCGCGAAAGTCGGTGCTACCGGACGCGATGCGTCCTCAGCCAATCGCGCAGTGCCGCCTCCATGCGTGTCTGCCATCCCCGGCCCGCAGCTCGGAATTTCGCCAGCACGTCGGGCGAGAAGCGTATGGTGATGCGCTCTTTGGGTGCAGCCGATCGCGGGCGGCCGCGCACGGGCTTCAGCTGCGCAAACTCGGCATCCGTCAACTCATAGGTATCGCGATCTGCCGCAATACCGGCATTGATGGCGGCTTCCTCGGCCTTCGTCGGTCGCACCAATTTGCGCTTCATAGCGATCGGTTACTTAGGCAATTTTAAATTAGCTGGAATTGCATCTCTCCTTCGTCACCCCCGGGCTTGACCCACGGCTGTCCGGTTTAGTTTTCAGTTCCATTGGAGCGCCAGTTGAGAGGTATTGAGTATAGGAGGTGGCTCTCGATGGAGTAGGCGATCGATGCGTCTGCGGTGCATCAGGTTGGCGCGGACCAGTCTGGCGAAGGCGAG
>DATNIJ010000026.1:0-7023 GCA_035604475.1 Alphaproteobacteria bacterium
CCTAGCCGTTGACGGCGCTCGGCAGCTCGTCGAGCGCGAGCAATGCTTCCACCACCTTGCCCATGCGCGATCCGAGCGAGCCCTTGACCGCGATCACGTCACCGGGCCGGACCGCCGCAATGAGCATCTTGGCAAGCGCTTCGGAACTTTCCGCATGCGCGCCGCGAAGTGCGGGCGGCAGCGCGCGGTCGAGTGCCGCCATGAGCGGGCCGGCGGTGAAGACGAGGTCGATGCCCGCGGCCGCGATGGGCTCGGCCAGAGAGGCATGCAGAGGCGATGCTTCGGGCCCGAGCTCGAGCATGTCGCCGAGAGCTGCGATGCGCCGGCCGCCTTTACCCGGCTCGGCTTCGGCCAGCACGTCGAAGACGGCGCGCATGGAGGCGGGCGAGGCGTTGTAGCTGTCGTCGATCAGCTCGCAGCTGCCGCTTTTGAGGCGGATGCGGTGGCGCCGCCCGCGTCCTTTGAGGGCCGCGAGAGCGGCAAGGGCCGTGGCCGCGCGCTCCACATCGGCGCCGAGTGCAAGTGCCGCCGCCAGCACGGCCAAGCTATTGAGCGCCCAATGCCTGCCCGGCACGCCGACGCGATAGTCGAGCTCGCGGGCGCCCACGCGGGCGACCACGTCGCTCCCGCCGGGCGAAGGCTTCCAGGAGATGAGCCGCACCTCGGCCTCGGGATGGGCGCCGAAGCCGATGACGCGCTCGATACCGGCGGCTCGGGCACGGTCGAGAAGCAGGGGAAAGAAGGGGTTGTCGCGGTTGAGCACGGCGATCCCGCCGCGCATGCCGGCGAAGATTTCGGCTTTCGCCTCCGCGATGTCTGCCAGCTGGCCGAAGAACTCCAAATGCACGGCCTCGACCGTGGTGATGATGGCGACGTGCGGGGAGACGAGACGCGAGAGCGGGGCGAGCTCGCCCGGATGGTTCATGCCGAGCTCGAAGACGCCGTAGGCTGCGTCCCGGGGCATGCGGGCGAGAGAGAGCGGAACGCCCCAGAGATTATTGAGGCTGCCAGCGCTCGCTGCGGTCTTGCCCTGACGCTCGAGTGCTAGTCTCAACGCCTCCTTGGTGCCGGTCTTGCCGACGCTGCCGGTGACCGCGATCACCTTTGCCGCCGTGCGCGCGCGCGCGGCAGCAGCCAGGGCTTCAAGCGCCCCCTGCGTGTCCGCGACAAGGACGAGCGCATGTGCTTCGCAGCCCTCGGGCACGCGCGCCACCACGGCGGCGGCGGCACCCCGCTCGAACGCCTGGCGTACATGGTTGTGGCCATCGGCCCGCGGTCCGCGGATGGCGATGAAGAGGTCGCCCGCCTCGAGCGTGCGGCTGTCGATGGAGACGCCCGTGGCGCCGAAGCGAGCGCTGGTACGGCCGCCGGTCGCGGCCGCGACCTCGTCCGCGGTCCAGAGCGGAGCCGAGGTGCCCGTCATGTGCTGCTCCCCTCGAGCCGCAGCGCCGCCTTGCGCGCGACTTCGGCGTCGTCGAACGGCAGCATTTTGTCGCCGACAATCTGGACGCGCTCGTGGCCCTTGCCGGCGATGAGGAGGATGTCGCCCGGCCCGAGCTCCCGGACCGCCGTCTCGATCGCCTCGGCGCGGTCGCCGATCTCGCGCGCGCGCGGGCAGCCGGCGAGCACCTGGCGGCGGATGGCGCCGGCATCCTCGCCGCGCGGATTGTCGTCGCTCACGATGACGCGATCGGCGAGCCGCTCGGCGATGGCGCCCATCTCGGGCCGCTTGCCGGCGTCCCGCTCGCCGCCGCAGCCGAAGACCACGTGGAGACGCGCTTGGGTGAGCCCCCTGAGCGCCGCGAGGACCGCCGCGAGCGCATCGGGCTTGTGCGAGTAGTCGACGACGACGGAAGCGCCGTTGCCGAGGCGCGCCACTTGCTGCATGCGCCCGGGGGCGCCCTGCACGTGGGCAAGTGCTGCCACGGCCGCGTCCACGTCGCCGCCGAGCCCGACGGCGAGCCCGAGGGCCGCGAGCAGGTTGCTCGCCTGGAAGGCGCCGAGGAGGGCGACGGTCGCCTCGCGCCGCCGGCCGGCGAGAGTGAAACGCACGGTCTGCCCCATCGCGGTTGCTTGGACATGCTCGAGGCGGAGCGTCTCGCCCTTGCGGCCATAGCTCAGCACGCGATGGCGCCGCGCGCGGCAGATCTCGACGAGTGCCGCATATTCGGGGACGTCGGCGTTGAGCACGGCGGGGCTGGAGGGCGCCAGCATTTCCGCGAAGAGGCGGCGCTTCGCGGCGAAGTAGGCCGCCATGGTCGGATGGTAATCGAGGTGCTCGCGGCCGAGATTGGTGAAGGCGGCCGCGCGGATCTCGACGCCGTCGAGGCGATATTGGTCGAGCCCGTGCGAGGAGGCCTCGAGCGCCAGGTGGTCGATGCCGGCGGCGGCGAGCTCCGCGAGCTCCTTGTGGAGCTGGATCGGATCGGGAGTGGTGAGGCTCGCATAGTGCTGCATTCCGGGGGCGACGATCCCGAGCGTGCCGAGGCTTGCCGCCTGAAAGCCGAGCTCGGTCCAGATTTGGCGGGTGAAGCACGCGACCGAGGTCTTGCCGGCGGTACCCGTGACCGCGGCGATCGTGCGCGGCTGGCGGCCGTAGAAGCGCGCGGCGATGAGCGCTAGGCGCCGGCGCGGATTGGCGTCGGCGATCAGCGCGATCGCAGGCTCCGGCAGCGTAATACCGGGCTCCGCGAGCACGGCCACGGCGCCGCGCTTGATGGCGTCCTCGATGAAACGGCGGCCGTCGGTCCTGCTGCCGGGGAGGGCAGCAAAGAGATAGCCCGGCTTGACCTGCCGCGAGTCCGCGGTCAAGCCGAGAACGTCCAGCTCGGCGCGTGCTGAGTTGTTCGAAGCGAGTGCTGCGGGCCCGTTCATCAGCTCAGTTAAGCGCAAGCTTACGTTCCTGCGGGTTGATCTGCACCCAAAGCGCTTTCTCCACGTCGGGGTCCTTCTCGTCGACGGGCATGACGCCGAGGATGGGGGCGATACGCTGGACGACCCGGTTGACCACGGGTACTGCGGTCCATCCCCCGGTCGCGTAGCCGTGGGTCTTCGCCGTGCCGTGCGGCTCGTCGAAGAAGGCGAGCACGACATATTTCGGCTTGGTGATCGGAAAGGCGCCTACAAAGGAGCTGAGCAGCTCCTTCTTGGCGTAGCCGTGGCGCACGGCCTTTTCGGCGGTGCCCGTCTTGCCGCCCAAGAGATAGCCCGGGATCGCCCCCTCTTTCGCCGTGCCGTCGGTCACGACCAGGCGCATCAGGCGGCGCATCTCGTCCGAGGTCCGCTCGGAGATGACGCGCACGCCCGATGCGCCTTCGCCCGCCCGGCGCTTGAGCAAAGTCGGGTCGTGAAGGATGCCGCCGTCAACCACGGCGGCGGTGCTGGCCGCCACCTGCAACGGCTCGACGGAGACGCCGTGGCCGAAGGCGATCGTCATGGTGTTGATGGGCCGCCACAGGGCGGGGTACTCGGGCGTGCCCGTCTCGCTGAGCTCGATCTTGGCGGGGGAGAGCAGGCCGAGCCGTCGCAGGAAGCGCTCCTGAACGGCACCCCCAGCCTCGAGCGCCATGCGTGCGGCGCCGATGTTGGAGGAGTACATGAAGATTTCCGGCACGGTGAGCCAGCGCCGTTTCGCGTGGTAGTCGCTGATGGTGAAGCGGGCGATGTGGAGGGGCTGGGTTGCGTCGTAGCTCGAAGTGAGCTTGGAGGTCCCTGTCTCGAGCGCCATTGCCGCGGTGAAAACCTTGAAGATCGATCCCATCTCGTAAACGCCAAGCGTCACGCGGTTGAAGCGGGCATCATCGCTTGCCTCGCCCGCCTTGTTGGCGTCGAAGTCGGGAAGCGAAACGAGCGCCAGCACCTCGCCGGTGCGGGCGTCGAGCACCACCCCACCGGCGGCGTGCGCGCGAAATTCCCGCATGCCGTCGAGCAGCTCCTCGCGCAGGACGTGCTGGATGCGCAGATCGAGCGAGAGGACGAGCGGAGCGCCGCCTTTCGAGAGCGTGTCCTCGAAGTGGCGCTCGATGCCGGCCATGCCTTGATTGTCGACGTTGGTAAAGCCGACGACGTGCGCGGTCAAGACCCCATGCGGATAGACGCGCCGGTCCTCGCGCTGGAAATAGAAGCCGGGAATGCCCAGGCGATTGACCTCGTACTCCTGGCGCGGCGTGAGCGTGCGCTGCAGCCAGACGAAGCGGCGCTCGCTCCTCAGCTTGCCGACGACCTCCGCCATCTTGAGCTCGGGGAGTACCGTGACGAGCTGGCGCGCCGCCGCCTCCGGATCGCGCACCTCCTTGGGATCGGCGTAAAGCGAGGCCGTCGTCAGACTCGTGGCAAGCAGCACGCCGTTGCGGTCGAGGATGTCGGCGCGCTCGAGCGGCAGGATGACCGGGCGGTCGGCGCGGTCGAGCTGCGGCTCGCGCGGCTGGCTGATGACCGTGACATCGACGAGGCGGAGCGAGAGGGCTGCAAAGGCGATGGCGAAGAGGGCCGCGCACAGCACGAGGCGATTGCGGCCGGTCTCGAGCATCTCTTTGTAGGCGCCCTCGAGCCGAACCGAGCCACCGTTGTAGGCGGCATCGTGGTGGGGATGGCACGGATGCTTGCGCCGGAAGGTGATCATTGGGTTTCCCTCGCGAGAGTGACCCGATTGCCCTTGGGCGGCTTCGGCCGCGCCACGGGCACGGGCAGGGACGGGGTTGCCGGCTGAGCGGCATTCGGGCCCGCGTCAGCGCCGTCGCCGCGCTCTGCCAGCGCGTCGAAAGAGCCATATTGGCCGCCCGCGAGGGGCACCATATCGAGGTACTTGCGGGCCAGCGTGTCGATGCGCTCCGGCTCGTTGAGGTAGCTCCACTCGGCCTTGAGCACGTGGATGGCCTCCTCGTCCGCGAGGATGTCGCGGTTGGCCTTGGCCAAGCGCTGCTCGAGCCCCTGCACCTGGAGCTTGAGCTCGTAGACCCCAAAGCCGAGGCCGAGCGCCACGCAGAGCCAAAGCCAGACGGCACGGCGCATCATGAGGCCGCCTCCGCGGACCAAGGGGGTGCCGCGGTGCGCTCGGCCGCGCGCAAGCGGGCCGAGCGCGCGCGCGGATTGGCGGCGAGCTCGCCTTCGCCCGGCCGGATCGGCTTCTTGGTGATGAGACGGAAGCTCGCCGGGCACTCGGGGCGCTCGCCGGGAAGGAGACGCGAGCGCACGCGGCCCGCCGCACTGCGGCCCTTCATGAAGCGCTTCACCCGGCGATCCTCGAGCGAATGAAAGGCGACGACGGCGAGGCGGCCGCCCGGCTTGAGCAGACGCTCGGCAGCCGCGAGCCCGCGATCGAGCTCGCCGAGCTCGTCGTTCACCTCGATGCGAAGCGCCTGGAAGGTACGCGTCGCGGGGTCGATGCCGTCGGCGCCCGCGCGCACGACGCTGCGCACGATGGCGGCGAGCTGTCCCGTCGTCGCGATCGGCGCCTTGGCGCGCGCGGTGATGATGGCTCGCGCGACCTGGCGCCCGAAGCGCTCCTCGCCAAAGTCGCGAATGATGCGCGCGAGCTCGCCCTCGGCCAAGCGGTTGACGAGCTCGGCCGCGGTCGGGCCTTCTTCGCCCATACGCATGTCGAGCGGGCCATCGGAGCGAAACGAGAAGCCGCGCGCCGGCTCGTCGATCTGCGTCGAGGAGACGCCGAGGTCGAGTGCCACCCCGTCGACGGCGCTCACGCGATGGTCTTCGAGCAGACGGTCCATCTCGCCGAAGCGGCCGGCGAGCACGGTGAGCTGGCCGCGGTAACGGCGCGCCATCTCGGCCCCGTGCGCAGCCGCCGAGCGATCGCGATCGATGCCCCATACGGTGCACCGAGCGGCCTCGAGGAGTGCGCGGCTGTAGCCGCCCGCGCCGAAGGTACCGTCCACATAGATGCCGCCGTCGCGCGGGGCGAGGATTTCGAGCACCTCGCCGAGCAGCACCGGGACGTGGCCGCCCCGCACCCCGCGCGCACCGGCTGAGAGCGCCTCCGTCATGGCTCGCCTCCGCCGCTCTCGCCGCCGGGGCCGCCAGGCGGCCCTTTGGGCGGCCGCACCCTGAGCGTCGGGTTCTCACGCAGCACCCGCTCGCGCACCGACGCGGCAAAGGCCTCGCGCGCTTTGGGCTGCCAAATCTGGAAGCGCGGGCCGCGGCCCACGAAGGCGGCCATCTCGCCGATTTCGGCATGCTCGAGGAGGGGGGCGGGCAGCATGATGCGCCCCTCGGAATCGAATGGGAGCTGATGCGCCTCGCCGAAGATCGTCTCTGCGAGGTCGTCTTGCTGGGCTGAAAAAGTGTCGATTTCATAAAGGCTTAGGGACAGCTGCTCCATGAAGTCGATGGCGCAGCATTCAAGTGCCTTGTGCTTGTAGGAAGGGAAGACGACGATACCGGCGAAGCTTTGGCCCACTAGCGCGGCACGGAAGCTCGCCGGCACGGAGACACGCCCCTTGCGGTCGACCTTGTTAACGACTGTCCCCACGAACAGCGCCATGCCGCCCCCACTCCGACCGCCCCCGCGGTCAGACCCCCCCACAAAGCGACTGCCGTAGCCCACGGAGGCAGTCTATGCAGTGTGGGATAGTATGGGATATCATGGGACTATATGGGCGTCAATGGATTTTCACAGTAAATCCCTGGTTATTCAAGAAGTTTTCCGCAGCTCGATTTGGGACCGGCAAGGTGAGAGAAAATCAAAATCTGGTCTTTCTGGGGGCATGGCCCACTATCTTTCGCTAAATTGCGGCAAAACTATGTTCCTACTTTGTTCCAATTGCGGAACTTCCAACTTCAAGCTCGGTTTGAAGCAAGAACGCAGGCGCTGGAGCCGCCGAAGCGAGGACGAATGCCAGCGCCGTGGCCTGCGCTTGGGCTGCGGGAAAGAATGAAATGCCAGACGGCCTGTAAGCCGGGTTCTGTCCCTGCAGCATTGCAGGGGATGGCCATTCATCTGGGACGCCCGTTGCCGGGCGCCTCGCGCGACCGACCCGGACGGCGGCGTGGAAACCCGCCTGCCCCCTA
>DATNIJ010000027.1:0-34423 GCA_035604475.1 Alphaproteobacteria bacterium
TGTCTTCACGCACTTCGAGCTGGAGCTCACCGTGCTCGCGGGAAGTGTCGGAGAGACGACCGAGGGTCCCGGCGGCGTGAACGAGGGGGAGACACACCGCTGGTGCCGCCTCGACCGTCTCTCCGACTTGGCACTGCCCACGCTGATGAAGAAGGTCGTCACCCATGCCCTTGCTCATGGGGGATAGCATGGACATTGGCGCTGCCGCTCGCGTGGAGCGGCCCTTCGTCAGGCATGGGTCAGTGCATCGCTGTTACGCTCTCTCCCTTGAACGTCGTTGCAACTCGCTTCATGTGCGCTCGTGCCACACGGCTCCGCTCAGCGGATCGATGGCGAGGCCTAAGCGCTTTCCCTCCGCCGTGCGCGCGAGCACCTGATAGTGCTCCTCGCGGTAGTCGACGGGGGCCAAGCACTCGTAGCCGAGTGCCGAAAGACGTTGAGCCACGTCCTCTCGCGTGAGATGCGCGAGCCCGTAGCCGCCCCGCGGAACCACCTCGCCGGTCACGGCATCGACAAAGAGCTTTACGCGGCGGCCCCAGCGATCCTGCGCAAGGACGGCGAATCCGTCGCCTTGGGCGCTGACCCGGGTGATGTCTTGATAGCCGAGCTGGCGCAGCTTGTAGCGCACGAGCCAGACCGGCAGCGTCCCGCCGCTTTCTTCCCCCGCTTGAAAGCTTTCGCGCGGCCTGCTGAGATCGCCTGCCGACGCCGGGCCCAGTCCCAAGAGGGAGGCCAAGGCTGCGGCGAAGGCGGTGCCGAGAATTCGTGTGTCGCGCATGCTTCGAGCATCCCTGTCGCGATTGCCACCTCCGAGGCCTCTGCCGCCTCTCGTGCGTGCGCATGAGTGTCCGGCTCGGAGGCGAGGGTCCCGCTAGGACCCCGTCGATCGGATGCGCATTTTGCCGATCCTGGCTGAACCTGGGTTGAGGGGGCTGTTCATCCGGCGTTCAGCCGAGAAACCCTAAGAACGCCCCATGCGCCAGCTGCTGGTAGTCGTGCCGACGGCCCTTCTGGTGGTCTCAGGGGCCGCCGGAGCGGCTTTCGGCGACGACAGCGACCACGAGCGGGCGCGCGAGGCACTTCAGGCCGGCGAGATCCAGCCGCTCAAGGATATTGTGGGCAGCGTCGAGAGCCACTGCGGCGGCCGCGTGATCGAGGTCGAGCTCGAGGAACGCTCGCAGGGCGGAGAGCGTGTATGGCTCTACGAGCTGAGAATGCTGACGCCCAAGGGCGACGTCTTGGGACTGGACGTGAACGCCGCGACGACCGAGATTCTCGGGGTGAAGGGAAGGGGTGCCTCGAGCGCCTGTCAGTGAAGCATGCGCGTTCTCGCCGTCGAAGACGATCCTGATCTCGCGCGCCAGCTCGCCGATGCCCTGCGCGAGGCCGGCTACGCCGTCGATCTCGCCAGCGACGGCGAGCAAGGGCACTTCCTCGGCGATACGGAGAGCTACGACGCGGTCGTGCTCGACCTCGGCCTTCCGGTCGTGGACGGCATCACCGTGCTGGAGCGCTGGCGCCGCGCCGGGCGCAATATGCCGGTCCTCATCTTGACCGCGCGCGACCGCTGGAGCGAGAAGGTCGCGGGCTTCGACGCGGGTGCCGACGATTACGTCGCCAAGCCCTTCCGTATGGAGGAGGTGCTGGCGCGCTTGCGAGCACTCATCCGCCGCGCCGCCGGACATGCGAGTGCCGAGCTCGAATGCGGGCCGCTGCGCCTCGATACGCGCACCTCGCGCGTGACCCTCGATGGCGCTCCCGTCAAGCTCACCGCGCAGGAATACCGCCTGCTCGCCTATTTGCTCCACCATCCGGGCCGGGTCGTCTCGCGCACCGAGCTCACCGAGCATCTCTACGACCAGGATTTCGACCGCGATTCGAACACGATCGAAGTCTTCGTCGGCCGCCTCAGGAAGAAGATCGGCGCCGATATGATCCAGACCGTGCGCGGGCTCGGCTACCAGCTCGCCGTCCCGGGACAAGAGGTGCCGACCGCCGCGAAAGAGCGCGGGAGCGGGAGATGAAGATCAACTCGCTCGCCTTTCGCCTGGTGGCCGGGGCGGGCCTTTGGATCACGGCGGCACTCGCGGCGGGCGGCTTCCAGCTCTCGAGCATGTTCGAGGACTCGGTGGAGCGCAGCTTCGAGGCGCGCCTCGAGGTCCACCTCGACAGCCTGATCGCGGTGAGCCGCACGGGGGCCGCGGGCCGGATCGAGCTTGCGCGCGGGCTCGGCGAGCCGCGCTTCACCCAGCCGAACTCGGGATGGTATTGGCAGATTTCGGGCCCCGACGGTCCGCTTCTGCGCTCACGCTCGCTGTGGGATATGACGCTCAGCCCGCGCGCGAGCGAGGACGGTGCCGTGCGCACCTCGGAGTTCAGCGGTCCCGACGGCCGCAATCTGCGCCTTGCGGAGCGCACGGTGACGCTGCCGGGCTTTCCCCATCGCCTGCACTACATGGTCGCCGCCGAGGATGCCGAGATCGACCGCGAGGTCGCGCGCTTCAACAAGGCGCTCGTCTGGTCGCTCGCCTCCTTGGGCCTCGGCCTCATCGCCGCGGTGCTCATCCAGGTGCGCTTCGGGCTGATCCCTCTCAAGCGCATGCGCGCGGCCCTCGCCGACATCCGCGCCGGCCGCGCCGAGAAGCTCTCGGGCGAATTTCCCGCCGAGGTGCAGCCGCTGGCCGACGAGCTCAACGCCCTCTTGGAGCACAACGCCCAAGTGGTCGAGCGTGCCCGCACCCATGTCGGCAACCTGGCGCATGCGCTCAAGACGCCCCTCGCCGTGCTGAGCAACGAGGCGACGCGCGAGAGGAGTCCCCTTGCCCAATCGGTCGCGCGTCAAACCGCGGTCATGCGCCGTCAGATCGATCGCAACCTTTCGCGCGCGCGCGCGGCGGCGGCGGCCGGCGTGCTCGGCGCGCGCACGCCCATCCTGCCGGTGCTCGAGGATCTGAAGCGCACGCTCGAGCGCATCCACGCCGAGCGGCGCATCGAGATCGAGATCACGGGCGAGCGGGCGGCCGCTTTTCGGGGCGAGCGCCAGGACCTCGAGGAGATGCTCGGCAACCTCATGGACAACGGCTGCAAATGGGCGCGCGCGCGCGTGCGCGTCGCGATCGCCCGCGACGGCGAGCGTCTTGCCATCATCGTCGAGGATGACGGTCCCGGCCTCTCGGCCGAGGAGCGCATGCAGCTCTTCCAGCGCGGCAAGCGCCTGGATGAGGCCGTGCCCGGCAGCGGGCTCGGCCTCGCGATCGTGCGGGACATCGCCGGGCTCTATGACGGCAGCGTGGCACTCGACGAGTCGCCCCTCGGCGGCCTCAAGGTCACCTTGACGCTGCCTGCGGCCGACGCGCGGGTAGAGGCGGGGTGAAACTCAGTCGGCCCGCACGAGCCCGGCGCGCAGCTCCTGGCGCAAGAGATCGATCGGCACGGCGCGGCCCTTGCGCTCGACCAGCCAGAAGGTCCAGCCGTTGCATGCCGGCGCCCCCTGCACGGCGGCCGCGACCTGGTGGATCGAGCCCTTGTACTCGGCCGAGATGAGGGTGCCGTCCGCGCGCACTTTCGCGGTCCACCGCCGGGTGGCATCGAAGAGCAGCTCGCCCGGCTGCAAGAGGCCGTGCTCGACGAGCCAGCCGAAGGGTATGCGCGGCTCCTCGCGGCGCGCGCGCGGCTCGAGCCTGTCGGGGTCAGAGCTCACCGCGACGGCGGCGATGCGCTCGCGCGCGAGCCGCGCATAGGCCGGGTCTTTCTCGATGCCGACATAGCCGCGGCCGAGGCGGCGGGCGACGACCCCCGTGGTGCCGGTGCCGAAGAAGGGATCGAGGACGAGCCCACCCGGCTTGGTCGCCGCCATGATGCAGCGATGGAGGAGCGCCTCGGGCTTCTGGGTCGGGTGCGCCTTGCTGCCGGAGTCGTCCTTGAGACGCTCCGGACCGGTGCAGAGCGGGATGAGCCAGTCGCTGCGCATCTGCAGCTCGTCATTCAGCGCCTTCATGGCCTCGTAATTGAAGGTGTAGCGCGCCGCGGAGCTCTTGGCGCACCAGATGAGCGTCTCGTGCGCGTTGGTGAAGCGCCGTCCGCGGAAGTTCGGCATCGGGTTGGTCTTGCGCCAGATCACGTCGTTCAGGATCCAGAAGCCGAGGTCCTGGAGGATGGCGCCGACGCGAAAGATGTTGTGGTAGCTGCCGATCACCCAGAGCGTGCCGTCCTCCTTGAGCGCGCGGCGCGCGGCTGCGAGCCAGGCGCGCGTGAAGGAGTCGTAGGCATGGAAGTCGTCGAACTTGTCCCACGCGGCATCGCAGCCGTTGACGCGCGTGTTGTTGGGCCGGTTGAGCTCGCCCGCGAGCTGCAGATTGTAGGGTGGATCGGCGAACACCATGTCGACCGACCCCGACGGCAGCCAGCCCATCAGCTCGACGCAGTCGCCGACCAGAATCTGGTTCGCGTGCAAATTGCCCCCTCGACGGACTTCGCGGCCGCGAGCGCGCGGCCGGCCCTCATCCGAAGTCGACGCTTGGCGCGAGCGGCCCGCAAGATCGCGAGGCCCCGCCGCTCGCGCCACCCGCAGCCACTTTGAGTCAAGCGAGTCGCTGGGTCAATAACTTTGTGGAGTCAAAGGCTTAGCTCGCCCTGGCAGGCGCTGACCGGGGCGAAGCTGCGGCGGTGGTGGCAGGTTGCGCCGAGGCGCCACAAGGCCTCGCGGTGCGCCTCGGTGCCATACCCCATATTGTGTTCCCAGCCGAAGCCGGGATGGCGCACGGCAAGGCGCCGCATCAGCTGATCGCGGGTGACTTTGGCCAAGACCGACGCGGCCGCGATCGAGAGGCTGAGCCCGTCGCCGCCGATGATCGTCTCGACACGGCAGTTGAGGGCCGGCGCGCGGTCGCCGTCGACGAGGGCCACGGCGGGCCTGAGGCCGAGGGCCGCGAGCGCCCTTGCCATGGCGAGGTGCGTCGCCGCGAGAATGTTGAGGCGGTCGATCTCGGCCACGCTTGCGGCGGCCAAGCCGTAGCGCACCAGCCCCGCTGCCGCGGCGCGCTCTAGGCGCTGAGCGAGCTCCTCGCGCCGCTCGCGGGGGAGGCGTTTGGAATCGTCGAGGCCGGCGAGGAGGTGCTGAAGTGCGCGGCGCGCGCGCTTGTCCTGGCCGAGGATGACCGCGGCGGCGACGACCGGCCCCGCCCACGGTCCGCGCCCGGCCTCGTCGATGCCGGCGACGAGCCCGGAGCATCTCTGCTCGAAGGAAAAGTCCGGCATCGCCTCAGCACTGCCCATGCGTCTTGGCTCGGTCCTTCCCGATAGCACGATCGCGCGCCGGGAGAAAGGTGCTGGTGCTGGGGGGGCGCGCGCCGTGCTCGCCCGTCTACTCAGCTGCCTGTCGCGGCGGCAGCACTTCGGCCTCGAGCAGGGTCTCGAATTCCGCCGCCGGCAAGGGCTTGCTGAAGAGGAAGCCCTGGATCGCATTGCAGCGATAGGCGCGCAGGTAGGTGAGCTCCTCGTTCGACTCGACCCCTTCCGCGATGGCTTTCTTGTCCATGGCATGCGTCATCGAGATGATGGCCTGCACGAGCGCGCCATGGGCGGGATCGCGGGTCATGCGCGAGACGAAGGAATGGTCCACCTTGAGCGTCTCGATGGGGAGCCGCGAGAGATGGCTGAGCGCCGAGTGCTCGATCCCGAAATCGTCGACCGCGAAGGTGACGCCGGTCGAAGCGAGGCGGTTCATCGTGCGGGTGATGAGATCGACGTTGCGCAGGATCGTGCTCTCGGTGAGCTCGAGCTTGAGCCCGGCGTGCGGCAGTCTGGTTTCCTCGAGGATGGACAGCACGCGGTCGCCGAGGTCCTCGCGCATGAGCTGCCAGCCGGAGACGTTCACCGAGACGGGAAAATCGCAAATTCCCCGGCGCTGCCACGCCTCGGTCTGAACGCACGCCTTGCGCAGGACGTACTCGCCGAGCGGCACGATAAGGCCGCTCTGCTCGGCGATGGCGATGAACTCGCCGGGCGAGACAAGCCCGCGCACGGGGTGGCGCCAGCGCACGAGCGCCTCCATGCCGATGATCTTGAAGCTAACGGTGTTCACCTGGGGCTGATAGAAGACCTCGAGCTCGCTGCGCTCGATCGCCCGGCGCAGCTCGCCCTCGGTCGAGAGCCGCTTGACGGCGCTATCCGTCATATGGCGGCTGTAGAACTCGTAGCCCTGGCCGAGCGTCGCCTTGGCGCGGGTGAGCGCCGTGCTCGCGTTGCGCAGGAGCGCCTCGGGCAAGTTGCCATCGTCGGGGAAGAGGCTGATGCCCATGACGATCTTGGCAAAAAGCTCGCTGCTCTCGAGCTCGAAGGGCTTCTCGAAGGCCTCGGACAGGCGTCTGATGGGGGCGGCGACGTCGGTGCTGCGCTTGATCCCGCCCAGCATGACGATAAAGCGGCCCCCGCCGGCGTGGGCCACCGTATCGCCGGGCCTGAGTGCGGGCTGAAGCCTGAGGGCCGCTTCGCGGATGATGACGTCGGCGGCGGCGAGGCCCGCGCTGTCGCGGATGTTCTCGAGCGATTCGATCTCGAGGTAGATCACCGCGATCTTGCTGCTCAGCCGCTCGGCCTGCGGGAGCGCCTGCGACAAGCGGTCCTCGAAGAGGTGCTGGTTCGGCATCCCGGTCAGCGGATCGTAATAGGCGAGATAGTCGCGATGCGCCTCGAGCTTCTTGAGCTCGGTGATGTCGAGGGCGACGCCATCCCATTGCACCTCGCCGTGGTCGAGCCGGTGCGGCCGGGCAATCGATTTCAGCCAGCGGACGCCCGCAATCGGCGTGTCGAGGCGGAATTCGGATTCCATGGGGGCCAAGTCGCGGGCGGAGCGGCGCATCGCGTCGTCCAAGACGAGGCGATCCTCGGCCACGACGCAATCCACGAACTGCCTGGCATCACGCACCATTACCGCCGGGTCGATGCCGTAGAGGGTCTGCATCGCCGGGCTTACGTAGCTGAATGACATCGTGCCGTCGGCGCTGAGCGCCTGTCGATAGATGGCGCCGGGGAGATTCTCCGCGATGCTCCTGAGCCGCTCCTCGGTTTCGCGCAGCTCGTTGAAGGTGCGGCTCGCGCGCAGCATGTAGCGCACGCGGTGGCACAGGATCAGCCAGTTGATCGGCTTGACGATGAAGTCGGTGGCGCCCGCCTCGTAGGCCTTCTCGATGGACTCCAGATCATCGAGCCCGGTCGCCATCAAGACCGGCACGTAGTTCGCGTCGCCGCGCTTCCTGAGCGCGCGGCAGAGCTCGAAGCCGTCCATGCGCGGCATGACCACGTCGGAGATGAGCATTTCCGGACGGGTTTCCTCATAGGCCTGGAGCGCCTCGACGCCGTCGCCGCTCTCGACGACGGTGAAGCCGTCCTGCTCGAGCGTCTCGCGCATGAGGAAGCGCATGGTCGTGTCGTCGTCGACGATCAGGATGACGGATTTATCGGTTGCTTCGCCTGAACTCACGAGGCGCTCTCCATCAGGCCCTTGAGGCCGCGCAAGGCGCCGTCGAGAGCGCTCTCCAGTGCCGGAAGCAGGGCCACGATTTCCTCTGCGGCTCCCTTTCGACCGAGCGCCTCGATCTCCTTGGCGCGGCCGGAGAGGCGCTCGGCGCCGAGATTGGCGGCACTCGACTTGAGGCTGTGCGCCGCCCGCCAGGCGGCCTCCGTGTCGCCCTTGAGGGTCGCGTCTTTGATGTCGGCGGCGAGCTTCGGCGCAGACTTGGCGAATTCGACAAGCACGCGGTCGAGCACCGATTGGGGCCCGCGCTTGGGCAATGCGCGGATACGCTCGATCGCGCGCATGTCGATCTCGGCGGCAGCCTCGCCGACGCCCGCTGCCGGCGCCTCTTTCCGCTCTTCCGTCACTTTGTGCTCCTCCGCCGCGCTTTGCTCCACCCCCGCCTTCGCGCTCTCGGCGGCTTTCAGCTCGCCCGCCGGAGGGGTGCTGCGGCCCGCTTGATAACGATGCGCCAGCCAGCGCTTGAGCGTCTCGCCGACCTGCACCTCGTCGAACGGCTTGCTCAGGAAATCGTCCATGCCGGCCTTGAGGCACTGCTCGCGCACTCCCGCCATGGCATGCGCAGTGATGGCGACGATCGGCGTGCGCGCGGCGTCCCCTGCCGCGAGCGGACCGCCGCGCTCGAGCTCGCGCATGCGGCGCGCGGCCTCGAAGCCGTCCATCTCGGGCATCTCGCAATCCATCAGGATGAGATCGAACGGCTGCTGGACGACAAGGCGGACAGCCTCGCGCCCGTTGCTCGCGGTGGTCACCTTGCAGCCCATCGCGCCGAGCATGCCGTGGGCCACCTCCTGATTGATGACGTTGTCCTCGGCCACGAGGAGGTGCGCATCGAACTGCGGACGGACCTTCGGCTGGGGGCCCGGCCGCACGAAGAACGGCGCAATTCCCTTCTGGCGGCCGCCGGACGCCAGGGTGGCAAGGCAGTCGAACAGCACCGAGGGCCGCACGGGCTTGGTCAGCTGCGCGAAGGCACCTTGCTTGCCGGGCTCGTCCTCAGCACCCTCGAGACCGGTCAAGAGGATGAACTCGCCGACCCCCGAACCGGCTTTCGAGCGCGCCCAGTGCATGAGCTCGAAGCCCTCGGGGCCGAGCCCCTTCACGTCGATGAACGCGGCATCGAAGCCCCGCCCCGCAGCACTCGCCGCCGTGATCGCCTCGCGCGCGGCGAGTGGGGTCTCTGCGAGCTGCGAGTCGATCTTCCAGCTCGAGAGATAGTTGCTCATGACCTTCGCACTCCTCGCGTTGGTGTCGACGAGAAGCACGCGAAGCGGGCGCGACATGCGGCGCGGTGCGGTCGACTCCGCGGTGTCCGTTTCGGCGCGGACGAGCCGCACGGTGAACCAGAAGCGCGAGCCGCGGTCGAGCTCGCTCTCGACGCCGATCTCGCCGCCCATGAGCTCCGCGAGTTGCCGTGCAATCGCGAGCCCGAGCCCCGAGCCGCCGTATTTCCGCGTGAGCGAGGTGTCGACCTGGCGGAAGGATTCGAAGATGCGGGACTGCTGATCGGACGCAATGCCGATGCCGGTATCGAGCACGGAGAAGGAGAGCAGAACGCCCTTCTCGTCGCTGCGGGTGAGCACGAGGTCGACGTAGATCTCGCCGTGCTCCGTGAACTTGATGGCGTTGCCCACCAGGTTGACGAGAATTTGGCGCAGGCGGATGGGGTCGCCGCGCAGCTGGCGCGGCACGTCCTCGGAGACGTAGTAGATGAACTCGATCCCCTTGCTCGCGCAGCGCGCCGAGAGGAGGTCGTTCACCTCGGCGATCACCTCGCGCGGATCGAAGACGGCGTCGATGAGCTCGAGCCGCCCCGCCTCGACCTTGGAGAGATCAAGGATGTCGTTGATGATGGCCAAGAGCGCCTCGCTCGAGCGCCGCAGGTTGTCGAGCAGGCGCGACTGCCGCTCGTCGAGGTGCGTGTCGGCGAGCAGGCTCGCCATGCCGAGCACGCCGTTCATGGGCGTGCGGATCTCGTGGCTCATGGTGGCGAGGAAGTGGGACTTGGCGCGGTTGGCGGCCTCGGCCTGGTCCTTCGCCTCGCGCAGCTCGCCGATCAGGCTCGCGAGCTCCTCGTTCTTCGTCCGCAGCGTTTCGTCGCGTTGCGCGATCTGCCCGAGCACCGCGTTGAAGGCGTCGACGAGCACGCCGATCTCGTCGTCACCCGCCTTCTCCGCGCGCAGGCCGTAGTTCTGATCCTTCGAGACTTCCGACATGGTGAGCGCAAGGGAGCGGATCGGCTGCGAGATAATGCGCTGGAGGGCCACGCAGAGAAGGTAGGCGACGCCCAAGGAGACGAAGAGGATGGCGAGCACGAGGGTCTGCGAGCGCGCCGTGCTGTCGAGGAGCTGGTCGGAGCTCGCCTCGAGGCGGATCGTGCCGATCGAGGCGCCGTTATGGATGATCGGCTGGCGCAGACGAAGCGAGCCCTGGGTACTCGAGAGATCTTCCGCTTCGGGTGTGGCCGACTGGACGGTCGGTTGCGCCGAAATCCCGCGCTGATAGCTCGCGAATACCTGACCGTCGGGCTTGTAGATGACGGCGGCAAGGATTTGCGGCTTGGCGGCCAAGGCGGCGAGCGTAGCTTCGGCGGCGGCGCGGTTGCCGGCGGAGATCGCCGGTGCCGTGGTCGAGCCGATCACCGTCGCGAGCGTGGTGAGCTCGGAGAGTGCCGCATCGCGCAGATAGTGAATCTCGTCCCTGATGAACACGAGGGAGTCGACTTCGAGGACGGAGGCGGTCGTCAGCATGACGATCATGATCAGCTTCCGCCTGATCGACATGTTCTTGATGAAGTCGGCCAGAATCTTCAACATCTCAGCCCGTCCGCTCCCGCTCGAGGATCGTTGCCATGCTCGCGAATCTCGCCCCGCGCCCGCGCGCCGCCGGTACCGCTTCCTCCGTCCGCAGGCGCGGGCGGGCCCGGCCGTCTTTCCGCCTCTTCATGCTCGAGAGGCGCGCGCATGCCCGCGAACGCCGCGTGGCGCTGTCGCGAGGCCGCACTCCAGGCTCTTTCCCGCGCCCAGCCGCATGCTCACGAAATAATGGCGCCAGCACCTTGGCACCACCATGAATACACTCGAAAAATTAAGATTAGATAACGCGAAATAACCGCAAAATCCAACCGATTTATGCGCATCCGAGGGGTGTGCTGCTCGCCCCTCGGCCGCCCGCTTCGCCCTCTCACCCCGCGGCCTTCTCCGGGAAGAAGGGATAAGGGCCTTCGAAGCGGCCGATGTAGCTCGTGTGCGAGACGATGCCTTGGGCGGCGTCCCAGAGGTGGAGCTGGCAGGCGGGAGGCTCCATGTTGAAGACGGCCGGCGCGTCGTGGCGCAGATCGAGCACCACTTGATGCGCCGTGCTGGGCGCGGTGCTGACGAGCGTGCCATGCCAGCGCATCTGTATGGGCCGGTGCAGGTGGCCGCAGACGATGCGCTCGATCTCGGGATGCCGCGCCACGATCTCGGCGAAGGCATCGGCACCCTTGAGGCCGATCTCATCCATGTGCCGGACCCCGGTCGCGAAGGGCGGGTGGTGCATGAAGACGAGGGTCGGGCGCGGCTTCGCCTCCTCGAGCTGCTGTTGAAACCACTCGAGCCGCTCCTTGCACATGTGGCCGCCGGCTTCGCCGGGCACCACCGTGTCGAGGCCGACGAGGCGCACCGGATAGTCGTCGATGACGTAGTGGAGAAAGCCGCCGCCCCGCGGCAGATAGCCGTGCTCCGGGAAGGCTCGCGCGAGGGCCGCGCGGTCGTCGTGGTTGCCGGGGATGAGGAAGACCGGCATCTCGAGCGCGGCGAGGAGATCGCGCAGGAGCGCATACTCCTCCTCGAGCCCGCCATCCGAGAGATCGCCCGTCGCGATCACCACGTCGGGCTGGGGCTTGAGCGTCAGGAGGTGGCTGACCGCGTCCGCGAGCATGCCGTTGGTCGAGACCCTGTCGTAAGCAAGCATGCCCGAGGGGCGGATATGCATGTCGGTGATCTGCGCGATGATCATGTTCCCATCCACGGCCCGACTATCGAGCGGCGCAGCAAAGGAGCTATCGAGAGTTTCCTTCGGAAAGGGTGCCAAGGAGACGGCATAATAGGTCGCCCTCCTCGCCCCGGGGTCAAGCGTGCCCGCTCGAACTTCGTGGTGGCGCAGGAAGGCGGCGCGCTCCGCTGGGAAGTTTGCCTCAGCCTTCCGCGGCACCCACCTCGCCGCCCTTGCGAAGACGCAGCAGAATGGCGCCGGCGGCGCGCTTCACGTGGCGATCCTCGATGAGGTCCAGATCGGCGAGGCTGCCGAGCATCTTGCGCTCGAGATCGGGGCGGAAGCCGAGCACGGCCGTGAGCGGTGCCGTCGCGCGCTCGAGCCAGCGCCAGGGCCCCCGCTCCGAGCGGAAGTGGTTCAAGATCAGGATCTCGCCGCGGGGGGCCAAGACCCGCCGCATCTCCTGCATCAAGCGGGCCGGATCGGGGGCGACCGAGAGCACATGGAGGGCGACCACCGTATCGAAGCTGCCGTCCGCGAACTCCGTGCGCTGGCCGTCCATCTCTAGGAGGGCTTCGACCTGGCCGAGCCCGAGGGCGGCTACCCGATGGCGCGCGCGCGCGAGCATCTCGGGCGAGAGGTCGATGCCCACCACCCTCGAATCGGCGCGGTAAAGCGGCAGCGTGAGCCCGGTGCCGACCCCCACCTCGAGCACGCGTCCCGCCCCGCGCGCGTTCACGGCCGCTACCGCAAGGCGGCGCCCGGCGCCGAGCGGGATGCCGAAGAGGACGTCATAGACGAAGGCGTAGCGCCGGTAAGCGAGCCTGACGGCATCGAGGTCGAGCACACGGCGCTCGGCCCCGCGGGCGAGCTCGCTAAGCGCCTGTGTGCCGCTCTGCTCGCCCCCTTGTGGTCTCATGGGCGCATTCCTCCCCCTCCGAGGTCCTGCGTTGCGACCGCGCGAGGTCGAATCCTAGCACGGAAGGAACATGGCTTGGCAACTGGGGATGGCGGGGCCGCCTTGCGTAGGGTGCACAGCAGGGTGCTCCCCGGGCGAGGCGGCCGTTTGCCCCAGTGCCGTGGTGCCGCCCGTCAGAGGAGCTCGAGCTGGTCCCCCGGCCGCGGCGGCACCTTGAAGAGCGTCGTCGTGGGCCGCCAGTCGCGCTTATCGAGCCCGAGACGCTTCAAGGCGAGCTGGAAGCGCGCGCGTATCAGCCCGGCATAGGGGCCCTGGCCGGAAAAGCGGCTGCCGAAGTTGGGGTCGTTGAGCTTGCCGCCCCGCGTGCCGCGGATGAGCGAGAGCACGTGCTTGGCGCGCTCCGGGAAATGCGCCGCGAGCCATTCGGAGAAGAGGTCCTTGATCTCGAGCGGCAGGCGCAGGAGCGTATAGGCGGCGCCCGTGGCACCCTCGCCGGCCGCCGCCTCGAGGATGCGCTCGAGCTCGAAGTCGTTGAGTGCTGGGATGAGGGGGGCGGCCATCACCGCCGTGGGGATGCCGCTCTCGCTGAGCGCGCGGATCGCGGCGAGCCGGCGCCGGGGTGAGGGCGCGCGCGGCTCCATCGCGCGGGCGAGTGCGGCATCCAGGGTGGTCACGGAAATTCCCACATGGGCCAAGCCGCGCTCGGCCATGGCGGCGAGGATGTCGAGGTCGCGCAGGACGAGGGCCGACTTGGTGGTGATCGTCACCGGGTGGTTGAAATCGCGGAGGACCTCGAGAATGCCGCGCGTGATCCTCATCTCTCGCTCGATCGGCTGGTAGGGATCGGTGTTGGTGCCGAGTGCTAGGGGCTCGACCGTGTAGCCGGGCTTGGCGAGCTCTTGCGCGAGCAGCTTGGGCGCCTCGGGCTTGGCCACCAGCCGGCTCTCGAAGTCGAGGCCGGGCGAGAGGCCGAGGAAGGCATGGCTCGGCCGCGCGTAGCAGTAGACGCAGCCGTGCTCGCAGCCGCGGTAGGGATTGACCGAGCGGTCGAAAGGGATGTCGGGCGAGTCGTTGCGCGCGATGACCGTGCGGCTCGCATCGATCGTCACGGTGGTGGCGAGCCGCGGCGGCTCCTCGTCCTCGCCAAATTGCGCGGCACCCCAGCCGTCGTCGATCCGCTCCGTGCGCGCGGGCTCATAGCGCGGGCTCGGGTTCGAGATCGCCCCGCGGCCCTTCCGCGGCAGATCGGGCAGCTTTGCATCCATGGGGGGAGATTAACGCAAGGAATGGAACGAAGCAAGAACATAGCCGCGCGAAGAAACACTCGCCATGCCGCGCTCCTCGCCGGATATTTCGTCGCGGGCTATAATTAATTCTTGAATTCTTGCGGAAGTGACCGCTTCTCCTCCGAGGACCTCGCGATGGCGAAACAGCTCGTCCTTCCTGCCTTGGCGCTCGCATTGGCGCTTCTCGGCGCCCACCCGCTTCTCGCCCAGCCCATGGGCTTCTCGGTCGATTTCAGCTGGGAGGGAACCGCTGCCTGCTTCGATCCCAAGTCGCCGGCGTTTTCCTTGAGCAATGTGCCGCCCGGCACGACGATGCTCGCCTTCACGCTGCAGGACCTCGATGCGCCGAGCTTTCCCCACGGCGGCGGCAGCGTGGCCTATCGCGGGCAAGCCCAGGTGCCGCGCGGGTCCTTCACCTACAAAGGGCCTTGTCCGCCGTCGGGCCAGCACAGCTACCAGTGGACGGTCAAGGCCGTGGACGCGAGCGGCAAGACGCTCGCCGTGGCGCAGACGATGAAGAAGTTTCCGCCCAAGTGAGCGCGCGATGAGCACCGTGACCGGCGACGAGCCCAATAGAGACCAGATCGCCTATTGGAACGGGCCGGGTGGTGCCCACTGGGTCAACCGGCAAGAGGACTGGGACCTCGTGCTGGCGCCGATCACCGCGGCGACGCTCGCGCGTGCCGCGGTCAAGCCCGGCGAGCGCATCGTCGACATCGGCTGCGGCTGCGGCGCCACCACGATCGAGCTCGCGCGGCGCGTGGCCCCCGACGGGCACGTGCTCGGCATCGACGTCTCGGCAGCCATGCTGGCGCGCGCGGCCGAGCGCGTGGGGCCGGGGTCGCCCGTCGAGCTCGTGTGCGCGGATGCGACGAGCTATCCCTTCCCGCGCGCCACCTTCGACCTCCTCTTCTCGCGCTTCGGCGTGATGTTCTTCGCCGAGCCCGTGCGCGCCTTTGCCAACCTGCGCACAGCACTCAAGGGCGGCGGCCGGCTCGTCTTCGTCGCCTTCCGCACGGCCAAGGAGAACCGCTGGGCGACGGTTCCCCTGCGCGCCGCCATGGAGCATGTGCCGCGGCTCCCCGAGCTCGGCCCGGAGGACCCCAGCGCCTTCGCCTTCGCGAGCGAGGAGCGCGTGCGCCGCATCCTCGGCGAGGCCGGCTTCCGCGCGATCGGCCTCGAGCCCTTCGATCTCGAGCTCGACATCGCCGCCGGCCGCGGGCTCGACGCCGCGGTCGCCTCGGCACTCGAGGTCGGCGCCACCAGCCGGGCGATCGACGGCAAGCCGCCCGCGCTCAGAAGCGCCGTCGCGGCCTCGATCCGCCAGGCACTCGCCCCCTACGCGCGCGGTCGTGAGGTGCGGCTCGCGGCGGCACTCTGGTTCGTCAATGCCACGAGTCCATGAGAGTGCCGCCGAAGGCGCGCCGCATCACAAGCCGAGCCCCGCACGCTCGTCCGTCTTGAGCTCGCTCCGCAGGCTCTCGATCCGGGTCGGCGAGAGGAAGTCGGCGAGGCAGTCCTCGAGATGAGCGCTCAAGCGCGCGTCGAGCCGCCGGCGCGACCAGCCGTCCGAGCCTTGCGATTCGACCAGCCACTTGACGCACCAGGTGGTCGTGCGCAGCCAGACGAGCCGGCGCACGGGTGCCAACCAAGGGAGCAGCGCCTCGGCGCAAGCGCTCTCGAGCGTCGCCAGATAGTGGCGGTGGAAACGCGCGGTCTCCTCGCGCGTGAGCACGGCATCGACGTCGGGATCGAAGCGGGTCGAGGTATAGAGCGTCGCGTGGGCGAGATCGATCGCGGGCAGCGCGTACATCGCCTTCTCGAGATCGACGAAATAGGCCTTGCCCGAGGGATGGACCACGAAATTGCCGGGATGGCTGTCGGTCACGATGAGGCTCGAGGGCTCCGCCTCGTGCGCGCGCGCGGCAACGAAACGCCGCGCCCAGGCGAGCTCGTCCTCGAGCTGTGCTGCCGCCGCGCGCGCAAGGGGCGCGCGCGCGATGAAGCCGGCCTGGAGCTCGATCGTTGCCAAGAGCTGTACCAACGGGTGCAGCGGCGAGAGGAGGGGCCGCCTTGCCTCGGGTGCGGGCAGCGGCAGGCGGTGGATGCGCGAGAGGCAGGCGGCGAGTGCCGCCAAGTCGGCCGGCAGCCGCACTTTCCTCCCCGGGATCTCCTCCACCACGAGTGCTCCCATGGCAAGGGCCGGGCCCGGCGGGAGGAGGGCGAAAAGGCGCGGCGTGAGCCCGCTCGCCTCGGCGCGGCTGAAGCAGGCGCTCTGATAGGCGAGGTTGACCTCTGCCGGGAGCCCCCATTGCGAGACGCGCGGCACGCGCAGGATGAGCCCCTTGCCCTTGAGCCTTATATGGTCGTGGGCCATGCCGGTGAAGTTAGCCGGCTCGAGCTCGGCGAGCGTCAAGGCGCCGAGCGTGGGCAGCTTGCGCAGCGCAGCCAGGAGGGCCGCCTCGCTGGCGACGCCGTAAGCGGGAATTCCGGTCATGGTTCGAGCGGCTTTGCCTTTGGATCGAGGCCCCCTCTATGATACGGCTCTCGCGCCATTGCAACCCGGAGAAGGCCCGCGTGCCCCGGCTCAGCATCGTGATCCCCGCGCTCAACGCGGCCCAAACGCTCGCTTCCGTGCTCGCTTCGCTCGCCGAGGCGGGTGCCGCCGGCCTCGATCCCGAGCACATCGTGGTCGACGGCGGCTCGGAGGACGCGAGTGCTGCTCTTGCCCGCGAGTACGGCGCGCGCGTGCTCTCGACCGCACCCTCGCGCGGCGGCCAGCTCGCGGCGGGGGCTGCCGCGGCGCGCGGAGAGTGGCTCCTCTTCCTTCACGCCGACACGCGCCTCGAGCCCGGCTGGGCGGCGGCGGTCCAGAGCTTCATGGCCGAGGCCGGAAACCGCGAGCGCGCCGCCGTCTTCCGCTTCGCGCTCGACGACGACAGCCGCGCGGCACGCCGGCTCGAGCGCCTGGTCGCCTGGCGCACGCGCGTCCTCGCCCTTCCCTACGGCGATCAGGGCCTCCTCATCGCCAAGACGCTCTATGAGCGGCTCGGCGGCTTCCAGCCACTCCCGCTCATGGAGGACGTCGATCTCGTGCGCCGCATCGGCAGGCGACGGCTTGCGCTTCTCGAAGTGCAGGCGATCACGTCTTCCGCGCGCTACCGCCGCGAGGGCTGGCGGCGGCGCTCGGTGCGCAATCTCGCCTGCCTGGCACTCTATCGCCTCGGCCTGCCGCCGCGCCTGATCCATCGCCTCTACGCATGAGCCGCAAGGGGAAGAGGCGGCCGGAGCGCCATCTCGTGATCATGGCGAAGGCGCCGCATCCGGGTCTGGCGAAGCGCCGTCTTGCCGCCGACATCGGCGCCTTCGCGGCACTCGGCTTCTATCGCGCGACGCTGGCCCGGCTCCTGCGGCGCCTCGCGAGCCCAAAGCGCTGGCGTCTCTGGCTCTATGTGACGCCCGACCGATGGGCGCGCGCGGGCTCTTTGGGCATGCGCTCGCGCTCAGGCCCCAGGGCCGCGGCGATCTCGGGGCACGCATGCGCCGGCCGCTCGCCGAGCTTCCGCGCGGACCGGTCGTCATCGTCGGCAGCGATATTCCCGAGCTCGCCAGCAGCCACGTCGCGAGTGCCTTCGCGGCCCTCGGCGGCCACCACCTCGTCTTCGGCCCGGCCTCGGACGGCGGCTATTGGCTCGTCGGCGTGCGCCGCCGGCCGCACCTGCCGCGTCTCTTCCACGGCGTGCGCTGGTCGAGCAAGCACGCGCTCGCCGACACGCTCGCGGGCTTGGGAGCGCGCTATCGGGTGGCATTGCTCGCGACACTCGAAGACGTGGACGATGGGGCGAGCTATAGGCGGTGGGTCGCCAGGACCCGGAGTCGGCGGTGCGTGTCCTACCCCCGCCCCGACCGAGGCCTTCGGCGGCGATCCTCTACTTGACGGATTAACACGACGGCCCTTGGACTTCGTGATTTGTGTTTATTCGTCTTTTTTCTCCGCGGGGCCTTGTTGGGGCGCAGCTGGGGGGAGCGAATAGTCCACTGGCTTCATTCCGACCAAGATCACGACCGCACCCTCCGGAAATTCAAATCCCCACTTGCTCAAAAGGGGCGCGGATGGACTGTCTGCATATTCCGGCGTCCACTGTACGCCGTAGAGTTGCGGTCCGTGCGGCGGTCCTAAATCCAAACTTAACAAATCGACGACTGCTTGGGCCGCACGACCAGCCGGCGATACCGGGAGGGGGTTAGGCACTGGTTTTGACTCGGGCGTAGATGGCCGCGACTCGAGAGTAACCACCCGCACCCCTTCCATGAGCATGCCCGGCGGTATATGCGATTGCGCTTCATCAACGATTTTGGCATTCCATCCCGATCTGATGAGTGCAAATCTGATATCCGAGGCCAATATTTGGGATTCAAAATCCGGGACCGCCTGTATTAGCGCAGATGTGCCGGCATATTTCTCCACTTCTTGGAATCGAGCGGCCCGTATTTCCTTATCGCCGTCACGGTCCTGCATCGCGATGCGGCGGGGCAATTGTGCTTTCCGCATCGTGGTCTGCAATTTGAGATTTTCCGCCCTCAGCGATTCGGTTTCATTGTTTAGGCGGGTGATCATCAGTTCCCGGGCCTTGTCGACCGTCCTATGGAATGGTACCGCGATCCAGTCGCCCAATAATTCGATGGCAACTCCTACCGCACCGACCGCCATCAAAAGACCGCCAAATATTTTTGCAGCATGGATAGCGGATAGCCACCACGCTGCGGACACAACCGCTGGATCGTCCATCTTATCCGCCTTTGGTGAGTCCTCGTTTGTCGCTGCGCGAGCTGCGTTTTGGTTTGTCTTTCGCCGCAGGAATCGACGGAAATAGCGCAAATGCTAACTCCAATTGAACCGGCTCGCTGGCGTCCGTCTTTGGTTCCTGAGGCAACCGCCAGTAAACATGCCACAGCACCCTGCTATAGCGGCCCCGAAAATACCCGCGTTCTCGCGATTGATATATCGGAACTGGGATTGAGCGACAAGAGGGGGAGGTATTACCTGCTGACCTTGTGGAAGCTGTCCATAATCCCGCGTTTGAAGATAGAGCAAAAGCCTTCAATCATATTGGTCTGGATCGCGCCCACAATATATTCACCGCGAGCGTCCCGCACCTTGCCGTGTGGATAGAGCCGCCCAAGGCGCAAATAAGCGTTGTGGTCGTCAGTCGCGAGCAAGCTGATATTATCCGAAACGACTTCGCTAATCAACCGAACGAGAGTTTCCATACCGGCGCGCTCGACAGCACGTGCCACGACCCGGCGGCACCGCCCGGCACGAGCAGGAGATGATCGCGAAGCCGATCGGTGAGGCTCTAGCCGCGGCGCAGGCTCGTGATCGCCATCTGGGCTGGTCAATCGACTCCCATCGCGACGTGGAGCGCTGCGCGCTGCGCTCGGGCAACGCGCACAGTGCCGAAGGTTGACGGGCGGTACTGGAGCGGGTGGTCGCCCGCTACTGGGACAAGGTGAAGCGCCGCTGCTTTCGCGCCGAAGCCGCCTTCCCCTTCTCAGTTGAGCTGTTTATTTGCGGGCTTGGTGCAACATCTGAGCCGATCTCGCGCAATGAGCGGTCCCGGCATTGGCCCTCGTGAGTAAACCGCTGTATCGGTCCATAGTCCAATAATCCTTAAGTATATTACCGCCTGGCCACTGAATGACGGCTGTCCATTCTATCGTTTCATCCGTGATCTTAGCGGGCAACCAAACGGTATTGGTGCTGAAAACATTTTTGGCAGTGTTGTCGCTGTAGTTGACAATCACGGTAAACACTGCGTGTTGCCCAAACGCGCCAAGCCGATAGGGAATACATATATAAGTGACGGTCTCGGCCGAGGCTTCCGTGGGCGATTCCAGCGTGAGGGACGCGCAAATGGCAACGCCGGCGAGTAGCCAGCGAAGATCCCGTATCCTTGTCATCGTCCCCCCCCTTTGCCCCGTTGACTGTTGCGTGGTCTGACCCGCGCCAACGCGAAGGCTACGCACGTTATTCGCTAAGAATACGCTCACCAGCGATCGCGGATGCGGCGACAAAAAAAGGCAGGGCGATGACAATTTTGGGGCACGCCCGCGCTGCCGCTCCGTCGGCCGCACTGGACGAGACGCAGCGAGTGGTGCTTGTTGACGAAGCGGCGCTGCTCGGAGGCGCAAATCGGCGGCCCGGAATAACATGCGCGTCTTCGCGCGGAGGACCCATAGGAATTTGGGTTAAGGGTATTTGGGTTGGCGGGCGATGGGTTCAGCATGCGACGGAGACGATGGACCTGCTGAACCCGACGCCAACGCAATGTCGGGCGATCAGCAGGAGCCCTCGCAGTGATTGTCGTCTACGGAGGCTCCCCACGGATACTCGTGGGACTATCTGGGTGAGCCAATCTTGTCTTGGACGCGTGGAATGGCGTTAGCTCGGTGAGGTTCGAACCCCGATACGTGGGACGGAGTTTCGTCGGGCCAAGACCGCCAAAGTGCTCATCCCCTTCCGTCGACGCCAGAAGGCGCGCCGGTTTGATCAAGCTACGGAGAGGACGACTGGTTCCATGCAACTGCCAACATGGTAGTCTGCATCAGACGAACCCTGTAAGAGCCCGGAGACCCCTCGACCGAATCACGAGCACACGTGACGCGGTCGGAATTCATCCTGGTGCCAGCCGGTGTCTTGACCTTCCTCCTCGTGCCCCGCTCGAAGCGAAAGCGACGGTCTGGGGCACACCGAAGGACAAGCTTCAACCTCTCACGATGACCACTCCATGCCTTTAGGGACCCGGCTTGGGATCGGGGAATAACCGTGGCTCACCCGGCCTTTATCCCCTACCTAGGCCGAGCGGAAAAAAAGTTGACGCATGACTCGGATTCTGATTCAACGATTCACCTTGGAGGGGAGCTGGGTCGTTGCGCGATCGAATCGGGGTTGCGGACGAAGAAAGGGCGCCGCCGGGCGTTCTTGGGAGCTTTCAATACCGCGTCAATGCGGTGGCCTTAGTCGTGGCCTACTTTGTCGTAGCCCTGCTCGTGCGTTACGCCGACGCCCCTGCCCTACAACCGTCTTTCGGGCTTTTCGTGGACGGCTCGACTCTTCTCCAGCCTCCGCTCGGGCTTTCCTTGATCAAGCAACGCCAGTCACAATGGCCTTCACTCGGGCTCATGCTCATAGAGCCTCCCCAGGCGCATCAACAATTCACCTTCGAGCTTGGGTCCGCATTTCCTCCGAGTCCCTCTGTGAGTGTCCCTAGGACCCGAATCGCCACCGGAGTTGCTTCCTGGTACGGTTCGGAGTCCCACGGCAGGCCCACCGCGAACGGCGAGGTCTACGACATGTTCGGGCTCTCGGCCGCGAGCCGCACGCTCCCACTGTCCAGTGTTGTGCGCGTGACTAATCTCGACAACGGGCGTTCGGTTGTGTTGCGCGTAAATGACCGCGGCCCGTACGTTGACGGCCGAATCCTTGATCTCTCTCGGGGTGCAGCGGAAGCCCTCGGGATGGAGCGTCGCGGGCGTGCTTTGGTTCGGATCGACGCGTTGTAACGGCAGGCCGTCGTGTCCCCCGGAATGCTGTAGGAGTTGTGGATCGCGGTGCGAATCGGCCCAAGGGCGCCCGATTTCCTCTGCGAAACGACACTTGCACGACCTGCCGTGGCGGGCTACGGTTCGGACCGGAGCATCGACGTCCCCCAACCTCAAGAGCGGCGGAACGGCCGTAGAACGAAAGAGGACGGGGATTGGTGAGGGGGCCGGCTTCTGACGGATGCCCGAGCGCGCGGCGCTTTGCGGCACCGGTCAGGCGACCCGGCCATTCGTCGGGGAGCGCCGTAAGCGGTGAATATTTTTTCAGTCGTGGCTAAGCGGAAGGCCGGGGCGTGGCGCGCCAGCAGCAAGGCCGCAATGCCGTCGATCATCGGTGCTGAGCTTACCATAATCGGCGATTTGATCTCGGACGGCGACATTCTGATCGATGGCACCGTCGAAGGTTACCTCAAGTCGAGCGGGCTGACGATCGGCGAGCGCGGCACGATCAAGGGCGTGGCGACGGCGGAGGCCGTGACGATCGCGGGAACCTTGAATGGCCAGATCCACGCCAGGGACGTGACGCTCTCGGAGACGGCGCGCATACAGGGCCATATCTGGCAGGACAGCCGCATCGGCAGCCAATCCCGCTTCCCGGCGTTCGCGGGCGGACGCCAAATGGCGGTGGCGGCGCTGCTTCTCGGGGTCGTGGTTCTGTCGATTTACGCAAGCCTCGTCTACTTCTCGTATGACGCGCGAGTTGCAGCTCGGACGGACTACGAGCGCGCGATGGCCGGGCGGGATGTAGCCGTGACGGAGGGGCGCGATCGCTACCGCGATCTTCTCTCCGCGCTCCTGCATCCGTTCGCAACACTCGCCGACACCCAGCTCGAGACCCAGCATGAGCTGGCCGCGCTCAAGGAACGGAATGCCAAGCTCGGACCCGAAATGGCGCGCCTCGAGAACGAGCTTGCCCACTCGCGCGCCGAGCGCGACCGGCTCTTGAGCGAGGAGGAGGCGCTCACACGTCGACGCGACGGGCTCGAGAGCGAGCTCGCCGACATGCACCGCCGCAATGAGGCGACGACGGCCCAGCTGGCAAATTTCGAACAGAGTCTTGCCAGCCTCACCACGGAGCGTGACAAGGTGGCTCAGGAGCGCGCGACGCTGGCCAGCCACGTCGGCGATCTCGAGCACCACCTCGATTCGCTCCAGGCCGACCAGAAGATGCTCATCTCCCGGCTCAAGGAGCGCGCGATAAGCAACGCCATTGCCGTCGAGCGCACCATTGCCATGACCGGGCTCGACGTGAACAAGCTGCTCGGGCAGGCGGGCAAGGAGGGGGCCGAGCCGCGCTCGTCCGAGACCGCGCAGGGTGGCCCCTTCGTCGCATACCGAATCCCGAAGAACAGCTCGGGCAAGCCCACTGCGCGCTCAAGCGACATCGAGCGCGTCGTCTTGTCGCTTGACAAGCAAGAGGAGCGCCAAGAAGGGCTGCACCGCATTCTCGACCGCCTGCCGCTCGCGAGCCCGCTCGACGGCTATAGAGTGGTGAGCAATTTCGGCAGACGAATCGACCCGATTAACGGGCAACTGGCCATGCATGAGGGTGTCGATCTGACCGCAGAGCCCAATGCGCCGGTGCGGGCGACCGCGCCCGGCATCGTGACCTTCGCCGGTTGGGACGGGGGCTACGGCAAGATGGTCGAAATCGACCACGGCATGGGCATCCACACGCGCTATGCGCACCTTAGTTCTATCGTCGTGGAGCCCGGCAGCAAGGTGGCCGCGCGCGAGAAAATCGGCGTCATCGGAAGCACGGGGCGCAGCACGGGAACCCATGTGCATTATGAAATACTTGTCGACGACCAACACTACGATCCCGTCAAATTCATCAAGGCAGGTGAATATGTTTACCAGGAGGACTAGCGAAACGGCCGCGAAAACGGCTGGCGATACGGCCGCGAAAACGACCGGCGAAACGGCCGCAAAGACTCGAGATATGGCCGCGCCTCCTGCGGTTGCCGAGACGGCGCAGAGCATCGCGAAGGCGGGCGGCTCTTCGGTCATCAGCCATCAACTTTCGGTACATGGCGACTTCTCCTCGACCGGCGACATTCTGATCGACGGCACGGTCGAAGGCGACGTCACGGCGAAGGTGCTGGCGGTCGGTGAGGGCGGGTCGATCAAAGGAGCGATCACCGCGGACAGCGTGACGATCGCCGGGACCGTAAACGGCCAAATCCGCGCCAAGATCGTGTCGCTGTCGCGCACCGCGCGCGTTCAGGGCGAGATCTGGAACGAAAGCATATCAATCGAGCAGGGTGCCCGGTTCGAGGGCAGCTGCAAAAACTTGAGTTCCGCTGCCGCAGAAGGCGAGGTGGCGAGTTGGGCGAAGGCGCGCCGCGCGGCTGCGGGCGCGTCCTCGGGGGCCGAGGGCGCCGTTGTAGAAAAGGCACAGCCGGGCTGAGCGGGGGCGCGTTCCTTTTGTCGTTCCGACGCGCGGGTCTCGGTCACCGGATTCCGACGCCGGCGTGATGATGCCCCCCACCCTTGGGGTCGACCGTCGGGAGGCGAACCTGCGCCTCCGCGATCCGGCTGCGCTTGGGACCGCGATTCCTGCTCAAGGAGCGTTAACGGCCGACTCGGGGCCGCTCGAATCTCCCGTCTCCCGCAAGAAGCTGACGTCCGCACGGGTGCCGCCGAGGGGCTCACGGTAAAGCCGGAGCGAATCGAGCACGCCCTGCACGAAGTTGCGCGTCTCCTCATAGGGGATCATCTCGATCCAATCGAAGGCATCGACCTCGGGCGAGCGTGGATCGCCGTTGGCGCGCAGCCATTTGCGAACGCGCGTCGCTCCCGCATTGTAGGCAGCAAGCGCCAGCACATAATTGCCGTCGAAGTTGTCGAGAAGCTGGCCAAGATAGGCGCTGCCCAGGCGGATGTTGTAGTCGGGGTCCTCGGTCAGCCGGCGCGAGGCGTAGTCGAGGCCGAGGCCGTCTGCGGTCTGGCGCGCGGTCATCGGCATGAGCTGCATGAGCCCGAGGGCGCCTTTGCGGCTGATCGCCATTGGATTGAAGCTGCTTTCGTGATGGATGATCGAGAGGACCAGCGCGCGCTCGACGGCAATGGCGTTGCTCGGCGCGCGCTCGACGGCAATGGCGTTGCTCGGCGTGCGCTCGACGGCAGTGGCGTTGCTCGGCGTGCCATCCTTGAGCCGGGAGACGAGGACCTTCTGGTCGGACTGGAGCGAATCGAGGTGTTGCTCGAGTTCGCCGACGTGGCTGGCCAGCGCCGCGCGCTCCAGGCCCACCTTGTCACGCTCCGCGGCGAGGCTGGCAATTTTCTGTTCGAGATTTTCCAGCTGGGTCGTCGTCGCCTCGTTGCGGCGGTGCATGTCGGCGAGCTCGCTCTCGAGGCGATCGCGCCGACTCGTAAGCGCCTCCTCCACGCTCGAGAACCGGTCGCGCTCGGTGCGCGAGTGGGCAAGCTCGTGCTCAAGGCGCGCCATCTCGAGTCCGAGCTTGGCGTTCCGCTCTCTGAGTGCGGCCAGCTCGCGCTGGCTCTCGAGTCGGGCGTCGGCGAGCGTTGCGAACGGGTGCAGGAGCGCGGAAAGAAAGTCGCGATAGCTATCGCGCGGCGCCAGCGCGGCCACATCCCGCTCGGCCATCGCGCGCTCATAGGCCGTCCGAGCGGCGAGGCGGGCACTGTACGAAAGGTAGACGACACTTGCGTAGATTGAAAAGGCGACGACTCCAAGAAACAGTGCCGCCAGCGCCATGTGACGTCGGCGCGCGCGCCCCGAGGAGCGGGCATGATCGCTGCCCGCGAGGTTATCCTGCCAAGCGTAGCCTTGAATGCGCCCGGTGCTCGCCAGCGACACGGTCTTGGCGCGGATCTTTCCGTCCATGGTCCCGGCGACCAACACCTCGCCGGCCGTGACCACCCCTTTGATCGTGCCGCCCTCGCCGATCGTCAAAGCGTGCGTTTTGATGTGGCCTTCAATCCGGCCGTCGACCAGAATTTCGCCGTCCGAGATCAGGTCGCCGGTTACGGTGAGCTCGGGGCCGATGATCGACTGTACCGCGGCTTTGTTGCCGGTATACCGCGCCCCCGTATTTTTTCTCGCCAGTACAGAAAAGATCTTCAACGCTCCCGGCCACAAGGCCCGGCCGCCCGACGGAATCCGCAAAGCAACATGCGCCCGCGCGTCCATCAGATGCCGGCCCCCTCACTTTCGCCGCCCCCCCTTGTTCTTTCGCCGCTCGATCGCGGTCGAAGGTTCGAGGGTGTTGATGATTTGGCCTAAACCGTAGCCCGCCACGGGAGGTCGTGCAAGCGTTGATTCTCGACGGAGACCGCATGTTTGCGGAGCGAATCGAGACCTATTTCGGTATTTTCGTCATGCCGAAGGCGAGGTGCGAGCCAGGTCGAGACGCGTCGCACGCTTGCGGTCAGCGCGGCACGCGCACGCGCACGAGATCGGGCTTCGCTTGCGCCATGCGCTCGAAGGTCTCCGCGCTCAGCGCGTCCGGAGGAACGCGGCCTCAGGCTGCAACGCGAGCGGGACTAGTGCGAGACTATCGTCACCGATATCCTTATGATTGATGAGTTTGCCGGCCACCTCCAAGACGACCCGGAAATCGCCCGGGAGCAGCGTCAATCAATCCTGGCGAAAGGAATATCCACGAATAATTGCGAGCGCTGGGCCGTAATCGGCGGCGGCTCGGACAAGGAGAGTCGCGTCCGTCTATCCGCAGTGCGCACCAACGCGGGCGGCACCAAAGTGGCTTGGCACCATATAGACGACGTGGTCGACCGTGGATTTTATGCGCCTATCGAGGTCTTTGCCCCGCTGGTCTTGCGGCTGTGACATGCGTCCCGCGATGGCGGAATGCGGCCGGCCACCGAAAATGACCAACGCTTCGCCCGCTCGGCAGTACGGCACAAGCGTGCAAAAGATTCTGGCATTCTTCGCCAGTGCAGCTGTGGCGAACGCAAAGATCTGCGGTGAATAGAACGTTGGCAGCGGCAATAAGCGTGTCCCCGGTGAAAATAGCGTCATCGCCTCGTTCCGTCGCGTCGAATTAGGAAGTGCGGATTTTCATTGCTAGGCCCTTAGCTCGCGCGCTTGAGGTGCTCCATGAGGCGCGGCATCAGCTCGACGAGGTTGCACGGGCGGTAGCGCGAGTCGAGCTGCCAGCGCAGGATCTCGTCCCAGCCGTCGCGCACGGCACTCGGCGAGCCGGGGAGGGCGAAGAGGTAGGTGCCGCCCGCCACCCCGCCGGTCGCGCGCGACTGCATCGTCGAGGTCTTGACCTTGTCGTAGGAGATCATGCGGAAGAGCTCGCCGAAGCCGGGAATCTCCTTCTCGTAGACCGCGCAGAAGGCCTCGGGCGTCACGTCGCGTCCCGTCACTCCCGTGCCGCCGGTCGAGATCACCACGTCGATCTTCGGGTCGGCGATCCATTCCCTCAGCTGAGCAACGATATCGGCGACCTCGTCCTTGACGATCGCGCGCGCGGCGAGCCGGTGCCCCGCCGTCTCGATGCGCTCCACGAGGGTCTGTCCGGACTTGTCCTCGGCGAGCGCACGCGTGTCGGAGACGGTCAAGACCGCGATGTTGACCGGAAGGAAGAGATGCGATTCGTCGATGCCCGCCATCTTGGTACCGCCGCCGGGAGGAGTTGGCCTACGCTCTAATTATAGGTCGGCCATCTGCCCTCGGCGATGGCGTCGAGAGCGGGCGTCGTCTGGCCGAGCTGGTCGCGGTAGATCCAGTAATTGGCAAGCACGTGCACGACGAACTGACGGGTTTCCCGGCTCTGGATGTTCTCGACGAAGAGCAGCGGGTCGTTGTCGCGATTGATGCTGCGCTGCCAGCGCGCGACGTGGCTGGGCCCGCCATTGTAGGCGGCGACGAGGAGGAACAGGTTCGCCCGAATGCTGTCGGTATCCATGAGGTGGGCGAGGTAGTTCTGGCCGAGCGTGATGTTGATCGCCGGGTCGAGAAGCTCGCGGTGTCCGCCGACGTACGGCGTGCCGTCGGCGGCGAAACGCGCCGTGCCCGGCATGAGCTGCATCAATCCGCGCGCACCCGCAGTGCTCTTGGCGCCGGTCAAGAATTTCGATTCCTGCCGAATGAGCGCCAACACGAGCGCGCGGTCGACCGTGAAACCGCCTTCCGGCTGCCACGACGGCACCGGATAGAGTGCCGCATCGTAGCGCCGGCCGCTCGCATCCGTGACCTTCTCGGCAAGCTGCATGGCCAGCGACGGCATGTCGGCGCGCTCGCTGATGGCGAGGATGGCGTGCGCCATTTCCGGCTGCGCCGGGCTGATGCGGCGAAGCTCCAGCTCCGCGAGCGCGTCCTGGCCGATTTGCAGCAGTGCGAGCGCCCGCGTCCCTTGCGGCGTGCGCTGGATCGCGGCCACGTCCTCGCGGGTGAGGGCGGGAAGTTCCCAGTTGTAGGTGAAGGGCCGACCCGAGAGCTTGCGCGCGAGCACACCGTAGAAGGTGTAGGGGTAGTTGGCCGAGACCTCGAGCCAGTGGCCGACCTTCTCGGGCTCTTGCGCGCGCAGATGGCTGCGCGCCGCCCAGTAGGCGCCGGCGGCCCGTGTCCAGGAATCGACCTGGTCGGCGGTCGCGAGCCGCTCGAAGTGATGCGCCGCACCCGAGTAGTTCCTCAGCCGCCAGGCCGCGAGCCCGCCCGCCCATTCGGCGGCGGGGATCACGCGCTTGACGTGCTGGGGTGCTGCATCGGCAAGCGCCAAGGCATCCTCGTCCCTATTGAGGAAGTAATAGCCGCTCACGATCTCGGCCTCGAGCTGGTCGTACTCGGCGGGTGCCAGGAGGCGCTCGGCATCGCGGCTCGCGAAGAGCTTCTCGGCCGCGGGGTAGGTGCCCTCCTCGATAGCATGACGGATGCCGCGCCGGAGCTCGTTGAGGCGCTTGCGCTCCGGCGCCGAAAGCGCCTGGCTGCCGTCCGGCGGCTCGCTCTTGTCCGTGCCGGCGACGCTGCTCGGGCTATAGCCGGTCGGGTCGGGCCGGCGCGGCTCTTTCGCCCCCTTGGGCATGCGCTCGACGGCGAGCCGGTAGATCTCCGGCGCCATCGGCAGGTCGGCATAGCTCTGCAGCCAGCTTGAGAGCTCGGCGAACTTGGCGTGGTAACCGTCGGGAGCCAAATAGCGCTCTGCCAGCACGTGCCCGAGGAGGATTTTGCTCTCGAGCCGGGCGATCTCGCGATCGGCCTCCGCCCAGCGCCTGTGCGCCTGGAGCGTGAGGATGCGGCGATAGCGCTCGGCGTCCGCGGCGTTGAGGAGTTGGGGCAGGGTTGCCTCGCTCCCAGGCCGCAAGGCGCCCGGTGCCAAGGCCGCGGTCTCGATGTCGGGGGCCTCCGCGCGGACAGAGTCCCCCCCACCAAGCGCTATTGCCAGGGTGAAAAGGAGTACCAGGGTGCGGCCTGAAAATAGCTTGCCGCCGACCTTCCGGGCCTCGGAGTGTCGTCTTTTTACAGGCGTCACGGCGCGCTTCATAGCGGATTGGGCAGGCGATGGCAAGGGACCTTAATGAGCCATCCCTCCCACAGTTTGTGGAAAACTTGAGATGGTTCCACTAAAGCAAGTAGTTATGGCAAGGATCGCAGGCGTTCCCGGAGGGCCAGGAGGTCGCGCCAGGCCTCCCGTTTTTGCGCCGGGGAGCGCAAAAGATAGGCCGGATGATAGATCGCCGCCGCCGGGATAGGCCGTGCCATGCCCTGGCTCTGGTACTGGAACCACTGACCGCGCAGCCGCATGATGCCCTCATTGCGACCGAGGAGCGTCTTGGCCGACGAGCCGCCGACGAGGACCAGGATTTCGGGGTCGACGAGCTCGATGTGGCGCTCGACGAAGGGCAGACAGGCGGCGACCTCCGCCGCGGTGGGCTGCCGATTGCCCGGCGGCCGCCAATAGAGAATGTTCGTTATATAGAAGTGACGGCGATCGAGGCCGATCCACCCCATCATGCGATCGAGGAGCTGGCCGCTCACGCCCACGAACGGCTTGCCTTGGCGGTCCTCGTCGGCACCGGGGGCCTCCCCCACCAGCATGATCTTGGCGTGCGGATTGCCGTCGCCGAAGACGAGGTTGGTCGCGGTCTCCTTGAGCGGGCAGCCATCGAAGGCGCGAAGGGCCTCCTCGAGCTGCGCCACGCTACGCGCGGCAGCGGCGAGCTCGCGCGCGGCGCGTGCCGCTTCCGCGGCGGGCTCCGGCGCAATCGCGCCGCGCGGGCGTAGGGTGGGCGCTGCGGGCGGGGCCGTTGCCGGGCGGGCGGCACGGGCCGCCGGCCGCGCGGCCGGGTGCGCGGCCGTATCGCCCCCCTCTCTTATTTTGTTTCGCTCGGGGCCTCCCTTTGGGCCTGCCTGGGACGGCGGGCGCCCCTCGGGCGCTGCGGCTTGGGCGCTTGCCGCCGCACGAAAGCACAGACGCGGGGTCTCGCCGATCGCCTCGTCGGCGCCGGCCTCCATCTGCCAGGTGAGGGCGGCGATCAGGTCCCTGCGATCGTCCGTTTCGGTCATGGCGTAATCCTAACAGTTCCGTTATTGCTGTGTCAGGCCCCGGGCGCGGCGGCGAGAGGAGAGGAACAAGGCATGTCGCGGGAAGCCATGGAATTCGATGTCGTGATCGTCGGCGCCGGGCCCGCCGGCCTCTCCGCGGCGATCCGTTTGAAGCAGCTCGCCGCCGCAGCGGGAGCCTCGCTCGGCGTCGCCGTCATCGAGAAGGGCTCGGAGGTCGGCGCCCACATCCTTTCGGGCGCCGTGATCGAGACGCGCGCGCTCGCCGAGTTCCTACCCGATTGGCGCGCGCGCGGCGCTCCCTTGGTGACCGAGGCGAAGGAGGACCGCTTCCTCCTGCTCACCGCCAAGCGGGCCTTCCGGCTGCCCACGCCGCCCCAGATGCACAACAAGGGGAACTACATCGTGAGCCTCGGCAACGTGTGCCGCTGGCTCGCCAAGCAGGCGGAGGAGCTCGGCGTCGAGATTTATCCCGGCTTTGCCGCCGCCGAGGTGCTTTATGACGGGAGCGGAAGAGTGGCGGGGGTTGCGACCGGCGACATGGGCATCGGCCGGGACGGTACCAAGACCGACCACTACCAACCAGGTGTCGAGCTCAGGGCCAAGCAGACCCTCTTCGCCGAGGGCTGCCGCGGCTCACTCACCAAGACGCTGTTCGAGCGCTTCCACTTGCGCGACGGTGTCGAGCCCCAGACCTTCGGCATCGGCATCAAGGAGCTGTGGGAGGTCGACCCCGCCAAGCACCACCCGGGTCTCGTCGTCCACAGCGTGGGCTGGCCGCTCGACCGCCACACCTACGGCGGCTCGTTCCTCTATCATCTGGAGAACAACCAGGTGGCGGTCGGCGTCGTCATCGGCCTCGATTACCGCAACCCCTACCTCAACCCCTTCGAGGAATTCCAGCGCTTCAAGACCCATCCCGCCATCCGGCCGGGCTTCGAGGGCGGGCGGCGCATTGCCTATGGCGCGCGCGCGCTCAACGAGGGGGGCTTCCAGGCGATCCCCAAGCTGACCTTTCCGGGGGGTGCGCTGATCGGCTGCACGGCGGGTTTTCTCAACGTGCCCAAGATCAAGGGCACGCACGGCGCCATGAAATCCGCGACGCTCGCGGCGGAAGCGGTATTCGAGACGCTTGGCGAGGGCGAGGGGCGCGGCGAGCCGCAGCGCTATGCCGAGAGGCTCAAGGAAAGCTGGCTGTGGCACGAGCTCCGTGGCGTGCGCAACATCCGTCCCGCCTTCCGCTGGGGCCTTTGGGCCGGGATCGCCTATGCGGCCCTCGACACCTACCTCTTGCGCGGGCGCGCGCCGTGGACGCTTCCCCACCACCCGGACAATCTGAGCCTCAAGCGCGCGAGTGCCAGCCGCAAGATCGAGTACCCCAAGCCGGATGGCAAGGTCTCGTTCGATAGGCTGAGCTCGGTGTTCATCTCCAACACCAACCACGAGGAGAACCAGCCGCCGCACCTGAAGCTCAAGGACCCTCAGGTGGAGATCACGGTCAATATGGCGCTCTATGACGCGCCGGAGCAGCGTTATTGTCCGGCCGGCGTCTATGAGATCGTGCGCGACGCAGGCGGCGAGCCGCGGCTCGTGATCAACGCCCAGAATTGCGTGCATTGCAAGACGTGCGACATCAAGGACCCCACCCAGAACATCGTCTGGGTGCCGCCCGAAGGCGGCGGCGGGCCCAACTATCCGAACATGTGATCGCGTACGGCTTTGCCAAGCACGGGCGAGATACCACATAGGGACTGCGGCCGTGCCGCCCGGGGGTGCACGCGGGCGCCCGGGCGGCGGCGCCGCAGGGCTGGACTTTGAGGCGAAATGGGCCAAAAATCGCCAAGCGTGTATTCCGCCCCGAAATTTGCTTGCCGATCGGCGCACGGAATGCCTGCGAAGTCGCTATAATGTATTGCGCTGCGGATACGCAAATCGAGCGAGAGTCGGCAGCATATGCAGGCCTCGTGCGGGCCGGGCGTGGAGGGGTGACTTGATCGTTTTTCGCTGCGTGGCACGCTCTTCATTTGTGGCGGCGCTCGCTTTCGCGAGCGCTTTCATGACCAGTGGCTGCGCGCCGCCCGGCAATCCAGCCGCCGCGGGCCAAAGCTCCGCCAGCGCCCAGGGGAGCGCCGCCGCGGCGGTTGCCGAGGAAGACAAGGACGCCGGCATCTTCCAGTCGGCCCCCGGCTTCTATCTCGCCGCCCGCGCCGCGGACGAAAACGGCGATGTCGCCAAAGCCGCGGACTTCATGGCGCAGGCGCTCAAGCGCGATCCGGGCAACAAGGACCTACTGCGCGAGGCCTTCCAGCTCAAACTGGCCGCGGGGAGGATCGAGGAGGCAAGCGAGCTTGCGAAGCGGCTCGCGGCCGCCCTTCCCGACGACCAGCTCGGCAACGTCATGTTGGCGCTGGAGGAGGCGCGGGCCGGCCGCTTCGCCGAGAGCGCCGAGCGCATGGCGAAGCTGCCGCGGCTTGGACTCGGCAACATCCTGGGACCCTTGATTGAGGCGTGGGCGCTCGAGGGCGAGGGCAAGACCGCCGACGCGCTCAAGGCCCTCGACCAGCTCTCGAGCGTGCGCGGCTTCGCGGTGCTGCACGACTTTCATGCGGGCTTCATCAACGAGCTTGCCGGGCGCGCGGCGGAAGCCGAAAGCGCCTTCAAGATGACGCTCGCGGCAGAGACCAGCCCCTCCTACCGCGTGATCAATGCGCTGGCCGACTTCTACGCGCGGCAAGACCGCCTCAAGGAGGCGTTGGCCCTCTTCGATGACTACCTCAAGAACAACTCGGAGACGGTGCGTCTCGAGCTCACGGTCAAGGCGTTGAAATCGGGCGTCAAGCCCCGGCAGCATCCGCAGAATGCCGTCGAGGGAATGGCCGAGGCGCTGTTCGACGTGGGTTCCGCGCTGCGCCAGGACGAAGGCACGCGCTTGGCGCTCCAGCTCATGCGCCTCTCCCTCTACATGGAGCCGGACCTGACGATCGCGCGCGTGTCGCTTGCCGACATTCTCGACGCCGACCGCAGCGACGACGAGGCGCTGGCCCTCTTCCGCGGCGTCAGCCCGGACTCCCCGCTCTACTTCTCGGCGCGCTTGCGCATCGCCGACGTGCTGCGCGAGGAGGACAAGCTCGACGAGGCCGTCAAGGAGCTCGACACGCTCGCCGAGAAATGGCCGAACAATTTCGAGCCGCTCGCGACGGAGGGCGATTACCTGCGCGCGGCCGACCGCTTCGCCGATGCGGTCAAGGCCTACGACCGGGCGATCGCACGGATCAAGGAGGCAAGAACGCAGGACTGGTCGCTCTTCTATGCGCGCGGGGTGGCCCTCGAGCGCGCCGGCGATTGGGCGCGCGCGGAGAAGGATTTCCTCGAATCCCTCAAGCTCTCGCCGGATCAGCCGAGCGTGCTCAATTATCTCGGCTATTCCTGGGTCGACCGGGGCGAGAACATGGACAAGGCGAAGGGGCTCATCGAGCGCGCCGTAAAGCTCAAGCCCAACGACGGCTACATCGTCGACAGCCTCGGTTGGGTGCTCTATCGCGAGGGACAGTACCAGCGCGCGGTCACCAATCTCGAGCGCGCCGTGGAGCTGCGCCCGGATGATCCGGTGATCAACGATCATCTGGGCGATGCCTATTGGCGCGTGGGACGCCTGGATGAGGCGCGCTTCCAATGGCTCCGCGCGCTCACGCTCAAGCCCGAGCCCGATCTCAAGACGCAGATCGGCGCCAAGCTCGAGCACGGTCTCAAGATCGACACGAAATCGGACGAGCACGGCCTCAAGACCGACACCAAATCGGGCGAGCACGACAGTTGATCGCCGCGATCAGCGTCGCGGCCCCCGCCAAGCTCAACCTCTACCTCCAGGTTCTCGGCCGGCGTGCCGACGGCTACCATCTCCTCGACTCGCTCGTCGCCTTTGCCTCCGCGCACGACACGCTCACCGCGGCACCGGCCGAGGATTTGAGCTTGGCGCTCCGCGGGCCGTTCGGCCCGGCGCTCGCGCGCGAGGCCGACAACCTCGTCCTGCGCGCGGCGCGCCTCTTGGCGCATGAGCTGGCGCTCAAGCCCAAGGCGGCCTTGACGCTCGAGAAGCGCCTGCCGCTTGCCTCGGGCATCGGCGGCGGCTCGGCGGATGCGGCGGCCGCACTCCGCGCCTTGGCACGGCTCTGGGACCGCTCGCTCGCGGCAAGCGAGCTCACGCGCTTGGGGTTAGCACTTGGCGCCGACGTCCCTGTGTGTCTTTTCGGCCGCGCCGCCTTCGTCGGCGGGATCGGCGAGGAGCTGACGGCGGCTCCGCCGCTGCCGCGAGCAGCCCTCGTTCTCGTCAACCCCGGGATGGCGCTCTCCACCGCGGACGTCTTTCGCGCGCGCGAGGGCGCCTTCTCGGCACCCGTGCGCTTCGAAGGGACGCCGCGCGATGCGGCCGAGCTCTCAGCACTTCTCGCCGAGCGGCGCAACGACTTGACCGCGGCCGCCACGCGCCTCTGCCCCGCAATCGCAGAGGTGCTCGCGGCACTCGGGGCTCAACCGGGATGCCTGCTCGCGCGCATGTCGGGAAGTGGCGCCACCTGCTTCGGGCTCTTCGGCCAAGCGGCCGATGCCGCGGCCGC
>DATNIJ010000028.1:0-25581 GCA_035604475.1 Alphaproteobacteria bacterium
GCCGCTCAGCTGGCACGAGCGCGGCCGCGGGGACGTGCGCGTGAGTGCCGAGAGGCACGGCGACGTGGTGCTGGCGCGCAAGGAGCTGGGGACGAGCTATCACCTTGCGGTCACCGTCGACGACGACATCCAGGGTGTGACGCTTGTCACCCGCGGCGAGGACCTCTTCGCGGCGACCCATGTGCACCGGCTCCTCCAGGCCCTGCTCGGGCTCGCGGTGCCGGACTATCACCATCACCCCATGCTGATCGACGCGCGCGGCCGGCGCCTCGCCAAGCGCGAGGGGGCCGAGACCATCGCCTCGCTACGCGAAGCAGGCGCGAGCCCGGCCGAGGTGCGCGCCCGCGCAGGGTTTGCGGAAAGGTAGGAAGAAGCCGGAGGTCGTCGCCTCGCGAGCCGCTCAGATCACCCCGCTCTTGAGCTTTCGATCGAGCGATTTCTCGTAATAAAGCACGCCGAAGAGGAAGAGCCAGGCGGCGACAACGACGTACCACGGCATGTCTTTCTTGAGCACGACGACGATGGAGAGGCTGAGCGCATAGAAATAAAGCAGGCCGACGGCGAACGCGCCGACCCCTACGAACAGCCCCTTGATGATCGATCCGCCCATAACAATGAGCAAGTTTAGCGATCAATTGCGGGTTAGACAACCGTCTCCGACGCCGGGCGACGGGTCGGGTTCATAGCGTCCTTGAAAACGGCCGCCAGCCGCCTCCTCAGCGCCGCCCGAACAGCCTCTCGATGTCGGCAAGCTTGAGCTCGACGTAGGTCGGCCGGCCGTGGTTGCACTGCCCGGAATGGGGGGTCGCCTCCATCTCGCGCAGAAGCGCCGACATCTCGGCGGCGCTGAGGCGGCGGCCCGCGCGCACGCTGCCATGGCAGGCGATCGTGCCGCACACCTCCTCGAGTCGCTCCTTGAGCGAGAGCGCCTGGCCCAGCTCGGCAAGCTCGTCGGCGAGGTCGCGCACCAGCGCCGGCACGTCGCACTCGCCCAAGAGTGCGGGTATTTCGCGCACCACCACGGCACCCTCGCCGAAAGGCTCGAGCGAGAGGCCGAGCTCGGCGAGCTCGCCCGCGCGCAGGGCGAGGCGCTCGGCGGCACCGGCGTCGAGCTCGACGACCTCGGGGATAAGGAGGAGCTGGCGCGCGACGCTGCGCTCGGCGAGCGCCTTCTTCATGCGCTCGTAGACGAGGCGTTCGTGCGCCGCGTGCTGATCGACGATGACGAGGCCGTCCTCGGTCTCCGCCACGATATAGGTGCCGTGGAGCTGGGCGCGCGGCGCCCCCAAGGGATAGGCTTCAGCACCCGCCTCCCCCTCCTCGCCTCCCGCCGCGCGGGTGGGGAGCGGGCTCGCCTCCGGCGGGGTCGCGAGCCCGGGGATGGCGCCTGCCTGGCCGCCGGAAAGCGGGGCCGAATATTCCGCCCCCGCCTCGGCCAGCCCGCGCGGGATGCGGCCCGGGGGATGCGCGTAGGCGTCCCGGCCCGGGCCCGGAGCCCCGCCGTGGCTCGGGAGCGCTTGCGGACGGAAGGCGCCGAGGGCGGCATGGGCGACGCTGGTGGAGGCGCGGTGGCCGGCCGCCGCGAGGGCGTGCTTGAGCGCGCCCACGATGAGGCCGCGCACGAGGCCCGCGTCGCGGAAGCGCACCTCGGCCTTGCTCGGATGCACGTTGACATCGACGAGCTCGGGGGCGAGCTCGAGGAAGAGGGCCAGCATGGGATGGCGGTCGCGCGCGAGGAAATCCTGGTAGGCGCCGCGCACCGCGCCGGCGAGGAGCTTGTCGCGCACCGGCCGGCCGTTGACGAAGAGATATTGCTGCTGGGCGGTCGCACGGTTGAGCGTCGGCACGGCCGCATGACCCGAGAGCAGGACGCCCTCGCGCTCGGCGGCGATCGCAAGCGCGTTGTCGGCGAACTCGCGCCCCATGATCGCGGCGAGCCGGGCGAGGCGCGCGTCGAGCAGATCGCCTTGCGCCGCCTGGAGCTTGACGAGGGTGCGCGCGCCGTCGCCGAGCGTGAAGGCCACCGCCGGATGCGCCATGGCGAGGCGGTTCACCACGTCGAGGGCCGCCTGCAGCTCGCTGCGCTCGGCCTTCATGAACTTGAGCCGCGCGGGGGTGGCGAAAAAGAGATCGCGCACCTCGACCCGCGTGCCGGGGGGATGGGCCGCCGGCTGCGGGCGGCCCTTGCGGCCGGCCTCGACGCTGAGGCTCCAGGCCTCGCTGCCGCCCCGCACGCGGCTCGTCAGCGTGAGCCGGCTCACGGCAGCGATCGAGGGCAGCGCCTCGCCGCGAAAGCCCAAGCTCAGAATGCGCGTGAGGTCGTCCTCTGGCAATTTGGAGGTGGCGTGGCGCTCGAGCGCCAGGGCGAGCTCGTCCGCCGTCATGCCGCAGCCGTCGTCCGTCACCTGGATGAGCGTGCGTCCGCCCTCGCGCACCAGCGCATCGACGCGCGTAGCCCCCGCATCGAGCGCGTTCTCGATGAGCTCCTTGAGCGCTGCCGCCGGCCGCTCCACCACTTCGCCGGCCGCGATCTGGTTGACCAGATTGGGGGGCAGGAGGCGGATGCTCATCGCCGTCCCCGCTCGGAGAGATAGGCCCGCGCGCGGCGCTTGCCGTCCTCGACCGCCGGCTGGTCGAAGGGATCGACGCCGAGGAGATCGGCGGCGATGATCACCTCGAGCATGTAATGCATGAGGAGCGCGCCAAGCGCGCGCTCGTCCACCCGCTCGAGCGCCAACAGGCGGACCGGCCGGCCGGCGGCGATGAGGCTGTCGTAGGTGGCGCGCTGCTCGGCCGCCAGGAGATCGCCGAGCGTGCGCCCGGCGAGATAGCCAAGCCGCGGGTCGGCCGCGAGGTCGGCGGGAACAGAGCGGCCCTTGCCCTCCTGCGCTGCCACGACGAGGGTGAACATCTTGTCCGCCGGGCCGTCGAGATAGAGCTGGAGCTGGCTGTGCTGGTCGACGGTGCCGAGCGCGCGCGCCGGGGTGGAGCCCTTGCCGCCCTTGCCCAGGCTCTCGGCCCAGAGCTGGCGGAACCACATGCCGAAGAGGGCAAGACGGTCGACATAGGGCATGATCACATTGCCGGTGACGCGGTGGCGCCACTGAAGTGCGATTGCGATCGCGGCACCCACCGCGGGCGGCAAGGCCGCCGGCTGGGCCGCCGCATTGAGCGCCCGGATCACCGAGCTCGCCCCCTCGCGCACGGCCGTGATATCGACGCCGGCCACGCGCGCCGGCAAGAGGCCGACGAGCGAGAGGACCGAGAAGCGCCCGCCGATGCCCGGATCATGGTCGAGCACGGGGATGCCGAAACGCTCGGCATGCTGGCGCATGGGGTTAGCACCCGGCTCGGTGATCACGGTGAAGTGGTGCCGAGCCTCGCTCTCGCCCACGGCCGAGCGCACGGCTGCGAAGCTCAAGAGGAGCTGAGCCACCGTCTCGGCGGTGGCACCGGACTTCGAGATGGCAAGGAAGCCCGTGCGCCTCAACTCGACGGCGCCCAAGAGGCCCTCGAAAAGCGCGGGGTCGATCGTGTCGAGGAAGCGCAGACGCGGCGTACCCGGGAACGGCCCGAAGTGCTCGCCGGCAAGGGCTGCCAAGGCTTGCCCGCCGAGACTCGAGCCACCGGTGCCGAGCAGCACGAGATCGTCGCAGCCAGCCCGCAGGCGCTCGGCATGGCGCTCGATAGCGGCGAGATCGGCGCGGGCCTCGGGGAGGCGGAGGAGCGGGAGCGAGCCGTCCGCGTAAGCGGCCTTGAGCCGCTCAAGCGCCGGTGCGGTGGTGGCAAGGGTGTCTTCGTACTCCTCCCGCGTGAGGCCGTGCGGCCCGATGCGCTCTGCGAAGCAAGCCTCGACGATCTGGCCATAAGGCAGGCGCGCTCCCTCGGGAAGCGCGAAATCGAGCGGCCGCTTTGCCGCGGCGCGCGCGGCCCTCTCGTCTTTCCTGGTGGAACCGGCCATGCTCACCGCGGGCATTCCTATCGGGCTTGCCAACCACGCCGGCGAGGGTTGCGCCTCAGCGCAAGCGAGCCTCGCGGGGCGCCTCGGCCCTCTCGGCGAGCGCGGCGGCGGCAGAAACCGGCACTAGCGCTCGATGGTCGGCTTGTTGACGTCGCCGAACAGACTGCTGAACCAGCCTTCGTCCGAGCTCTTGCCCGCGTTGGCGTCGCCTTGTGGATCGAGCAGGTTGTTGACGAAGCCGTTCTCCTGGTGCTCAAGCGTGTTGGTCTCGCGGTCGACCTTGCTGCGAATATTCGCGTTGCCCGCCGTCGCACCCGCATGCTGCAGAAGTGCCGCCTCGCCCGTCGAAGCGCCGCCAGCGCGTTGCGCCCCCGCCTGCCCGCCCTTCTCCTGATCGAGCCCGAAGACGGTCTGGCGCGCCTCTTGGGCGGCCGTGATGTCGGTGGCGCCCGCGGCACTGGCGGCCGGCGGCCGCAGATTGAAGTCGGGCGGGAGCGTCAGCGGCGGGCGCCTCAAGCTGTCGTCGCCGAAGGTCAGCGACTGTTCGGAGGCGGAATTGCCGCTTTGTCCGGTCACCAGATTATAGGTGCCTTTGATCGTATCGCAGGCGCCGAGTGCGAGAGGGATGGCGACGGCCGCCACAACCCCGGTAAACCTCATGCTGCTCATTTGACCTCTAACCCTTTTGCCCGAGCTGCGGCACCTCGGCTGGGCCACTCTTCTGTCGCACTACCCGGTGGTGCGGGACGGATTGCAGCCCCTCGGCCGTTCCAAGCGACAAAGCACGGGCGCGATCGGCCGGTAGTATAGCCCATCTTCGCGCCCTTTGGGCAAAGCCCGAAGGCCGCCTGGGACAGGCCCTAAGTTTTACGGCTTCCGCCCTTCCTAAACAAGCTCTCGAGCAGGAGAAGGGCGACCCCCACCGTGATCGCCGAATCGGCCAGGTTGAAGGCGGGCCAATGGTAGCGGCCGGCATAGACGTCGATGAAATCGACCACCGCGTGGCGCAGCAGCCGGTCGGCGACGTTGCCGAGCGCACCCCCCGCGATCAGCCCCACGCTCGCCGCGATCCAGGGGTCGCGCGCCCGGCGTTGCCAGAGGAAGAGCCAAACCACGATGGCCAAGGCGAAGACGGAGAGCAGCCAGGGCCCCCACGGCCCCTCGAGACGCAGCATGCCGAAGCTGACGCCCCGATTGCGGGCGAGCGCCAGATTGAGGAAGGGCAGAAGCGGGATTACGCGCGGCGGCTGCATGACGACCGCCGTGATCCACCATTTGCTCAGCTGGTCGAGCAGAATCACGACGGCGGCAAGCGCGAGCGCGAGCGCGCTCGTGGAGCGCTGGTAGCGCGCTGTCTCGGATGGCACCTTTTCCGACGTCAACTAGGCCTCTCTCAGAACGTTGTCCGCCACGAGAATTTAGGGCGTAGTGGAAGCGCGCGCTCCGCCCTCATTCCCTGGCGAGAACCGAAGTGGCGAGGAGCGCGCGGGCGCGGCGGCCGTCCTCCTGCATCTGCGTGACGAGCGTGCCGATGCTGTCGAACGTCATCTCGGGCCTGAGCCGCTCGACGAGGGCAACGCGCAAATACTGACCGTAAATGTCGTGAGCGAACTCGAAGAGGTGCGCCTCCAAGAGGCAGGTCTTGCCGTCGAACATCGGCCGTACGCCCAGATTGGCGACGCCGTCGTGCCAATCGATCTCACGGCCGCGGTCGAGCCCGGCGCGCACCGCGTAGACCCCGCGCGCGGGCTCGAGGTAGCCGTCGAGCGAGAGATTGGCCGTCGGCATGCCGAGCTCGCGCCCGCGCTTGTCGCCGGGCAGCACGCGCCCCTCGATCTCCCAATGGCGGCCCAAGAGCAGCGCCGCCGCTAGAGGATCGCCCGCTTGCAGCTCGGCACGGATGCGCGTCGAGGAATAGACCTCGCCGCCCGGGCCGCGGACGCGCATGAGGCAGCTCACGCCGAAGCCGTGGTGCCGGCCGAGCCGCTCGAGCAGACCCGCGTCGCCGCCCCGCTTGTGGCCGAAGGCGAAATTGTCCCCGACCACGGCGTGGCGGATGGCGAGGCCGCCCACCAAAATCTCGCTCACGAAGGCTTGCGCGCTGAGCTTGGAAAGCGCCTCGTCGAAGGCGAGCACGATGAGCTCTTCGACCCCCAACGCCTCGATGAGGCGCACCTTGATGCGGAACGGCGTGAGCCGGAAGGGCGGCAGCTCCGGACGGAAGAAGCTGCGCGGGTGCGGCTCGAAGGTAAGCACGGCAAGGGGTGCGGCGAACGCGCGCGCGATTTTTCCGGCCTCGGCGATGATCGCCTGATGGCCGCGATGAATGCCGTCGAAATTGCCGATGGCGACGACGGCACCCCTGGCAGCCGCGGGCAGCTCCGTGTAATGGCGAAAGACGCGCATCTCGCTCGGGGCTCCTTTCCGGGCCCCAAGGTTAGGAGCTTGTCGTTGAATTGGCTATGGGCTCAAGCGGCGGCGCGCGAGGGGACGATCACCTGCGCCTCGCCTTCGAGCACCACCTCGTTGGAGACGGTGCACACGGTGGCGAGGGTTACACGGCGCTTTTCCGGGGCCACGTCGAGGATAGTGACGCGCGCACTGACCGTGTCGCCGGAGCGCACCGGCGCCTTGAATTTGAGGTTTTGGGAGAGATAGACGCAGCCGGGGCCGGGCAGCTTGGTCCCCAGCACCGTCGAGATGAAGCTCGCCGTCAAGAGGCCGTGGGCGATGCGGCCCTCGAACACGGTGTTGGCGGCGAACTCGTGATTGAGATGGACGGGGTTGACGTCGCCCGAGATGCCGGCGAAGAGCACGATGTCGGCATCCGTCACCGTGCGCGCATAGAGTGCGGTCATGCCGGGTGCCAGATCCTCGATGTAATAGCCATGGAGCTCGTCCATCGCCGACCGCCGAGGATGCTCTACCATATCCAGTGCCATCACCCCATCCTTCCGTTGGTGCAACGCAATATCTATTTTGCAATGCACTCTAATCGATCCAATCCGGCCAGGCAACAAAGATCAAGGACTCCTCTCTGGGCATAAAGATTTCGCCGATTCAAGGAGTTTCGCCCAAGGCAGCGGGGCGGCCCCGGCGCGGGGGTGCAGTGTGCAGGTGCCGAAAGCCAGGAGCTAGGGCGAGGGCGGGCGGGGATCGATGGGGAGCAGGCCGGCGAGGCCGGCGGCATCCTCGAAGAGCTTGGCGGCCTCGAAGAGCGCGGCCTCCCCGCGCGGGGGTGCCACCAGCTGCAGGCCGATCGGCCGGCCATCGGCGCTGAAGCCGCAGGGGATGACAAGTGCCGGGCAGCCGGTGAGCGTGATGGCGAAGGTGACGGCGACCCAGTCGATGTAGGTCTCGTATTTGTGGCCCTCGACCTCGGCCACGTAGCGCTCTTCAACAGGAAAGGGCGGCACCGGTGCCGCGGGGCAGAGCAGGAGCTCGTAGCGGCGAAAGAAATCGGCGACGCGATAGAAGAGAGCCGTGCGCGCCAGGACCGCCCGCGCGATCTCCTCGGCGCCAAGCCCGAGACCTCTTTCGATGTTCCAGATCACCTCGGGTTTGAGCTTGTCGCGATGACGGGCGAGCTTTTCGGCGTGCGCAATGGCGAATTTGTGCGCGCGCAACACCTGGAAGATATCGCGCGCGTCACTCATCTCGGGCGAGGCCTGCTCGACCACGGCGCCGAGGCCCTCAAAACGGCGTGCCGCGCGGGCGCAAACATCCCTCACCTCCGAGGCGACCACGAGGCTGCCGAGGTCAGGGGTGAAGGCGACCCGCTTGGGCGGCTCAGCCGCATCGACGTGGGATGTGAACGCGCGGAAGGGTGCCGGAAGGGCGAGCGGGTCGCCTGGATCGGCGCCGACCATGGCATCGAGCATGAGCGCCAGATCGCCCACGTTGCGCGCCATCGGGCCCTGCACCGAAAGCGTGTCGAAAGCATCCGCCTGGGGCCCAGCGGCGACCCGGCCGGGGCTTGGCCGCAAGCCCGCGACGGAGCAGAAGCTCGCGGGCGTGCGCAGGCTGCCGCCGAGATCGGAGCCGTGCGCGAGCCAGATCTCCCCCGTCGCAAGCGCCACTGCGGCACCGCCCGACGAGCCGCCGCAGGTGAGCGCCGTATTCCACGGATTGAGCGTACGGCCGAAGACCTCGTTGAAGGTGTTGCCGCCGGCGCCGAATTCGGGCGTGTTGGACTTGGCGATGACCACCGCACCGTTCTGCTCCAGCCGCTCGACCAGAATGTCCGAATGCTGGGAGACATGCTCGGCGAAGATGGGCGAGCCCCGCGTCGTGCGCACGCCTTTGACCTCGACGAGGTCCTTGATCGCGATCGGAAGCCCGGCCAGGAGGCTCTTCTGCGGCAGCGCGCTCGCGGCCTTTCTCGCCCGCTCGGCGCAGAGTGTGGGCAAGGCGTTGACCAGCGGCTCGACCGCCGCGATGCGGGCGAGCGAGGCCTCGATGAGCTCGAGCGGCGAGATCTCGCGGCGCTCTAAAAGGGCGACGGCTTGGCGGGCGGTCAGCTTGGTGAGCTCTTCGGCCATGGCCTTCTGAGTGGAGCAAAGGCGGGGGGCCGTCGTCAACCGAATGTCGCCCGCCCTCGTCAAGAGGGGCGAAAAGGGGCTAGAATGCGGTACGCCGCGTAGGGGGACGGGTATGCGACAACAAGCCAAGGAAGGCGCGCACACGCTCAAGGGCGTCGCCCTTTTGGACGGCCTGCCCCAAAGCGCGCGCGAGCGCTACGAGCACGCTTGCCTCTGGCGCCGGTACAAGCCGGACGAGCAGATCATCGACAAGATGAGCGATTCGCGCGACGTGTTCTTCGTCGTCGAGGGCAGCGTGCGCATCGTCAACTTCTCGCTATCGGGCCGCGAGGTCAGCTTCGGCGATCTGCACGCGGGCGAGTTCTTCGGCGAGATCGCCGCGATCGACGGCAAGCCGCGCTCGGCGAACGCGGTCGCGACCTCCAACACGCTCCTCGCCTCGATGCCGACCGAGGTCTTCCGCACCATGCTGACGGAGCACCCTGCGCAGGCGCTTGCCATCATGCGGCGGCTCGCGACGATCGTCCGCGTCGCCACCGGCCGCATCATGGACCTCTCGACACTGGGGGCCTATGACCGGGTGTGCGCCGAGCTCCTGCGCATGGCGCGGCCGGTCCTCAAGCCGGACGGCACCGCCCGCATTCAACCGATACCGATCCACTCCGACATCGCGAGCCGTGTATCGACCGCGCGCGAGACGGTCGCGCGCGTGCTCAGCGACCTCCAGCGCCAGGGCCTCGTCGATCGCGAGGCCGATGCCCTTGTCGTGCGCAACTTCACGCGCCTCGAGCAGAGCGTGCCCGAGCTCGGCGAGAGCGGGGACTGACACGTCCGGCGCGGCCGCCGCGGCGGAGCTGCCCAAAACGCGCTCCGGCGAGCTCGTGCATGAGCGTCTCCTTTCCCGATGAGCGGGTTCAGCACCGCTCCCGCCTCACACGATGGCGGACAGGCTGCGGCAGAGCATGTAGAGTGCGACCACGACGAGAACGCCGGCGAAGGTACGGTGCAAGAGCCGGCGCTCCTTGGCAAGCCGGACCGCGAGCGAGACGCCGACCCAGCCGCCGAGCGCGCCGCCGGCGAGATACTCGGCCGCCACGCGCCAATCGACGAAGCCGGAGACGGCATAGTTCGCCGCGGTGGTGAGGCCGAAGACGCCCACCGAGACGAGCGAGGAGCCGATCGCCTCGATGATCGGCATGTCCGCGGCCATCATCAGGCCGGGCACGATGAGGAAACCGCCGCCGATGCCGAAGAAGCCCGCGAGCCCGCCGGCCCCCAGGCCGGCCGCCGCGGTCCTGCCGGCAAGGGCTAAGCTCGAGGCCTTGCGCTTATGGGCGAGCGAGGGCCGGGGCCCGCGCTGCATGAGGAAGGCGATGACGAGCATCAGCACCGCGAAGAGCACGAGTAGCTTCTGGCCGTCGATGCTCTTGCCGACGGCGGAACCGGCGAGGGCGCCGAACGCCCCCGCCGCGGCAAAGAGCGCAGCCGTCCTCCAGCGCACGTGACCGGCGCGCGCGTGCGGCAAGAGATTCGCGAAGGCGTTTGCCGACACGGCGAGCGCGCTGGTGCCGATCGCGGTATGCGGGTCGCTCACGCCGACGACATAGAGCAGGAGCGGTACTGCGAGGATCGAGCCGCCGCCGCCGATGAGGCCGAGCGAGAAGCCGACGAGCGAGCCGGACAGCAGGGCGAGAATGTCCTGCACGGCGGGCTCAGCCTCCGCTCGCTTGCTCGAAGCGCCGGCTCGCATCGCAGCACCGCCGCGCGCGGGCCGCGGCGAGTGCGTCTAAGCCGCGATGAGCCGCCATTCCGGCAAGCATGGCCGAGACGAAGACGAGCGGCTCGATGCGGCCGAGGGAGAGTGCGGTGAGCGCAGGGCCTGGGCAGAAGCCCGCGAGGCCCCAGCCGACCCCGAAGAGGAGAGCGCCCATGACAAGGGGACGATCGATCGCGTGGCACTCGGGGCTGCGGAAGCGGTCGTCGAGAAAGGGGGCGGCCCGGCCGCGCGCCAGGCGAAAACCGCCGCCGGCGAAGAGCACAGCCCCCGCCATCACGAAGGCGAGGCTCGCATCCCAGCGCCCGGCGAGATCGAGAAAGGCGAGGACCTTGGCGGGATCGATCATGCGCGAGACGACCAACCCCAAGCCGAAGAGGAGGCCGCTCAAGAAGGCGACGAGCGTGCGCGCCATGGCGCTCAGACTCCCGCGAGGTGCCGGACGACGAAGACCGTGGCGATCCCCGCGGTCATGAAGGCAAGCGTCGCGGCGAGCGAGCGCCGCGACAGGCGCGCGAGACCGCACACGCCGTGTCCGCTCGTGCATCCGCTGCCGAGCCGCGTGCCGAAGCCGACGAGAAGGCCAGCGATGGCGAGTGTGGGGAGCGAGGCGTCGATGGTGACGCGAGGCAGGCTTCCGGTTAAGAGTGCCGAGAGGCCGGGTGCCGCCAGCATGCCGATCACGAAGGCGACGCGCCAAGCGCGGTCGCCTTTGGCCGCCGCGCGCATTCCTCCAACGATTCCGCTAATGCCGGCAATGCGGCCGTTCGCCAGCCACAAGAGCGCCGCCGCGAGCCCGATAAGCGCGCCGCCGAGCGACGCCGAAAGAGGCGTGAAGTTCTCCCAGGCCATCCTTTCGATTCAGCCTTTCTTGCAGAAGACGCGATAGAGCTCGCTGAGGATCGGCTCGACCCGTTCTGAGGCGAGCCGGTAATAGATCACCGTGCGCACGCGGCGCGTGGCCACCAGCCGCTCCTGCCGCAGCTTCGCTAGGTGCTGCGAGAGATTGGACGGCCTGAGGCCGAGGCGCCGGCCGAGCTCGCCGGCGGCGCGCTCGCCCTCGAGCAGCGTGCAGAGGATCATCAGCCGGTGCCGGTTCGCGAGCGAGCGCAGGAATTGCGACGCCGCGCCGGCGCGCCGGCTGAAGTCCTTCGGGGCGGTCTCATGTTTCATATTTCAATAATATATGAAAGGTCTGTGCCGTTTCAAGCGCCGGTTCGGGCGTTCTCGCAGCGCCCTCGAGGACGAGTGCCTTTGCCGGCCTCACGCCGGGCGGCGCGCCTTGAGTGCGGCCGTGAGCGTGCCGTCGTCGAGGTAGTCGAGCTCGCCGCCGAGCGGCACGCCGTGTGCCAAGCGCGAGACCGTGATGCCAAGCGGCGCCAGGCGGTCGGCCACGTAATGCGCCGTGGTCTGGCCGTCGACCGTTGCGTTGGTGGCGAGGATCACCTCTTTGATCCCCTCCTCCTTCACGCGCTGGACCAGCTTTGGAATATGGAGCTCATCGGGACCCACCCCGTCGAGGGCCGAGAGCGTGCCGCCGAGCACGTGATAGCGCCCCTTGAAGGCGTTAGCACGCTCGAGCGCCCACAAGTCGGCGACCTCCTCGACCACGCAGAGCACGCCGGCCTCGCGCCGCGCATCGGCGCAGATGGCGCAAGGGTCCGTGGTATCGAGGTTGGCGCAGCGCGAGCACGGACGAATGTGCCGCCCTACCTCGGCCAGTGCCGCGGCGAGCGGCTCGAGCAGCGTCTCGCGCCGCTTGAGCAGGTAGAGGGCGGCACGCCGCGCCGAGCGCGGCCCGAGGCCCGGGAGCTTGGCGAAGAGTTGGATGAGGCGCTCGATCTCCGATCCGGTCATGATGCAACCGTGGTGCCCGCTAGCGCACCGCCGCGGACCGTCATTGCGAGGAGGCGAAGCCGACCTGCCTGCCCGAAGCCGCAGCGGCTTCGCTTCGGCGGAGGCAGGCGAAGCAATGACGGCGCGGGTTGAGAACACTAACGTAGGCAGCCGTAAAACCCTTCGAGCCTGTCGATACGCGCGCCGATGATCGCGGCCCGCTCGGCGATATAGGGCGTGGGATGCGCGGGCGACCAGCGGCGCGGGTTCGGCAGCACCGCCGTCATGAGGGCCGCCTCGTGGCGCGAGAGCCGCGCCGCGCTCTTGTGGAAGGAGGCCGCAGCCGCCGCCTCGGCGCCGTAAATGCCGTCGCCCCACTCGATGACGTTGAGATAGACCTCCATGATGCGGCGCTTCGGCCACAGCGCGTCGATGACATAGGCAAGCGCCACTTCGATCCCCTTGCGCACAAACCCGCCGCCCGGCCAGAGAAAGAGGTTGCGCGCGGTCTGCATGGTGATCGTGCTCGCCCCCCGCAAGCGCCCCTCGGATTCGTATTCGCCGACCGCCTCGGAGACGGCACCCCAGTCCACACCATGATGCAAGCAGAAGCGATTGTCCTCGGACGCGATGACCGCGTATTGCAGCTCGCGCGAGATGGCTCCGAGCGGCACCGTGTGATGGTCGATTCTGCCGGTTTCGGGCAGGCGCAAAAGCATGAGCGGTGTTACGGGCGGCGTCACCCAGCGACCGAGGATAATGAGCGCGAGCCAGAAGAGAAGGAGGCCGGCGAGGACGCGCAGCAAAAGACGCAGAAGCCGGACTGCGCGGCCGCGCAAGGCCCGCCTCCTTGGGTCCCCCCCCGGCTCGCTCAAGGGAGGCCTGGAGCGCTCGCCTCTCAACATCGGGCCCTGCCTCGATTCCGCGCCACGGCTGTCCGAGACGAGCGCCTGGCCGCTCGGCACCCCGGCCTTCGGCGCTATTTGACGCCGAGCACCCCGCTCGTCACCGAACGCGGGTCGCGCAGCCCCCAGCGCCCGTTCTCAACCGCCTGGAAGAATTCGGCGACGGCGCGGTTGAAGGCGTCCGGCTCCTCGAGGTTAATGGTATGCCCGGACTTGGGAATGACGATGAGGCCGGAGCTCGGAATCGTGCGCTTCATCAGGAGCCCCGGCTCGAGGCAAGGCTCGTCCTCGTCTCCCGTCACGATGAGCGTGGGGATGGTGAGCTTCTTCATGCTCTCGACGAGATCCCAGAGCGAGGGCCGGCGCATCTGTACGCCGCGCATCGTGTTGACCGAGCCCTTGACCGAATGCTCGGCGAGCTGTGCTGCAAATTCCCGCCAGCCGCGCGGGTCCTTGTTCTGGTACTGCACGCGCGCGGCGCCGACCGCATATTTTGCGGCGAACGGCCCGCTGCCCTGCTCGTCGAGAAGCTTGGCGGTCGCCTCGCACTCGCCGCGGAACACTTCGCGCCTGCCGGGCTCGGCGCCGTAGCCGCAGCCGCCCACCACGAGCGAGCGCGCAAGTGCTGCGTGCCGGAAGCCGAAATGAAGCGTGGCGAAGCCGCCCATGGAGAGCCCGACCACATGGGCCTTCTCGATGCCGAGATGCTTGAGTACCGAGGCGATGTCGTCGGCGGCGCGCGCTTGCGAGTAGCTCGACACTTCCGCCGGAACGTCGGACGGGGGATAGCCACGCGCGTTGTAGGCTATTGCGCGGTAGCAGTGCGAGAAAAAGCGCATCTGGGGCTCCCAGCTGCGATGGTCGCCCGCATACTCGTGCACGAAGATGACGGCGGAGCCGCTCCCCGCCTCCTCGTAATACAGCTTCACGCCATCATCCGTCAGCGCCTGGGGCATGCAAGCTCTCCCTGGTTTGAGCGAAGCCTTCGTCCGGCGAAACCGGCGTTTCGGCGAGCACGCGCACTCTGCCGCTTCGACCGGGTCGAGGCAAGGGTGCGGCGCTCTTCCTCGGATGCATGCCGCCGAGGCATGCCGCGCGAGCTCAGTCTCCGTCGGGCGCGGGCGTCATCTTCGACGCCGACGTGGGGGCGGGAAGACGGCCCGACATCTCGGCCCCGGCATCAACCGCAAGGGGCAGAAAGACCAGGCTTGAAAGCGCTGCAATGCTGCCCACCGCGAGGAAGGCCGGCCAGAAGTCGCTGCTGACGAGATGGTCGGCGCCGCGCGCGAGCAAGGCGAGGTGAAGCAGCAAGGCGCCGGCGCCGACACCCACGCTGGCCGAAAGCTGCTGCGTCATGCTGGTGAAGCTCGTCGCCCGGCTCATGCGGTTGGAGGGCATCTCCGCATAAGCGATCACGTTCGTGCTGGTGAACTGCAGCGAGCGGAAGAAGCCGCCCGCGAGGAGGACCGCCAGGATCACCCACGTCGGCGTGTGCGGCCGGAAGAGGCCGCAAGCGGCGATGAACGCGGCGCTGACGAGCGCATTGGCGATGAGGACGGGACGGAAGCCGAAGCGCTTGAGAATGGGTCGCGCCGTGAATTTCATCGTCAGCGCGCCCGCGGCCGATGCGAAGGTCAACATGCCCGAATGGAAGGGATCGAGGCCGAAGCCCTCCTGCAGCATGAGCGGAAGCAGGAAGGGGATGGCCCCGACCCCGATGCGGAAGAGAAACGAGCCGGTGACGCTCGCGCGGAAGGTGGGCAAGCGCAAGAGCGCCAAGTCGATGATCGGATTGAAGGCCCGGCGCGCATGGCGGACATAAAGCGCGAGCGTGGCAGCCCCGACAGAGAGCATGGCGACGACGATATAGGTCGGCAGAATATTGCGGCCGGCCGCCTCGAAGCCGAAGACGATGCCGGTGAGGCCGATGGCGGTGAGCACGAAGCCGGGAACGTCGAGCGGTGCCACGTTCTCCTCGCGCGTCTCGGCGATGAAAAACGTCGCGAGGACGATGCCCAGGACGCCGACCGGCACGTTGATCCAGAAGATCCAGCGCCACGAGAAATAGGTCGTGATGAAGCCGCCCAAAGGCGGCCCGGCGACGGGGCCGATGAGCGCCGGCACCGTGAGATAGGCGAGCGCCCTCACGAGATCGGCCTTGGGCACGGCGCGCAGGATGGCGAGCCGGCCGACCGGCACCATCATGGCGCCGCCGAGGCCCTGGAAGATGCGCGCCAGCACGAAGCCGAGCAGGGAGTTGCTGAAGCCGCAGAGGATCGAGCCCGCCGTGAATATGCCGATCGCGGCGCGGAAGACCGTGCGCGCCCCGAAGCGGTCCGCCACCCAGCCGCTTGCCGGAATGAACACCGCAAGGCTGAAGAGATAGGAGGTGATGGCGAGATTGAGCCGAATCGGGCTCTCGCCGAGAGAATGCGCGATCGCCGGCAACGCCGTCGCCAACACGGTCGAATCGAGGTTCTCCATGAAGAGCGCGCAAGCCACGATCAGCGGGGTGAGGAGCTGTCGCGGCAGCGGAGAGACCATCGGATCCGGGCGTTGCATGGGGCTGGCCGCGCAACCTTATGCCGAGGACCGGCGGCGAGCCACACGATTTTCGCGGCCATGCCAAGGAGGCCGCCGTCCAGGCGCCGATTGGCCATAATTTGGCGCGCGTGCGCAAGGAAACCGTCGTCGGCGGGCGGAAAACCCTCGCGTTTTGAGCCGGAGCGAACCCGCTATGTTGCGACTTGATCTCGGCCTGCGTAGATGATAGCAATGCAACTCATTCGCAACTTCGGAACCTGGCCTATGGAAGCCGAAGCACGGGGAGGAAAAGGACAAGATAGAGATGACATATCAATGCCACGATCGACGCGGCCCTCCGATCGGCCGCCCCGCCCTCGCTGCCGGCTCGGCTCTAGCCGCCGGCCTCGTCATCGCCGCGCACGGCAAGGGAAGCGTGCGCGTGCGCGTGCGCCTGCGCCCGCTCGATCCGGGCCGCCATCGCTTCATGGACGAGTATCCCGAGGACACCATCCAGGGCGTGGTGATCTCCGAATAGGGGGCGGTGCCTGATGCTTGCAACACTCGTGATCGTTTTTCGCGAGGTGATCGAGGCCGGCCTTATCGTCGGCATCGTGCTCGCAGCGACCCAGGGCGTCGCGCGCCGCGGGCTATGGGTCGGTTATGGCGTCATCGGCGGCGTAGCTGGTGCCTGTCTCGTGGCTGCCTTCGCCGGCCAGATCGCCTCGTTGTTCGCGGGCTCGGGCCAGGAGCTCTTCAACGCCAGCATCCTCTTGCTCGCGGTCGGGATGCTGACGTGGCACAACGTCTGGATGGCGAGCCACGGCCGCGCGATCGCGCAGGAAATGCGGCAAGTGGGCGCCGATGTTGCGGCCGGCAAACGGCCCTTGCCCGCGCTCTCGATCGTGTGCGGCGTGGCGGTGCTGCGGGAGGGATCGGAGATCGTCCTCTTCCTATACGGCATCGCGGCATCCGGCGGCACCTCGGCGGCCGGTATGATGGCCGGCGGCGCGCTTGGGGTGCTGGCCGGCGCAGGGCTCTCGGCGCTCATGTATTTCGGCCTGCTGACCATCCCCGCGCGCCACCTGTTTTCCGTCACGTCGGGTCTCATCACTCTGCTCGCCGCCGGGCTTGCCGCACAGGCCGTCGCGTTCCTTCAGCAAGCCGGATATTTCGACGTGCTGACTTCGACCGTGTGGAACACGTCCTGGCTCCTATCGGACGACAGCCTGATTGGGCGCCTGGTTCACACGCTGATCGGCTACACGGCTCGACCGAGCGGCGCGCAGCTTCTCATCTATCTCGTGACGATCACCGTGATCGTCGGGCTGATGCGCTTCGTCCGTTTCAATCACGCAATCAAGGGCAAGGCTGCCGCAAGCTGACGCTCGGTGTTCGTCCCCGATGCGGCAAATGCGTGCCGACGCTGAAGGAGATTCTCCGCGGGCTCTCGGAAGCGGTTCCGAACGAGGGGCTCGGCAAGCTCCTGATCGGCGATGATGTCCAGGAGGTATTGGAGTGCGACCTCAAATTTGAGCAGAAAGGGATCAACGATCTTCGCGAAGCCATCTCGCATTGCGAAGCGGTACGAGATTTTGGGAGGCGCGACCTCCTGGTTGAGATTCTGGAGGGTGAGGAGAAGGGCGTCGACTTCATCGAGACCCAGCTTCTGCTGATCCAGAAGGTCGGCGTACAGAATTACATTCAGCTTCAGTCCGAAAGCGTGGAGTGAGGGGCGCCGGCGGCAAGCAAGGCGCCGACCGATCTCCCCTTCCCTTCTCCCCGCCGCTGCCGAGACCGGCCCCATCGCTTCGCCCGCGCGATCGCGACACTCCCTCGCGCGCGGAAAGAGCCCGCGCGCCACGGTCATCACTTGCAATGCGCCGCCCCCACGATAGAATTTGCGCCTTTGGAGGAGCAAAGATGCGTCGCCTTTGGCTCTCCTGCTCGGAACCGCAAATACCGCCTTGGCGAAGAGCGGCCGCAATAGCAGTCCTTGCCCTCGTTGCCACCGCTTTCCCAGCCTTGTGCGACGCAGGACCACGGGGAGGGGGCAGCGGCAGCGGGGCGCCGAGCGGAACCTACATCAAGCCGAGCGAGCCGGCGCCGGAGACCGGCCAGTCGCCGGCGGCGACGACCGCACCGCCCGTCTCGCTCGAGGACGCGCGCAAGATCACCTCGAGCGAGGAGGCCCAGTCTCTCGTGCTGCCGCCGCGCACGATCGCGGACATCACGGCGGTGCTCGACCGCGAGAAGCCCGATCCCGCCAAGGTGGCGGCCGCGCGCGCAGTCGCGGACAAGGCCCCGCCTGCGGGTCTCGATGGCGCAGCCGCCGCGCGCTTCTATTTCGACCGCGGCACCTCCGCGGGAGAGTTGGGCCGCTCCGCCCAAGAGCTCGCCGATTACCGCAAGGCGGTCGAGCTGATCGAGCCGCTCAAGAGCAGCAAGATCGACGACTACCACCAATTCACCAATGGTCTCGCGCTGACGGAAGGCCGCGCGGGGAACCTACGGGAGCAGATCAGGCTGCACGAGAAACTCGTCGCGTTCGCCGAAAGCACGCCCAGTATCAAGGGAGCCCTCGTCGGGCAGTATTATCTCCTGGTCACCACCAATATCCGGCTCGGCAACATGGCGGCCGCCGGCGCCTGGCTCGCCAAGTGCGAAACGCTTGTCACGACGACGCCATGGCGCGGACGCGCGCTAACGCGGCTGAACCTGTTCCGCTCGAGATACGACTGGGCGAAGGCGGCCTATGCCGAGGCGCAGGGTAAATTCACCGAGGCCGAAGGCTTTTACCGCCGGGCGCTGGCCGAGAACATCACCGCGACGGCTGAATCGAAGAGCTGGGACGTGGTACCGCCGGCCGGCCAATTCGAGACCGCCAGCGATTTCCTCCTGCGCGACCTCGCCGGCAATCTCGTTCGCCAAGGCCGCCTGATCGACGCCGAGATCGAATCGCGCCGCGGGCTCATGGACCAGCTTCGCATGCGCGGGCGCTATGCGAACGAGACGGCGATCATGTTGGTGAGCCTGGGCAATGTCATCGCGGCGCAAGGCCGCAACGCGGAGGCCGAGAAGCTCGACAAGGTCGCCATCGATACCTATGTCGCCCTCGGCCATGCCGCCGATTCCTACCCGCTCAGCCTCGCACGGCGCAATCTCGCCTCGACCCTTGTGGCCCAGGGGCGCTGGGCCGAGGCACTTCAGCAATTCGACCTTGTCCGCCAAGGTGTGGCGAAGGACCCAGAGATGCTGCGCGTGCTCGTGGGCGGCAATCTCGACTTCGCGGTCGCCGCCTTGCACGGCAACCGCGTCCAAGCCGCACTCGAGGTCTCGCAGCATGCGCTCGAGCGGCGCATCAAGGGGCTGGGAGAGAAGCATTACGATACCGCGGAGGCGCGCGGCTTCCACGCCATGGCGCTCGCGGCAAGCGGCAATCCGGCCGCAGCCCTTTCGGACTACGCGGCGGCGGTCCCCGTTCTCTTGCAGGCCTCGCGCCAGACAAGCGACGAGGAGGTAGAGGGCAGCGGCAAGGAATTCCGGCTGCAGCAGATTCTCGAGGGGTATCTTTCTCTCCTCGCCGACCAGCGCAGCGCAGGACCCGACGCCGTCGCGGAGGCCTTCCGCGTCGCGGATGCGGCCCGTGGCCGCTCCGTGCAGAGGGCACTCGCGGCCTCGGCAGCGCGCGCCGCCGTGGGCGATCCTCAGCTCGCGGACCTGGTGCGGCGCGAGCAGGACGCGCTCCGCCAGATCGCCGGGCTCAATTCGCTCATCTCGAACATCCTCCTGATGGCGTCCGGCCAGCAGGATGCCGCCACGGTTCAAACGCTGCGCACGCAAATCGACCAGCTCCGAGGTGCTAGGGCCACGATCCGCGCGGAAATCGAGAAGCGCTTCCCGGATTACGTCAATCTGATCGATCCGAGGCCGGCGACCGTGGCAGACGCGCAGAAAACACTCGAGCCCGGCGAGGCGCTGATCGCGACTTACGTGGCGGAGGAGCGCAGCTACGTCTGGGCGGTGCCGAAAGAGGGGCCGGTCGCCTTTGCACCCGTTGCCCTCAAGCGCAGCGAGGTGGAGGCGATCGTCGCGAACCTGCGCAAGGCGCTCGAGCCCGAGGGCTCGAGCTTGGGCGACATTCCGCCCTTCGACGTGACACTCGCCTACAAGCTCTACTCGCTCTTCTTGAAGCCCGTCGAGGCCGGCTGGAAGGGTGCCAAACGGCTCCTCGTGGTGTCGCATGGCGCCCTTGGACAATTGCCGTTGGCCCTCCTGGTAACGCAGCCGGCCAGTCTCGAGCGCGACAAGCCGGGCGAGGTGATGTTTTCCGGCTACAAGAAAGTGCCCTGGCTGGTGCGCGAGGTAGCACTCGCCGAGCTCCCGTCGGTGGCCTCCCTCCTGACCTTGCGCGGCACGCGGGCGTCCGGGGCCGGGCGCAAGCCCTTCGTCGGCTTCGGCGATCCCTGGTTCAGCGCAAAGGAGGCGGCGGAGGCGAAGGCGCATGGCGGCGGCACGCAGATGGCCGAGCTCGAGACCCGCGGCGTCAAGAAGGGCTTGGCGATCCGTCTGCGCAGCATTCCCAAGACCGAGAGCGTGAATAAGGCCGAGCTCGCCATACTGCCGCGGCTGCCGGAAACGGCGGAAGAGGTCCGCGAGGTCGCCACTGCCCTCCATGCGAATGCGCAGTCGGACGTATTCCTCGGCGCGCGGGCGAGCGAAGAGACGGTGCGCAAGATGAAGCTCGACGATCGCCGCGTGGTGATGTTCGCCACCCACGGCCTGGTGCCCGGCGACCTCGACGGCCTCTCGGAGCCGGCGTTGGCGCTTTCGGCCCCCAGCGTCGCCGGCGGCGAGGGCGACGGGCTGCTCACCATGAGCAAGATTCTCGGCCTCAAGCTCAATGCGGATTGGGTCGTGCTCTCGGCCTGCAACACGGCGGCGGGAAACGGGGCCGGTGCCGAGGCGGTCTCAGGGCTGGGCCTTGCCTTTTTCTATGCGGGGACGCGGGCGCTTATGGTGACGAACTGGCCGGTCGAGACCACTTCCGCCCGCGCCTTGACCACGGCCGTCTTCCGCCGCGAGGCGGAGAGCGAGGGGATGGCGCGCGCGGAGGCACTACGCGGGGCGATGCTGGAGCTGATCGACGGGCCGGGCTACATGGACAAGGCACAGAACCGCCCCTTGTTCAGCTACGCGCACCCGCTCTTCTGGGCGCCGTTCACGCTTGTCGGCGACGGCGGAGGTCCCCGGACCCGATAAGGAGCGCGGGCTCGCACGGACCCTCATTTGCCTGGATGAAACGTTGGGCTGAGCTCAATTCCTAGGCACCTCTTCTCGCGCATCTCCGTCGAGGTTATCCTGCTCGCGCATAGGGACGGGCGGCCGTCCCTCTCGGAGCACGCTTGCGACGTGGCACCCTTCGCAATGGAAGAGCCTCGAGGATGAAGATCGGTGTGCTCGGCGGCGGGCTTACCGGCCTCGTGGTCGCGAGCCGGTGCCGGCATGAGTGCGAGGTGCTCGAGCTCGATCACTCGACCGGCGGCCATTGCCGCAGCCTCCTCGAGGACGGCTACACCTTCGACTGCGGCGGACCGCACATCCTCTTCTCGAGCAACAAGGAGATCCTGGCGTTGCTCCACGCCCGGCTCGGCGACAATCTCGCCCAGCGCCGGCGCAACAACCGCATCTGGTTCGACGGCCGCTTCGTCAAATATCCCTTCGAGAACGGCCTCTATGATCTGGCGCCGCAAGACCGTTTCGAATGCCTCTACCACTACCTGCACAACGACTATCCCAAGCCGCGCAATTTCAAGGAGTGGATCTATCACGTCTTCGGCAAGGGCATCGCCGAGAAGTACATGGTTCCCTACAATGAGAAGATCTGGAACCTGCCCGCCGACCAGATGGCCTTCGACTGGGTCGAAGGGCGGGTGCCGCGCCCGCCCGTCGAGGACGTGATCAAGTCCGCGGTCGGGGTCGAGACCGAGGGCTATACCCAGCAGCTCTATTTCAGCTACCCCAAGCGCGGCGGCATCGAGTCCCTCCCGCGCTCCTTCGCGCGCGACTGCCGCGCGGTAACGTTGAATTTCAAGGTGGCGAAGGTGTGGCGCGACAGAGGGCGCTGGCAGGTGAGCGACGGGCGCGTTGCCAAAAGCTACGACCGCATCGTCTCCACCATCCCGATCGAGGAGCTCCTGGAGGCGCTGCCCGAGGTGCCGGCCACGATCCGCGAGGGCGTGCGGGGCTTGCGCTACAATTCGCTCATCACCGTGCTGCTCGGGGTGGAGACGGCGGAGCCGTTGCCCTATACGGCACTCTATGTGCCGGACCCAGCCCTTCCCTTCCACCGCCTCTCCTTCCCGCTCAACTTCACCGACGAGGGAGCGCCCCGGGGGCACATGGCCGTGACGGCCGAGATCACCACCAATCCGGGAGACGGCTTCCACGAGCTCGGCGACGAGGAGATCGTCAAGCGCGTGCTCGACGGCCTGCATGGCATGGCGCTTGTCGAGCCGGGCCAAGTGCGCTTCTGCCGCGTCCGGCGCACCAAATACGCCTATGTGGTGCGTACCTTCGATTACCGCGAGAAGCTGAGTGCTGCCCTTGCCTACCTCAACGGCCTCGGCATCGTGAGCGTCGGGCGCAACGCCGAGTTCGAATACATCAACATGGACGAGGCGGTACGGCGCGCGCTCGCGGCGGTCGAGCGGCTCGACGCCGAATGAGGGACTCGAGGCCTCCAAACTCCTGCAGGGTTGAGTAAGGTCTGACCCAAGAGGGAGGCTAGTTGATGCACACAAATCCGAAGATCACCGGCAAATCATGATGTGGCGCTGTGCAAAGGCGCCTCGGACCGGCCGCGGTGGGTCCTTCGAGACGCTCGCTGCGCTCGCTCCTCAGGATGAAGTTAAGTCTTTATGCCACATACAAATTTGCCTCATCCTGAGGAGCGCCCCGAAGGGGCGCGTCTCGAAGGACCCACGACGGCACTGCAAGCCTCCTTGCGACGTGTGCATCAACTAGAGGAGAAAGGGGGTCGGACGGTGACGCTGCCGTCGGGTATTTTAACACACGGACAACGTATAATATTTTTATTTGACATCAAAAAGAGCGGCTATAGATTCGTGCTCGCGCCGATTTGAAGCAGACAGCTTGCGGGCGCGTTATAAATGCAGCTAAAGCGCCTGGCACCCGCCCGGCTCCGAGCTGCGGCGGGTTTCTCGTGAGGCCCGCCTTCCGCATCCACCGCTCCGCGGAGCCGAGAAGACGAGGCCGCTCATGCCGAAGAAACCATTGCACACTCCGCCGTCCCCGCCCGCCGCGGCACCGGCGCCCTGGCACCAGGCCTGGCGCGAAGCGGGCAAGGAGCCCAGTCTCCGCGAGGTCCTCGCCGACCCGCTGGTGCATCTCGTGATGCGCCGCGACGGTGTCACGCTCGCGCAATTGGAGAAGGTACTCGCCCGCGCCAAAGAGCGGAGAAGTCTTTGCTGCCTCTGTGCCGCCTGAAGGCAAGGCCGAGGCCGCCGCGAGCCACGCAGCGCCGCCAAGATAGGTGCGCGCGACGTCATCCGCGCGCCGGGGACGTTCGCGGTGCTGCCTCCCGGCTTCGTGACTTTCCGGCTAGCCGGCGAATTGCTATATTCACGCCGACCCCGTTGTCATGCGGAGAATGCCAGCTGAGCGGCTGATGCCTTCGCGGCCGCCGCGCCATCGTCGCGGACGGCCCGGCTCCGCTGAGCGCCGACGCGAAAATCGCCCAGGGAGGCCCTTGATGGCACAGCATGACGACGCCGGAGACGCGCCAGCGCCTCTTGCTTGTGCCGTGACGCCGCCATGACCAGCAGCACCAGCACGCGCGCCTTGCACCGCTGGGTCGCGCGGGCGGTTCCGGTGACAGCGGCGGAATTAAGCGCACTGCTCTGGTCGTTCGCCTATTTTTTCTCCCTACTCGCCGGCTATTACGTGCTACGCCCGTTGCGCGACCAGATGGGCATCGCAGGCGGCGTGCGCAACCTGCCCTGGATGTTCACCGCGACGTTCGTCGTGCTGCTCTTGGCCCAGCCGCTCTATGGCGCGCTCGTCGCGCGCCTGCCGCGCGCGCGCTTCATTCCCTTCGTCTATCACTTCTTCGTCGCCAACTTGGCACTCTTCTGGCTGCTCCTCACGCTGCACATCGCCACGGTCGAGGTCGCGCGCACCTTCTTCGTCTGGGTCAGCGTCTTCAACCTCTTCGCGATCGCCGTGTTCTGGTCCTTCATGGCCGACATCTTCACCAGCGAGCAGGGCAAGCGCCTCTTCGGCTTCATCGGCGCCGGGGGTACGGCGGGCGCGCTGCTCGGACCCGTCATCACGATCTGGCTCTCGGTGCCGCTCGGGCCGGTCAATCTCTTGATCGTCGCCGTCGCGTTCCTCGAATTCGCCGTGCTCTGCGCGCACCGTCTGGAGAAGGCGGCGCTTGCCGGCGGCCACGTGCCGGAAAAGCCGCGTGTGGAAGCTGTCCGACCGGCGGAGGCCGAGGAGGCGCGGATCGGCGGCAGTGCCTTTGCCGCCATCGCCGAAGTGTTCGGCGAGCCCTACCTGCTCGGCGTCGCCGTCTGGGTCAGTCTGATGTCTTTCGGCGGCACCTTCCTCTATTACCAACAGGCGAACATCGTCTCGGCGACCATCCACGATCCAGCACAGCAGACGCGGCTCTTCGCCGGCATCGACTTGGCGGTGGGTCTGCTGACGTTGGCGACGCAGTCCTTCGCCACCGGGCGCCTCTTGAAGCGCTTCGGCGTGGCACCCGCGGCGGCAGCCCTGCCCGCGGTCTACATCGTGGCCTTCACCGTGCTGGCGCTGGTGCCCGGTCTCGCCGCGGTGGTATTCTTCCAAACCATCCAGCGGACGATGAATTTCGCCATCTCCAACCCGGCACGGCAGGTGTTCTTCACCGTCGTCTCGCGCGAGGCGAAGTACAAGGCGAAGAACCTGATCGACGTCGTCCTGTTCCGCGGTTCCGACGCGCTCTACGGCTGGCTCTTCGACAGCCTTCAGGTGCTCGGCCTCAAGCTTGCCGGGATCGCCGCCTGCGCGGTTCCGGTGGCGCTCGGCTGGTTGGCACTCTCCGTGGCGCTCGGCCGGACGCAGGAACGCCGCGCAGCGCTCATCGCTTCAGAGCCGGTTGAGGGAGACTGACATGAACGATCTGACACGGCGCGATTTTACAGCCCTCGCCGCCGGGCTCGGCGCAGCATCGTTGCTGCCCGCGCTCGCAGCAGCGCAGACCGCCGCGGCACCCCTCGTCACCAAGGCGATTCCGAGCACCGGCGAGCGCGTGCCGGCGGTCGGGCTCGGCACCGCCTCCGTCTTCGACGTAGGCCCCGACGCGGCGAGGCGCGCGGCACTCGCCCAAGTCGTGCGCAACCTGGTCGAGGGCGGCGGCTCGATCATCGACACCGCCTCGTCCTACGGCTCGGCGGAAGGCGTCGTCGGCGACTTGGTGGCTCAGGCCGGACTGCGCAAAAAAGTCTTCATCGCGACCAAGCTCGAAGCGCCGGACGCGGCCGAGCTGCAGCACTCGTTGCAGCGGCTGCACAGCGAGCAGGTCGATCTGCTGCAGCTCCATAACGTCGGCGACCCCAAGCAGGCGCTCGGACAATTCCGGGATTGGAAGGCCAAGGGCGTGTGCCGCTACGTCGGCATCACCTCGACCTATCACGGCGATTACGCCGCGGTGGAAGCGGTCCTTGCGCGCGAGAAGCCCGATTTCGTGCAGATCGACTATTCGCTGGACGACCGCGAGGCGGAAAAGCGTGTGCTCCCGCTCGCCATCGAGGTGAAGGCGGCGGTGCTGACCGCACTCCCCTTCGGCCGCGGCCGCCTCTTCCGCGCCGTGCGCGGCAAGGCGCTGCCGGAATGGGCGAAGGAGTTCGACGCCGGGAGCTGGGCGCAATTCTTCCTCAAATTCCTGCTCGGCAACGCGGCGGTGACCGCGGTCATCCCCGGCACCGCCGACGCCGCGCACATGAGCGACAACTTGGGCGCGATGCGCGGCCG
>DATNIJ010000029.1:0-6286 GCA_035604475.1 Alphaproteobacteria bacterium
TCGTCGATTTGATCGTCCCATGGGACGCCTCCTCGACCGACTTCGCCCAGGCCTCGAGGGCTGCCTGCAGCGGATGGGTGGGCGGCACCCAGTGGGAAATCTTGAGCTCGAAGGTCTTCTCTTGCGCGAATGCGGGCCAAAGACCCATGGCGAGCAAGGCGGCGCATAGCGCGATCAGCTTGCTTCTCATGATTCCTCCCGTCCGACGCTCTTGTGGCGTACTTGCGGTCTGCTCGACTGTAGGATGGGGAAGCCTCGTGATACAACAAGCATGTGCGGCAATCGTCCGGGGTAGCGTGGGGGCGGGGGTTTGGGCGCGCGTGGGGTGATGCCGATCGTCCTCGCCGTCCTCGCCCTTCGCAGGCCCGCAGCGAGGCGGGCATCGCGGCTACCGGCAATGAATTTCGAGGGCTGAGCCATGGCGAAACGGAAGACAGGTGCAGCGGCCAAACGGCGGAACAAGAGCCCGGCCAGGCGTGCGAGCAAGCCTCCGGCCCGGCGGCAATACTGGTCCGCGGACGTCATGCGCAAGAGCAATGCGCTCGATATCGAGCGCAGCACCTTCACCTGGCGCGACCCGAAGCGCATCGCGCGCTCGCTCAAGCTCTCGGCCGAGCGGAGCAGGCGGCGGAAGGCGGGCCCCTATCAGTCCGCGATGTCCATGCTCAATTTCTACATCAACCGCGCCGGCCGCAGTCTCACGGCGGAGCGCAAGAGGGTCTTGGCTCAGGCCAAGCTCGAGCTCCGGCGCCTTTTCGATAGGGCATAGGCGCTCCCCTAAGGGGCCGCGCCGCTACAGAATCTGGGAGAGGAACTCCCGCGTGCGCGCCTCGCGGGCGTGGGCGAAGAACTCGGCCGGCGGGCCGTGCTCGACGATGACGCCGTGGTCGGTGAAATAGACGTGGTCGGCGACCTCGCGCGCGAAACCCATCTCGTGGGTGACGAGGATGCAGGTCATGCCCTCCTCCGCCACCTCGCGGATGGTGACGAGGACCTCCTTGACCGTCTCGGGATCGAGGGCCGCGGTCACCTCGTCGAAGAGCATGATCTCAGGCCGCATGGCGAGCCCGCGCGCGATCGCCACGCGCTGCTGCTGCCCGCCCGAGAGCTCGCCCGGATAGGCGTCCACCTTGTCGGCGAGCCGCACCTTCACCATGAGCGCCCGCGCGCGTGTCTCGACCTCCTTCTTGTCCTCCTTGAGCACGTGGATGGGGGCCATCATCACGTTCTGGAGTGCCGTCTTGTGGGGGAAGAGGTTGTATTGCTGGAAGACCATGGCGACCTCGCGGCGCAACGCCAGGAGCTCCTTGTCCTTCATCAGCTTGTGCACCTCGTAGGCGGCGACGCGGATCGCACCCTTGTCGATCGGCACCAGCCCGTTGATGCAGCGGAGCAGGGTCGATTTGCCGGAGCCGGAGGGACCGATGATGCACACCACCTCGCCCTTGCGCACGTCCATCGAGACCCCCTTCAAGACCTCGACCGAGCCGAAGGACTTGTGGACGTCGCTTATGCTGACGATCGGCTTGTCCCCGGATGTGACCATGGCAGTCGACCTCAGATGTTGACCGAGAAGCGGCGCTCGAGACTGACCGTCCAGCGCGCGATCGGATAGCAGTAGAGGAAGAACCAGACGAGGATGTAGCTGTAGAAGGGCAGCAGCAGCTCCGACCGGTTCTCGGCCGCCAGCACGTCGCCCGTGAGCGTCATGACCTCGCTCACGCCCACGACCGAGGCGAGCACGGTCGACATGGCGAGGATGGCGTAGAGGTTCATCCAGGGCGGCAGCATGCGCTTCACGCACTGCGGCAGGATGATCATCCAGATCGTCTGGCGCCGGCTGAAGGCGAGCGAGTTGGCCGACTCCCACTGGCCGCTCGGGATCGACTGCACGGCCCCCCGCACGATCTCCGCCACGTTCGCCATCACGGGCAGCCCCAGCCCGAAAGTCGCCTTGATCCAGTCGGGCAGCGGTACCTCAACGCCGAAGATGCGCACCTGGAAAGGCAGGAGGAACATGCAATAGAAGAGCACCACCAGCCACGGCGCGTTGCGGAAGAAATGCATCGCGAAGGACGCCGTCCGCCGCACCGGCGGCAGGAGCGAGATCTGCGCGAGCCCAAGCCCGGTGCCGGCCGCGGTGCCGATCGCCATCGCGAAGAAGCTGATCGCGATGTTGAAGGCGAAGCCCTTCAAGAGGAGCGGAGTCCATTTCAAAAGCGTCATGATGACGGAGGCGTGGAGGGGTGCCGTCTCGGCCTCGGCCGCTCCCGTCGCGAGGAGGAAGAGCAAGAGGATGACGACGCCGTGGCCGGGCGTGAGTCGGAGCGCAGGCAAACCGAAAGCACGCTCTTCAGCCGCACTGCGGGCGAGCCGTCCGGCAGCCGGCAGCAGCACCGGGAGATCGCTCCCGCGCGCCACTGCGGCCCTGATCCCTTGCCCATCGCGGCTCATGCCATCCCCCGCGCGGTAATGCCGAAGCCGGGGACGCGCAAGGCGCGCTCCCATCGGTTCATCACGAGGACGAGCACGCCCACGAGCCCGACGTAGCAGATCAGCAGCACATTCATCATCTCGGGCACGTTGACCTCGTCCGACCAGATCTGGCTCGACACCCACAGCATCTCGGGCACCGAGATGGCATAGGCGAGCGTCGTCGTCTTGACGAGGTTGACGAGGTTGTTGTTGAGCGCGGGCAGGCTGATGCGGAAGGCGAGCGGCAGGATCACGTGCATGTAGGCGGCGAGGCGGCCGTAACCGAGCGACTCCGCGGCCTCGACGGTAGCGCGAGGTACCGCCTCGATGCCGGCGCGGAAGATCTCCACGTTGAAGGCGCCGGCATAGAACGAAAGCGACAGGATCGCCCAGGCGACGTTGCTGACGAGGGGCTGGGCGATGCCGTTGGGGCCGGGGACGCGCAGGAGGGCCCCGATGCCGAAATAGAAGAAATAGAGCTGCACAAGCGGCGGGGTGTTGCGGAAGAACTGGATGTACCAGTGGACCACCGTACGCAAGAGCCTGAGCTTGGAGCCCTGCAGCCAGGCGCCCAAAACGCCGATGACGAGGCTGAGCAGCACGCAGACGACCGAGAGCTCGACCGTCATCCAGAAGCCGTCGATGAAACGGTGCCGGTCGAAGGCATCATAGAAGATGGTGAGATTGATGCCGGTGCGCTCGTGCAGCCAGGCAAACCACTGCCAGAACGCCTGCATCAGACTGCCCCCCGGCTTTAGTCCCTCACCCTCCCATCCCTTTGGGATGGGCCCCTCCCTCTCCCGTAAACGGGAGAGGGGCTATTTTCTTACCCTCGCCCGCTTGCGGGGTCGAGCCGCAAGGCGGATCGACGAAGGGGCCCGTCGCGGAGCGACGGGAAGGGTGAGGGATCGGTCTCCGCATTTACTCACTTATATTTGGCGTGCATCTCCTCGGCGTATTGCGAGTTCGGCAGACCCCACTTCTTCTCGAGCCCGAGAATGAAGCCGGTCTTGTGCCAGTCGATGATGGCGTCGTGCACGAATTTCGCGAAATCGGTCTCGCCGAGCTTGACCGCAAGGCCCCACGGCTCGACCAGGATCGACTTGAGCGGCACCTCGTAGTCCTTCCACTCGGGATCGAGGAGCTGGCCGAAAAGCGCCGTATCGTCGTAGGCAACGCCCACGCAGTTGCCCGACTTGAGCGCTGCGTACGCCTCGCTCGTGCCTTTGAAGGCCACCGGCTCGATACCGTACTTCTCCTGCAGCTCCTTGTTGTAGAAGGAGCCCTGGATGAGGCAGACGGGCTTGCCCTTGAGCTCCGCCCAGTCCTTGAGGTGTGCCGACTTGGGTGCCAGCAGGTTGGTGCCGGAGGCGTAGTAGTCGGGATCGACGATGTCGACGGCCTTGCGCCGCTCGGGCGTGTCGGTCATCGTCGCGATCATCAGGTCGATCTTGCCCTGATCGAGGAACTGCATGCGGTTGGACGCCACGACCGGCACCAGCTCGAGCTTGACGCCCAGGCGCTTCGCCACGTCGGCGGCGAGGTCGGGCTCGAGCCCCACGATGTTGCCCGAGGGGTCGCGGAAGCCGTAGGGCTTGTAGTCGGCCTTGGTGCCGACGATGAGCGTGCCGCGCTTCTTGATGTCGCCGAGCTCGTCGGCCTTGGCCATTGCGGTGCCGAGCCCGAAGCTTACCGCAAGTGCGAAGAACACCGCCTTTATCGCGAATCTGTTCATTTCCGTCTCCCGAAAGTTTGCCGTCCGGCGCACGGCCGACGATTGCCGAGGCCGGCCCATGCGCTACCCTAGCCCAAAGCTCGCGCGGACTCTAGGCGCTCGCTGCTTCGAGGGCATTGCCGAGAATGTCCATCGCATGGTCGATCTGATCCGCCGTGGTCGTGGCCGGCGGCACGAAGCGCAGCACCGAGCCGCCGCGCCTTAGGCTGAAGATGAGGCCGCGCTCGAAGCACATCTTGTGGATGCGGCGGCCCTCCTCTGTGGCCGGCTCCTTGCTCTGCCGGTCGCGCACGAGCTCGAGGCCGAGAAGCTGGCCGCGGCCGCGTACCTCGCCGATGAGCTCGTAGCGCTGCTGCAGCGCCTCCAACCGTTCGCGCATCGCGGCCCCGATGGCGCGCGCCTTGGCCGGAACGTCCTCCTGCTCGATCACGTCGAGGCTGGCGATGCCGGCGGCGCAGATGAGCGGGTCGTTGCTGTGGGAGTGCGTGGCCACGAAGCCGCGCGCGATAACTTTCTCCTCGATCTCGGCCGAGGTGACGACGGCGCTGATGCCGACGCCGCCGCCGAAGTGCTTGGCGAGCGTGACGATGTCGGGGACGATGCCGTCGCGCTCGAAGCCGAAGAGGCTGCCGAGCTTGCCAAGGCCCGTCTGCTCCTCGTCCACGATGAGGAGCATGCCGCGCGCATGGCACATCTCCTGGAGCGCCTTGAGCCAGCCGGCCGGCGGCTCGATCACCCCGCCTGCGCTGAAAAGCGGCTCGGTGATCACCGCCGCGGGCTGGGCGGTCGCTTGCGCGTCGAGGAGCTCGAAGCTCGTCTTGAGGCAGGCGAAGCCGCAGGCGGGAAAGCTCTGCGCCAGCGGGCAGCGGTAGCAATAAGGCGCCACAATGGCATAGGCGCCGGGCATCAGCGGCCCGTGGTCCTTGTGCCAGCCGGCAAAGGTGACGGCGCGCGTCGCCTCCGAGAGCCCGTGGAAGCTCACATGCGGGCTCGCCACCTCATGGCCGCCCGTGTATTTGCGCGCGATCATCAGGGCGAGCTCGTTGGCATCCGAGCCCGACTCGCCGAAGAGGCTCTTCTCGAGCGGCGCCGGCATGATCTGGCCGAGGCGGTAGGAGAGCTCGATCTCCTTCACGTTATAGTGGCTGCTGTGCGCGTGGATCATGGTGTCGCAAGCCGCCTTGATGGCGGCCGTGACCGTGGGATGATTGTGGCCAAGCGCCGCGCACATCTGGCCCGAGTTGAAATCGAGGTAGCTCTTGCCGTTCACGTCGGTCACGATCGAGCCGCTCGCCCGCGCGAACACGGGACCCTCGGCGGTCTTCTTGTCCATGCGTGCGCGGAAGCTGTACTTGGCCGCCTTGGCGAGAAGCTCGGCCTCGCTTGGCTCGGTCACGGATGCCATCGATCTCTCCCGTAAAACGGTGCGCGCGGCGATGACGCAACTCTACTGTCGCGTCCAAACCCGTCCGCCGAAGCCGCCCGTCGCCCGCCGCGCCACCATGCGACCGGGGTTCTCCATCACGAGCACGAGCTCGCCTTGGCTTCGCGTGCCCCCCTTGGGGACATCCGCCCACTCGAGCCGGATGTGGTCGCCCTCGAAGCGGCCATGGGCGACGTTGCTGAAGCCCGTTCCTCCGTCGCCGAACCACCAGACCTCGGGACCGATTTGACGGATATAATAAGTCCCTCCATCGCTCGCTGACCACACGCCGGTCACGTCCTGCGCCGACGCGGCAGCGGACCACAGCGCCAAGGCGGCGACGAGCGTTATCATCGCGATCCGGTTGAGCGTCATGGCCTTGCCCCTCGCAAAGTGCGCCATTCCCTAGCGCTCGAGCATAGCGGGCGCGAGAAGATAGCTTAACGGCAATTCCGCAAATCCCGTCAATGGGAATTGTTGGCGCCCTGCGCCCCCGCGCATAGCCGCGATCGGCCGCCGGTGACGTAACAGTCTGTGTGTCAGGGCAAGAAAGGGGTACTCCCCTGTGGCCGACCAAGGTCCACAAAAGGAGCACCCCGATGCCACAGCATGCTGCGACGATTGAGAGTTTAGCGATGGCGTTTGCGCTCGTG